>NZ_JAQJCQ010000008.1:0-227312 GCF_038442435.1 Xanthomonas protegens | reverse complement strand
ACTGCGGAGGCGGGTGCGACCGTCACCGTCACCGACGGCAATGGCAACCTGATCGGGCAGACGACGGCCGATGGCGCGGGCAACTGGAGCGTGACGCCGGGCGCCGCGTTGCCGGATGGCACCGTCGTCAACGCTGTGGCGACCGATGCGGCCGGCAATGCCAGCCCGCCGGCGACGACCACCATCGATGCGCTGGCACCGGCCGCGCCGGTGCTGCAGCCGAGCAATGGCACGGCGATCGTCGGTACTGCGGAGGCGGGTGCGACGGTCACCGTCACCGACGGCAATGGCAACCTGATCGGGCAGACGACGGCCGATGGCACCGGCAACTGGAGTGTGACGCCGGGTGCCGCGTTGCCGGACGGCACCGTAATCAACGCCGTCGCCACCGACGCGGCCGGCAATGCTAGTCCGCCGGCGTCCACCACGGTCGATGCGCTGGCACCGGCGGCGCCGGTGCTGCAGCCGAGCAATGGCACGGCGATTGTCGGTACCGCGGAGGCGGGTGCGACGGTCACCGTCACCGATGGCAATGGCAACCTGATCGGCCAGACGACGGCCGATGGCGCCGGCAACTGGAGCGTGACGCCGGGGACGCCACTGCCGGACGGCACCGTCGTCAACGCCGTGGCCACTGATGCGGCCGGCAATGTCAGCCCGCCGGCGACCACCACGGTGGATGCACTGGCACCGGCGGCACCGCTGGTCACGATCAGCCTGGACGGCAGCCTGCTCACCGGCACCGCCGAAGCCAACGCGCAACTGCGTGTGGTGGTGAACGGCGATACCGCCAATCCCCTGTTGATCCAGGCCGATGGCAATGGCGCCTTCAGCCTGCCGCTGGTGCCGGCGCTGGTGATCGGGCAGGCACTGTCGGTGGTGGCGGTCGATGCCGCCGGCAACGTCAGCCCGCCCGCACTGCTCACTGCCCCGGATCTGTCGCCGCCGCTGCTCAGCGTGCCCGAGGCCGGCGATACCTGGATCAACGCTGCGGAAATCGGCGACGGCATCCAGGTGGTGGTGCAACTGCGGCCGAACATGCTGGTCGGCCAGGTGGTCACCGTGCATTTCGCCGGTCAGAACGGCTACGTGGTGGACGTCCCGCATACGCTCACCAGCGGCGACCTCGCTGCCGGCAACGTGGTGGTCTCGGTGCTGCCGCCGAGCGGCGGCGCCGCGTTGCCGCAGGGCGCCGCGACGGTCACCGCCGATCTCAACGGGGGCCCGGCCTCGTCCTCGGTCGGCTTCACGATCGATACGATCCCGCCGGCCACTCCGGTGCTGTCGCTGGTCGCTAATCTGCTGACGATTTCCAGCGAACCGGGCACTGCACTGACGGTCAACGTCAATGTGGGCGGCGTGCAGGCCACGGCCACGCTGACCGCCGACAACAGCGGCCTGGCCTCGCTGGATCTGCTCACCGGCCTGGATATCGGCCTGAGCTGGTCGCAGTTGTTGAACGCGCAGGTGTCCGTGGTGGGCGCCGATCCGGCGGGCAACACCAGTTCGGTCGCCTCGCTGGGGGTTGGCGCCAACATCGCGCAGCCGCTGACGCTGGGCGACTTCGGGCTGGACTTCGCACTGTTGCCCGCGACCTTCGGATTCAGCGGCAACGCCGACCCCAATGCCAGCCTGGCAATCCGCGTCATCACCCCGGCGCTCAACGTCGAACTCACGCCCATCCAGGCCGACGCCAATGGTGACTTTGCCTTGAACCTGCTCAGTCCCAGCGTCCTGAGCCAACTCGGGCTCACCGCGTCCGGCGTGCTCAACCTTGGTGCGCAGGTCGCCTTCGAAGTGGTTGCCACCGACACGCTCGGCAACGACAGTGCGCGTTATGGCATCAGCCTGTCCGGCAGTGGCGCGGCCCTGAGCATCGGCACCATCAGCGTGAATGGTACTGGCGGCATCGACATCCTGTCCGGCGCCGACGGCAGCAGCGAGCGTATCGTCGCCGGCGACGGCAGCGACCTGATCTTCAACGTCGGCAGCGGCGATCAGGTGTTGGCCGGCAATGGCGACGACACCATCCAGATCACCGCGACCAACTTCACCAGCATCGACGGCGGCGCCGGCTTCGATACGGTGCTGTTCGCCAACGGCATCGATCTGGACTACAACGCGGCAGGCGTGGGCACGCTGTCCAACATCGAGCGTATCGACCTGGGTAAGGGCGACTCCGGAAGTACTCTGACCCTGACCGCGTCGGAGGTGCTGGCGATCACCGACGGCAACGATACCTTGCAGATCACTGGCGACAGCGCGGATGTGCTCAACATCGTCGGTGCCGTCGACAGCGGCACAACACAGGCGATCGATGGCATCACCTACCACGTCTACAGCTTCGGCAGCGCCACGTTGCTGGTGGAGGACAACACGCTTGCGGTGGTGACGGCCTGATGGGGGAGACCTGCACGCACGGCCGGCGCGCGCGCCGGCCTGGCCGGGCGGCCAGCGCCTGCGTCTGCCTGTTGCTGGCGGTACCGCCAGGTGCCTTCGCCATGTCGCTGGCCCAGGCGGTGCAACAAGGCCTGAGCAGCGAGCCGCAACTGCGCGCGGCGATGGCCGAGGCGGCACGTGCCGCCACCGACGTGCGCATCGCGCGCAGCGGCTACTACCCGGCGTTGTCGGTGGGCGCCGGGCCCAAGGCGATGGATCCCGGCGAGGTGGTCTACGACGTCAACCTCTCGCAGATGCTGTACGACTGGGGCCGTGTGTCGAGCAGGGTCGCGGCGGCACGGGCGCAGCAGCGCGGGCAGGACGCCGGGGTGGAGGTCGCCGCCGACGATGCCGCGCTGGCGATCGTGGACGTGTACCTGGACGTACTGCTGGCGCAGCAGCGGCTGCAGGCGGTGCAGGCGCATCTGCAACGCCTGCAGGCCATCGCCGACCTCAGCGAAGCGCGCAGCGGTGGCTACGCCGATCGCAGCGAACTGGAGCGCACGCGGCTGGAACTGGCGCGTGGGCAGGACCAGTTGGCGTCCGAGCAGGGCACGCTGCAGGAGGTGCGCAACCAGTTCCTGCTGCTGGTTGGCACAGAGGCCGAGGGTCTGCTCGAACCGGATCTGCCGGACCTGCCGCAACTGGCGCCGGCACAATTGCCGCGGACGGTGGACGCCTCGCCCTTGCTGCGCAAGGCCAACGAACAGGTGCGTGCCGCCGAAGCGGAAGTGCGCGAGGCCCGCGCGGCGTTGAAGCCGCAACTGAATCTGGAAGCCGCCGCACTGCGTCGCGACGTCGGTGGGCGCCTGCAGAACGATTCGACCATTTCGCTGCGTCTGAGCATGGACGTCTTTCAGGGCATGTCGACGTTCCTGCGCCCGCAGGCCGCCCGGCAGCGCCTGGAAGCGGCGCAGTGGAACGTGGATGCCGTGCGCCGCGAGATCCTGCGCACCGTGCAGACGCTGGCCGATGCCGGCGATGCACTGCGCGGGCGCGAGCAGGCACTGCTGCAACAGGCGCAGCAGGCGGTGGAAGTGGCCGAGCTCTACCGCGAGCAGTTGAGCGTGGGTCGGCGCGAGGTGATCGAACTGCTCAACGTACAGCGGGAGCGGCTGGAGGCCGAACGCCAGTTGATCGCGCTGCGGATCGAACGTAAGCGCCTGCGTTACCGTGCCGCGGCGCAGATCGGGGCGTTGCAGGCCATGTTCCGGGAGAGCGCTCATGCAGGTTGAGGACAATTCGGCGGTGTCGGTCGGCGCCGCGCAGGCCGCGGAGGTGGATGGCCTGCGGCCTGGCCTGGTGTTGCTGTGCCAGCGCCTGGGGCGGCCGTTGACCGATGCCGAACTGGTGGATGGCATCGCGCTGGATCAGGGGCGACTGCCGTTGCGGTTGGTCCCCCGGGCACTGCGCCGCGCCGATCTCAATGCCGACGTGCTGGACTACCCGCTCGCGGGGATGGACGGCTATCTGCTGCCCGCGCTGCTGTTGCTGCACGATGGCCGCACCCTGCTGCTGGAGGCGATCGAGTCGGGGCAGGCGCGGGTGCTGCTGCCGCATGCCAGTGGCGGCGAGCAGGACATGCCGCTGTCCGAACTGGAGCGGCTGTACAGTGGCTCGGCGGTATTCGCCAAACCGCGCTTTCGCGACGATGGACGCATCGGCGGCTATGCGGGCAGCGACGCTGAGCACTGGTTCTACGGCCCGCTGAAGAAGTTGTGGCGCTCTTACGCCGAAGTGGCGACGGCGGCGATGGTCGCCAACCTGCTGGCGATCGCCACCGCGCTGTTCGCAATGCAGGTCTACGACCGCGTGGTGCCCAACGCGGCCTTCGATACCTTGTGGATCCTCGCCAGCGGCGTGGTCCTGGCGATCGTGCTGGAAGGCGTGTTGCGCACCCTGCGCGGGCAGTTGCTGGCGGTGCTGGGCAAGCGCCTGGACCTGCAGTTGTCCACGCTGCTGTTCTCACGCGTGCTGGCCATGCGCATGGCGGCCAAACCGGGGTCGATGGGGGCCTTCAGTACGCAGGTCCGCGAGTTCGAGTCGGTGCGCGAGTTCTACACCACGTCCAGCGCAGCGCTGATCAGCGATTTGCCGTTCGTGGCGATCTTCCTGGCCATCATCGCCTTGATCGGCGGCCACGTGGTGTGGGTGCCGCTGGTCGCCTGCGTGTTGATGGTGCTGCCCGGGCTGCTGGCGCAGCGCCTGCTCGGCGCGCTCTCGCGGCAGAACCTGCGCGAGGGCGCGATGAAGAACGGCCTGCTGCTGGAGGCGTTCGAGCATCTGGAATCGATCAAGGCCGCGCGTGCCGAAGGCCGCTGCCAGGGCCTGTGGGAGGGCCTGACCGCGCAACTGGCGGCCTCGGCGATGAAGACCCATTCGCTGACCACCGCGCTCAGCTATGCCGCCTCGGTGGTGCAGCAGCTGGCCTACGTCGGTGTGGTGGTGTTCGGCGTCTATCGGATCCAGCAGGGCGAGATGACCGTCGGTGCGCTGGTGGCCTGCTCGCTGCTGGCCGCACGCGCGATCGCACCGCTGGGGCAGGCGGCCGCGGTGCTGGGGCGCTGGCAGCATACCCGGGTGGCGATGGAGGGGCTGGACCAGTTGCTGGGCGCAGCGCAGGAGCGTCCGGCCGGCAAACGCTTCGTGCACAAGCTGCGGCTGAAGGGCGATTATCGCCTGGATGCGGTGACGCTGCGCCATGGCGATCAGCCGCCGGCGCTGGACGTGCAGGCGCTGCGGATCGGCGCCGGCGAGCGCGTGGCCTTGCTCGGTGGCAACGGCGCCGGCAAGTCCACCCTGTTGCGCCTGCTGGCGGGCCTGGTCGACGCGCAATCGGGGCGGCTATTGCTCGACGACGTGGCGATCGCGCAGATCGACCCGGCCGACCGCATGCGCAACATCGGCTACCTGCCGCAGGACGTGGCCCTGTTCCACGGCAGCCTGCGCGACAATCTCAACCTGCACGGCGCGGCGCTGGGCGACGACGAGCTGTACGCGGCGTTGGACGGGGTGGGGCTGGGGGCATTCGTGCGCGCGCATCCCTTCGGCCTGGACCTGCCGATCCAGGGCAACACCAGTCTTTCCGGCGGACAGCGGCAGGCGCTGGGCCTGGCGCGGCTGCTGCTGCAGGATCCCGGCGTGGTGCTGCTCGACGAACCCACTGCGGCGTTCGATCAGCACAGCGAGCAGTTGGTCATCGCCTACCTGCAGCGCTGGCTGGGCACGCGCACGCTGGTGCTGAGCACGCACAAGCGCAGCATGCTCGAACTGACCCGGCGTGCCGTGGTGCTGCGGCAAGGACGCGTGGTGGTGGATGGACCGGTGGAGCAGGTGCTGCAGGGCAACCGGGTACAGGCGCCGGCGCCGGCACTGGCGGGCGGCCATGGCTGAGCGCTCCTCGATCGCGCTGCGGCGGCGCTTGGCCGATCCGCTGCTGGCCTCCACCCATCCTCTGTACCGGCCGTTGTTGTGGACCGTGTTGGCGACCGTGGCGATCTTCCTGGCCTGGGCGGCCTGGGCCGAGCTGGACGAGGTCACCCGTGGTGATGGCCGCGTGGTGCCATACAGCCGTATGCAGAAGATCCAGAGCCTGGAGGGCGGGATCCTGGATCGGCTGCTGGTGCAGGAAGGCGAACTGGTCAAGCCGGGACAGCCGCTGGTGCGCCTGGAACGCACCCACTTCCTGACCAACTATCAGGAGTCGGTCAACCAGGAGCAGGTGCTGCATGCGGCGATCGCGCGCCTGGAAGCCGAAGTGCTGGGCAAGGACCGCATCGCCTTCCCTGAGCAGGTCGCCTCCAATGAGGCCTTGCAGCGTTCCGAGCGCGACCTGTTCGAGTCGCGCCGCAGCAAGCTGGCCGAAGGCAGCCAGGCGATCCAGCGGCAGATCCGGCTGGCCCAGGACCAGTTGAACATCGTGCGGCCGCTGGTCGCCCGCGGCGCGGTCAGCCAGGTCGAGGCGCTCAAGCTCAGCCAGGACATCGCCACCTTGCAGGGCCGGCTCGGCGAGCTGCGCAACAGCTATTTCCAGGAGGCTTATACCGAACTGGCCAAGCGCAAGGCGGATCTCGGTGCACTGGAGCCGATCGTGCGCCAGCGCCATGACCAGTTGCGCCGCACCGAGATCCTGTCGCCGGTAAGGGGGCGGGTCAACACCGTGCTGATCAACACGCGTGGCGGCGTGATCCCGCCGGGCGAGCCGATCATGGAGATCATCCCGGTGGAGGAGCGGCTGCTGGTGGAGGCGCGGATCAAGCCGCGCGACGTGGCGTTCCTGGTGCCGGGCATGAACGCGCGGGTCAAGATCACCGCGTACGACTACACGATCTACGGCGAGCTCAACGGCACGGTCGAACAGATCAGCGCCGACACCATCGAGGAGCAGACCCCGCATGGGAAGGAGTCGTTCTACCAGGTGCTGATCCGCACCGACGGCAGCCAGTTGCGCCGCGGTGGCGAAGCGTTGCCGATCATCCCTGGCATGGTGGCCGAGGTCGACATCCTCACCGGCAAGCGCAGCGTGCTCAATTACCTGCTGCGGCCGCTGTTGAAGGCGCGGTTGCGCTGAGCGCGGCCGCGCCCAGTCCAGCTCAGCTGCGTGACTCAACCAGAGAGATGCCCACCCGATCCACCGTTTTGTCGCGTTCGGTCACCGCTGCCACTGGCGCGCAGTAGAACGCAATCGGTGACAGGCAGAGTGCGCCCTGCGGTTTTATGGCGCGTGTCCGTTTGTCTGAGTCGTGAGCGTCGAAACGGGCATGCCCGCCGCCTCGCCTTTGGCGCGTGTCGTCGCCGAAGACGCAGGTCGTGATGCATGCGCCGGTTCCCCGTCGCCATTGTGGCGAGGCGCCGGGCCCGGGCGTCAAGGCCAGGTTGCTTCGAGAAAACGGAGGCGGGCGGCGGCGGGTGGTTGCCGCGCTGCGTGGCCGCACCGGATTGCGGACACAAAAAAACCCGGAAAACTGTCGTTTTCCAGGCTTCTTGTGACCTTGAAACTGGTCGGGGAGACAGGATTCGAACCTGCGACCTCTACGTCCCGAACGTAGCGCTCTACCAGACTGAGCTACACCCCGAAGGAGCCGCACATGATACGGAGGTCTTCCGCATTCGGCAAGCGCCTTTGCAAAAAAATTTCAGTCCGCCGCGTCGGCCGCGTCCGCGGCGGCATCCGCGGCGTTGCGCTCGCGCGCCTCGAACCACATGCCGTTGAGGATGGCGGCGGTGGAGGCCAGGCCGACACCGAGAATCCAGGCGAAGTACCACATGATCGTTTCTCCTTGCGGGCGCGTCAGTACGCGTTGGGGTTGTCGTCCAGGGAGGCGGCGGTCACCTTGCCCTTGAGCACGCGGTACACCCAGGTGGTGTAGCCGAGGATGATCGGCAGGAACACCACGGTGGCCAGCAGCATGATCCACAGGGTCAGGTGGCTGCTGGAGGCGTCCCACACGGTCAGGCTGGAGCCGGGCTGGCTGGAGGAGGGCAGCAGGAACGGGAAGATCGCAAAGCCCACGGTCAGGATGATGCCGGCGATGGCCGCGCCGGAGGCGATGAACGCCAGGCCGCCGCGGCGCTTGCGCAGCAGCACCGCGCTGAGCAGCAGGCCGAGCAGGCCGGCGGCCGGGGCCAGGGCGGTCAGCGGCATGCGCTGGTAGTTGTGCATCCAGCCGCCCACCTCGCCGAGCACGGCGGTCTTCAGCAGCGGGTTGGTGGCGCCGTCGGTGACCACCTGCGAGGTGACCGCATAGCCGGGCAGGCCGGTGGCCACCCACACCCCGGCGCCGGCGAACAGCGCGCAGGCCACCAGGGCGGCGAGGCTGCCGTAGCGCGCCGCGCGCTCGGCCACCGGGCCGTCGGTCTTCAGTACCAGCATCGCCGCGCCGTGCGCCACCAGCATGCTCACGCTGAGCAGGCCGGCGAGCAGGGCGAACGGCATCAGCAGGCCGAAGAAGCTGCCGGTATAGAACACCCGCAGGGTGTCGTCGAAGTGGAACGGCACGCCCAGCAGCACGTTGCCCACCGCCACGCCCATGATCAGCGCCGGGATGAAGCCGCCGACGAACAGCGCCCAGTCCCAGCCGTTGCGCCAGCGCTGGCTGGGCAGCTTGCCGCGGAACTTGAACCCGACCGGGCGCAGTATCAGCGCGAACAGGATCACGAACATCGCCAGGTAGAAGCCGGAGAAGCTCACCGCGTAAAGCGGCGGGAAGGCGGCGAAGATCGCGCCGCCGCCCAGGATCAACCAGACCTGGTTGCCTTCCCAGACCGGGCCGATGGTGTTCACCACCAACCGGCGCTCGGCGTCGGTCTTGGCCACGAACGGCAGCAGCGCGCCGACGCCCAGGTCGAATCCGTCCATCACCGCGAAGCCGATCAGCAGGATGCCCAGCAGCAGCCACCAGATCACGCGCAGCGTGGTGTAGTCCAATGCAATGAAGTCCATGGTGTGTCTCCTGCCGGGGTCAGAGGTGGCCGGCGGCCGCAGGCGCGGCGATCGGGGTAACGGGACGCGGGGCGGGCTGCAGCAGGGCCGGCAGCGCGTCCGGTCCCTTGCGGATCGCCTTGAGCATCAGCTTGATCTCGATGATCAGCAGCGTGGTGTAGATCGCCACGAAGCCGGCGAGGGTGATCAGGATGTCGTGCAGGGCCAGGCCGGAGGCGGCATAGAAGGTCGGCAGCACGCCTTCTACCGCCCACGGCTGGCGGCCGTACTCGGCCACGAACCAGCCGCACTCGATCGCGATCCACGGCATCGGCAGGGTCCACAGCGCCAGCTTCAGGAACCAGCGCTTGTCCTCGAAATTGTGCTTGCACGAGAACCACAGTGCGGCGGCGAAGAAGGCGATCAGGTAGAAGCCCAGGCCGGCCATCACCCGGAACGTCCAGAACAGCGGCAGCACACGCGGCACCGTGTCCAGCGCGGCCTTGGCGATCTCCTCCGGCGTGGCGTTGAGGATGTCCTCGCGGTAGCGCTTGAGCAGCAGGCCGTGGCCCAGGTCCTGCCAGTGGCGATCGAACACCGCGCGCGCCTCGGCGTCGTTGCGGTTGGCCTTAAGCCGCTGCAGCGCGCCGTAGGCGATCTGCCCGCCGCGCACGCGGTGCTCGGCGCGCTTGACCAGTTCCAGGATGCCCGGCACCGGCGTGTTCAACGAGCGCGTGGCGATCAGGCCCATCAGGTACGGCACCTTGATCGCGTAGTCGTTCTTGCCGGTGGCCTGGTTGGGGATGCCGAAGGCGGTGAAGTCGGCCGGCGCCTGCTCCGTCTCCCACATCGCCTCGATCGCGGCCAGCTTCATCTTCTGGTGTTCGTTGGCGGCGTAGCCGCTCTCGTCGCCCAGCACCACCACCGACAGCGAGGACGCCAGGCCGAACGCGGCGGCCACCGCGAACGAACGCCGGGCGATGTCGCGGTGCTTGCCGCGCAGCAGGTACAGCGCGCTGATCGACATCACGAACACCGCGCCGGTCACGTAGCCGGCGCTGACCGTATGCACGAACTTGGCCTGCGCCACCGGGTTGAACACCACCGCCATGAAATCGACCACTTCCATGCGCATGGTGTCCGGGTTGAACACCGCGCCGGTCGGGTTCTGCATCCAGCCGTTGGCGATCAGGATCCACACCGCCGACAGGTTGGTGCCCAGCGCCATCAGCCAGGTCACCATCAGGTGCTTGACCGGGGTGAGCTTGCTCCAGCCGAAGAAGAACAGGCCGATGAAGGTCGCTTCCAGGAAGAACGCCATCAGTCCTTCGATCGCCAGCGGCGCACCGAAGATGTCGCCGACGTAGTGGCTGTAGTAGGACCAGTTCATGCCGAACTGGAACTCCATGACGATGCCGGTGGCCACGCCCATCGCGAAGTTGATGCCGAACAGCACGCCCCAGAACAGGGTCATGCGCCGCCACACGTCCTTGCGGGTCATGACGTACACGCTCTCCATGATCGCGATCATGAAGGACAGGCCCAGGGTGAGCGGGACGAACAGGAAGTGGTACATCGCGGTCATGGCGAACTGCAGCCGCGACAGCTCTACGACAGTGGTGTCGATCATGGCTGTGCTACCTCGTGGAAGATGTGCATCTGGGTGGCCGAGTGGCGGGAGATTGGAGGCGATCTTCCGCCGCGCCGGTGCGTTCGACCTTGATTCAGATCAATGTGCGCAACCGGGGCGCCCGGCATCGTGGCGGCCACGGCGGTTCCGGCCCGGAAGCGCCTTCCCGCTAAACTGGCGACTTCGTTCGCCGCGCCGAGCCCGTTTTGACCGATTCCGCCGAGCCGTCCACCGCACTGCCCGCCGATACGCCGCAGCAGCGGCAGCAGCGCATGCGCTGGCTGGATGCCCTGGCTGCGGCCGCGCGCGGCCGCCAGCGCCTGGCTGCGGCGGCCATCAGCGTCTCCGGCGCGCTGCTGATCGTGCAGGCCGGCGCCATCGCCTGGCTGGTGCAGGCGCTGCTGGTCGAGCGCCGCGACCTGGCGCAGGCACTGCCGGCCTTCGCCCTGCTGGCGCTGGTGTTGGTCCTGCGCGCTTGGCTCGGCGCCGCCGCGCAGCGGGCTGCCGGCGATGTCGCCGATGCGGCCAAACTCGAATTGCGCCGGCGCGTGTACCGGCAACTGCTGCAGCGCGGGCCGCTGTGGCTGCGTGGGCAGCGCAACGGCGAACTCGGCGAGTTGCTGCTGGCGCATGGCGATGCGCTGGATGGCTACTACGCCGGCTACCGGCCCGCGCGCTGGGAAGTGAGCGTGGTGCCGCTGCTGATCGTGCTGGCGGTGGCCTGGAGCGACTGGGTGGTCGGCTTGATCCTGCTGTTCACCGCGCCACTGGTGCCGATCTTCATGATGCTGGTGGGCTGGGGCGCCGAAGCCGCCGGCCGCCGGCAGTTGCGCGAGTTGGCGCGGATGGGCGGGCACTTCGCCGACCGGCTCAAGGGCCTGGGCCTGTTGCGCCTGTACGGGCGCGGCGACGACGAACTGCGCGGGATCGCCGCTGCCGCCGAGGGCGTGCGCGAGCGCACGCTGAAAGTGCTGCGCATCGCGTTCCTGTCGTCGACTGTGCTGGAGTTCTTCGCCTCGGTCAGCGTGGCGATCGTCGCGCTGTACCTGGGCCTGAGCTACCTCGGCATGATCGCCCTGCACGGCAGCGTGCCGACCCTGGGCACCGGCGTGTTCTGCCTGCTGCTGGCGCCGGAGTTCTATGCGCCGCTGCGGCGCCTGGCCGCGCATTACCACGATCGCGCCAATGCACTGGCCGCGGCGGCCGAGGTTGAGCGCTTGCTGGAAAGCCTGCCGCAGGCCACGGACGTGCCAGTCGCGCGCGACGAGGGTGCCGCCGTGTCGAACGATGTTGGTGCCGTGACGCCGATCGAGACCGATGCCACTGCAGCGATGTTTTCCGCGCCTGCAGCGGGCGCGACGCGTGCGGAGGCGCCACTGCTGCGCGCACGCGGGCTGCATCTGCGTCCGCTGGGCGCGCGCTGTGATGCGGTGCGGGGCCTGGATGTCGACCTGCATGCCGGCCAGCGCCTGGCCCTGGTCGGGCCCAGCGGCAGCGGCAAGAGCACGCTGCTGGAAGCGCTGGCCGGGTGGCTGCCGCCGCGCGCCGGCGCATTGCAGGTGCGCGCAGGCCTGCGCATCGGCTACGCCGGGCAGCGGCCGTATCTGTTCCACGGCAGCATCGCCGACAACCTGCGCCTGGCCGATCCGCAGGCCAGCGATGCGCAGGTGCGCGCGGCCGCCGAGGCGGCGCAGGTGATGCGTTTCGCCGCGCGTCTGCCGCAGGGGCTGGACACGCCGATCGGCGAGCGCGGCTTCGGCCTGTCCGGCGGCGAGGCGCGCCGCATCGGCCTGGCGCGACTGTTATTGCGCGATCCGGAACTGCTGTTGCTGGACGAACCGACCGCGTTTCTGGATGCGGACACCGAGGCGGACCTGCTGCGCACGCTGGCGGACTTCGCCCGCGGCCGCAGCGTGATCGTCGCCACCCACAGCGAGGCGGCAATGCGCTGGGCCGATACCGTGCTGCGGTTGCCGGCACGCACCACCTCCGCCGCGACCCACGGAGCGCAGCCATGAGCGGCACCCACGACAGCTTGCGCGGCGTGTTCGGCCGCCATCTCGGCCGGCTGCTGCTGACTGCGCTGCTGGTGCTGTGCACGATGCTGGCCGGGGTCGGGCTGCTCGGCCTGTCCGGTGGATTCCTCACCGCCGCGGCGCTGGCCGGCGCGGTCGGCATGGGCAGCGGCTTCAACTTCTTCTCGCCGTCGGCCGGCATCCGCGCACTGACCTTCGCCCGCATCGCCTCGCGCTACGGCGAAAAGCTGGTCGGGCACGACGCGACCCTGCGCATCGCCCGCGACCTGCGCGTGTGGTTCTTCCGCCGCGCGCTGCCGCTGGCACCGGCACGGCTCGGCGCCAGCCGCACCGGCGAACTGCTGGCGCGGCTGATGTCGGACATCGGCGAGGTCGACGGCCTGGTGGTGCGCGCACTTGCGCCGCTGGCCGCATTGCTCGGCGCCGGCACGATCGGCATCGCCGCGGCAGCGGCGATCCACGGGCCGGCGGCGCTGGTGCTGACCGCGCTGGCGCTGGCGATCGGGCTCGGCGTGCCGTGGGTGGTGGCGCGCGACGGCGAAGCCCGCGAACGCGCACGCGCGCAGCAGCGCGAAGCTCTGCGCACACTGGCCTACGAAGGCCTGGAGGGTGCCGCCGACCTGGCCGCACTCGAGACGCAGACCGCCTGGATCGCACGCGTGGACACCAGCGCCCAGGCCTTGCGTGCCGAGGACCGTCGCCAGCGGCAGCGACTGATCGGCGGCAACGCCTTGCATGCGCTGTGCGCGGCATTTGGTCTGCTGGCGATGCTGTGGGTGGCGCTGGGTGCGGCGCGTGCTGACGCGATCAGCGCCGAACAGGCCGCCGGCCTGGTGTTCCTGACCGTGGCCCTGCTCGAGGTCTGGGCCGGGGCCGGCCTGGCCTGGCAGGCGCTGCAGTCCGGCCGCGTCGCCGCGCGGCGCCTGCAGGCGATCGCCGGGCAGGCACCGCCGGTGCTCGACCCGGCGCATCCGCAGCCGCTGCCGGCCACTGGCGAGGTGCAGTTCGACGACGTCGTGTTCGCCTGGCCGGGCGAGGCGCGGCGCGTACTCGACGGCGTCTCCCTGCGCATCGCCCCGGGCGAGCGCATCGCCATCTCCGGCGACAGCGGCAGCGGCAAGACCACCCTGTCGGCATTGCTGCTGCGCTTGTGGGATCCGCAGCAGGGCAGCGTGCGCTACGCCGGCACGGATTTGCGCGAGGTGGCCGAGGCGCAGTGGCATCGTCGCATCGCCTGGCTGCCGCAGGGCGCGCCGGTGTTCGCCGGCAGCGTGCGCGACAATCTGCGCCTGGGCGATCCATCAGCCGACGATGCGCGGCTGCAGCGGGTACTGGCCGACGTGCGGCTCGACGCCTGGCTGCACGAAGTCGGTGGTCTCGACGCCTGGCTCGGCGAGAACGGCGCCACCATGTCCGCCGGCCAGGCGCGGCGCCTGGCCCTGGCCCGCGCCCTGTTGCGCGAGGCACCGCTGCTGGTGCTGGACGAACCCACCGAAGGCCTGGACGTGGACACCGCGCACGCGCTGCTGTGCGACCTGGCGCAGGCGCTGGGCCAGCGCAGCCTGTTGCTGATCAGCCACGACACACTGCCCGATGGGGTGGTGCATGTGCGCTATCGCTTGCAGGACGGGCAGCTCGCGCGCAGCGTCGAAGCGTCGGGCGACGACCCGGTGTGAGACACGCGCAGCGTGACTGGTCACGCGTGGCGCACGTGTGCCACGAATGGCGGCAAGCTCCAAGCACGCACGTTGCAGAACGATGGCAACTGGGACGAGATTCTCTGATGGTATACAACGCGCCTTCAGTGTCGGCCTGTGAGACGTCGCCGCTCTAGAATTTCGCGGCGGTCGGTGATGCGGAACGAACACCACGAAGCGGTAGTCGGTTTCTTTCCGGATGACCGGGCGACAGGGGGTTGCCCATCAGAGAAAAGGAGTTTCACGTATGTCTGGAACAATGTTCGCAAAGAAACGTCTGTTCACGCTGCTTCGCCTGGGCGTGTCGGCAGGGCTGGCGCTGAGTGGTGCACTGCATGCACAGGCGCCCACAAACGATCCGCTTTCGGCGCAGCAGTGGAATCTTTCCGCGATTCGCGCACCGCAAGCCTGGGCGCTGGCGCCAGTGAATGGCCAAAAAATTCGTATTGCTGTGATCGATTCTGGCTATTCGGGACATCAAGATATTAATTGGGTCAAGGACGGAAATGGAAAGGATCTGTACTTTTCTTGGTCCAGTGATAGGAACGAAGGGAGGGAGGATGGGGATTTTTCACACGGTTCTCATGTTGCGGGCATCATTGCTGCAAAAACGCAGAATGGCCAAGGAATTGCCGGGGTATGCCCTCAATGCGAAATCCTATCTAGAAAAGTCAACTCCCCCTTAACTGACGATGCTCTGGCTGCTGCAATCAAACAAGTTGTCCAGTCTGGTGCCAGAGTCATCAATCTAAGTCTGGCGGAAGCTAACATGGCTTGTGGTAATTATAATTATACCAATCTCGCCATTGCCCAAGCACATGCTGCAGGCGTCTCGATTGTTGCGTCGGCTGGCAACCATAACGCGCCAGGAATAACTTTTGACCAAGGTGCTTCCGCTTCTTGGGTGGATGTAGCCGACGTGCGGCCAGCCTCTTGTCCTGGAGTTATCTCTGTCGGCGCAACCGATCAGATGAATCTTGAGGCTCCTTACACCAATGGCGGAGTTTCCTTGACGTTGATGGCTCCCGGTGGTGGAGCTACCCGTGATGAAGGGGTCTATGGCGCTGGGTTGGGGGATTGTCCAGTAATAATTAATCGGATTTCGCAGGGGAACAGCACAACGAAAGTTGGGGTGATTTCTGCTTGGGCGTTGGATAATGGCAATGGATTGACTTCGTGTTATCGCTATCTCTCGGGTACGTCCATGTCGGCACCGCACGTCAGTGGAGTAATCGGACTTATGCTGTCTGTAAATCCTAGTCTGACGCCTGATCAGATCATGAACATCCTGAAGCGCACTGCGACGCCAATGGTGTGCGAAAGCAATCGATGTGGGGCAGGTCTGCTTAACGCGGAGGCTGCAGTCAATTGGGCGCGTTCGATGGCGGGCGCTGGTAAAGCTCCTGGTCCGTGCTTGTACAATTTTGGCGGCGATTCGCTCCAAATCACGGAATGTACGTTGGACAGCATGGCAGAAGCATCCGGCGGTGTCGTGTCCGTAACTGCCTACGGTAATCTGTGGAAGTTCGACGCACAGGGGCAATTCTCGGCCAGGCCAACGCCATTGAGCAGCGTGCCGCGTTATGTCGCTGCAGCCGGTCCTTGCGCGGCATTCGTTAATATTCAGAGTGTGTGCAAATTCGAAACGCGGACTGAGGTCAATTACCCCGGCGTTGGTTACCTTGAGTCAATCACCGCTTACGGCCGCTACTGGAATTTCGATGCCAATGGCCAGCCGTTCGGTCCGCAGGGTGGAGAACTGAAAGACGTCCCGCGGTATGCGGCTGGCCCTTGCCAAGGGGGGAAGAATCCCTGCGTATTCGACACTCGCTCGCTGGTCGTGTTTCCGGAGTGGGGTGGGCTGGTCGAGTCGGTCAACGCCTATGGCCAGTACTGGATGTGGGACGCGAATGGTAATCTGCTTGGATCAGGCCTGTTGCAGAGTGTTCCGCGCTATCAGCAGATCTGCCGGTACGGGCCGGCAGGCGAGGCGTGCAAGTTCGACACGCGTGAGCTCAAGAGCAATCGACATGAGGTGATCACCGCCTATGGTCGCTACTTCGAGTTCAATGGCGAGACGCTGATCCAGAACACCGCGCTGGCGGAGATGCCGCGGTTCAACTGATTTCACCGTTGCCGGCGTTCTGCTGCAACGATCGGCGAGAGTACGGCAAAGGATCTGCCGTGCTCTCGCTCCTGCCTTTCTAGTTCCGTGTTTCGCCAGCGTTTCAGTCGGTTCGTGCGCACGACCGTGGCAGCGGTTGCGCGCAGGCGATCTACGAGATGCGACGTGTTCGGAGGGAGCCCAACTCACCGAACCGAATGCATCTTGAGGTCAGCCCATCTCGACCGATGCCAATGGCGGCATCGCCAGGCACCGCATGATGGAGTGGTACGTGCAGTTCGCTGCACCACTCACAGCGCGTCCAGAAACTCCCGCACCGCCGGCCCGAACCGCGCGAAATCGACCAGGAAGGCATCGTGTCCCTGCGGCGAATCCAGCCCCAGGAACTGCGCCTGTGCGCCGCCGGCGCGCAGGCCGTCGGCGATCTGTTGCTGCTGCTGCACCGGAAACAGGATGTCGGTGTTGGCGCCGATCGCCAGCGCGCGCTCGATCTGGATCGTGGCGATGCCGGCCAGCACGTCGCTGCCGGCAGGTTCGGCCAGGTCGAACCAGTCCATCGAGCGGCTCAGGTACAGATAGCAGTTCGGGTCGAAGCGGCGCACGAAGCGGCGGGCGTGGCCTTCCAGGTAGCTCTCGACCTGGAATTCCAGGCCGAACGGATCGTCGTCGGTCTGGTCCGAGTCCAGCCGCACGCGGCCGAAGCGGCCGTCCCATTCCAGCGCCGAACGGTAGGTGATCACGCCGAGTTTGCGCGCCATGCGCATGCCCGACTCGGGATAGGTGGCTTCGTCGTAGTCGCCGCCGTTCCAGTTCGGATCCAGGCGGATCGCCTCGCGCTGCAGCGAGCGGATCGCGATCGAGAACGGCAGTGCCTGTGCGCTGCCGGAGATGTTGATGTGGCTGCGCGCCAGGCCGGGATGCCGGTGCAGCAGCGCCAGCGCGGTCATGCCGCCCATCGAGTTGCCGATCACGCAGGCCAGCTGCGCGATGCCCAGCGCCCGCACCACCTGCGCGGCGGCGTCGGCGCCGTCTTCGATCGACAACTCCGGGAAGCGCAGGCGATAAGGCTGGCCGTCGTCCGGGTGCGGCGAGGCCGGCCCCGTCGAGCCTTTGCAACTGCCCAGCGAGTTCACGCAGATCACGAACCAATGCTGCGTGTCGATCGGCTTGCCTAGGCCGAGCATGCCGTCCCACCAGCCTGGCGTGGGATCGTCGGCATTGGCTGCGGCATGCGCGTCGGGCGAGAGTCCGGTGACGATCAGGACCGCGTTGTCGCGCGCGGCCGACAGCGTGCCCCAGGTTTCGTAGGCGACCCGCGCGCCATGCAGCTGGCCACCACGTTTCATCGGGAACGGCGAGGGCAGGGCGAGGAAGCGGCTGCCGGGCGGAATGAATTCGGTCATGCCTCGATTCTAGCCGCGCTTTGCGTGCGCGAGCGAGGCGGGACTGTTCGCGTCTGGCCGGGTCGCAGGCATCAGGTGGCGGCCACCACCGTACCCTGGTGGTAGACGATCTTCCAACCGTCCGCGGTACGCCGCCACAGCGTCGCCCGCCGCGTTCTGCGCTCCGGTTGCAGCAGGGTGTAGGTCAGCAGATAGGTATCCGCGGCGATCTGCTGGCAGCGGAAATCCTGTGTTTGCCAGTCCGCTTCCTCGGCGCCGTCGTGGCGACGCGTCGCCAGCACGGCGAGGACGTGCTCGCGGCTGTAGCGTTGGCCTGAGGCGCCGACCTCCCAGAAATCTTCCGTCGTCATGCGCTCGAAATCCTCGCGAGCGGTGCCGAATTCCGGCCGATGGAAGATCGGTTCGCGTCGGCGCAGTTCCTCTAGGACGCCGAGCAGGGCAGGGGCGGTCTGCGACGATGGTTCCATGCGCGAATCCTCCGGTCGACGACGCCACGATAGCGCAGCGCATTGCAGCGCATTGCAGCGGGTTGCCTGGCCGGCGTTCCACCGCGGATGTGTCTCGTCGCCGTGCGCACGGCGCGGTTCAGGGCTTGCCGATCACCAGCTCCACCGGCGCGGTCGCCGGCAAGGTCACTGTCACCGGTGCCGATTCCAGATCGCCGTCCTGGCGCATGGCATTACCGCTGGCCGACAGCCGCGCCACCACCTGCACCTGTTTGAGCTGCGAGAGTTTCTGCGTCGGCATCGGGCTGTCCGCATCGCTCAGCGTCACCCGCAACGGCAGTGACTGCAGCGGATGCTTCTGCACCGCCACCGGCATCGGCGGGCCGTCCGGCACGCGCGCGATCACGAACACGCTGGCGTCGCCGCGCAGGCGCACGCGGGCGGCGAACGCCGGGTCCAGCGACACCGTCACGGTCACGCCGGCGGTCGCCGGCGCCTCGTCAGGCTGCGCCGTGGCGCCGGCGGTGGACAAGGCGGGCAGGCCGGCCGCGCTGCGGGCCGCATCGATTTGCGGCCGCAGCGCCGCGGCGGTGGCCGCGTCCACGCGCGGCAACAGCGCTTCCCAGGTGGCGGCTGCGGTAGCGTCCTGGCCGCGCTGGCGCTGGGCGATGCCGAGGAACCAGGCGCCGCGTTCGCTGCCCGGCGCCAGTTGCAGGGCATGCTGCAGCCAGGCCAGTGCCTGGTCGTCGAATTGCCGTTGCGGGTTGGCCAGCGCACGCGCCTCGGCCGCTTCGATCAGCAACGGCGCCTGTTCCGGCGCCAGGCGCACAGCACGCTCGAACGCGGCCGCGGCCTCGCTGGCGTGCCCCAGCGACAGTTGGCTGCGGCCAAGCAGGGCCCAGCCGTCGGCGCGGTTCGGATCCTTGGCCAGCGCCGCCTGCAGTTGCTTCACGCCGTCCTCCAGCGTGCGCGGCGCCTCGCGGTTCTGCGCCTGCAACGCGCGCGGGGTGCCGACCATGGCGTACAGCGCCGCGCTCGCCACGCCCAGCGCCAGCACCGCGACCGCCAGCAGTGCGCCGTTGCGGCGGCCGCCGCCGCGCAGCGGCCACAGCACGACTGCGAACACCAGCGCCGCCAGCGCCACCGCCGCGGCCGACATGCCCCAACTCAGCATCGCCTCACCATTCCTGTTCGTCCTGCAGCGGCAGCGCGGTCGCCGCGGGCGCACGCCGCCGTACCATCCGGATCAGCACCAGCGCGCCGCCGGCCAGCAGCAGCAAGGGGCCGAACCACAGCAGCCAGGTGCGCGCTTCCAGTTGCGGCCGGTACAGCACGAACTCGCCGTAGCGATCGACCAGGAACTGCTTGATCTGCGCATCCGACTTGCCCTGGTGCATGAGGTCCAGCACTTCGCGGCGCAGGTCCATGGCGATCTGCGCGTGCGAGTCGGCCAGCGATTGGTTCTGGCATTGCACGCAGCGCAGTTCCGCGGTCAGGGCATGGAAGCGCGCTTCCTCGGCGGCAGAGCGGTAGGCCAGCGGCGTCGGATCGGACACCGGTTCGGCGCCGGCCAGCGCAGACCATGCCAGCAACGCCAGCAGGCCCAGCTGCAGCGCGCGTCGGCCGAGGTTCATGGCGTGGCCTTGCCCTGCGCCCGTGTCGGCGGGGCGTCGCGCTCGGCCTGCTGCAACGCCGGCAGCAGTTCGTCGCGGATGATCGCATCGGTCAGCGGCCCGGCATGCTTCCAGCGCACCACGCCGCGCGCGTCGACCAGGAAGGTCTCCGGCGCCGCGGCCACGCCCCAGTCGATCGCGGTGCGCCCTTCGGGATCGAACAGCACCGCCAGGAACGGATTGCCCAACTGCTCCAGCCAGCGCAGCGCGTCCTCGCGGGTGTCCTTCCAGTCGTAGCCGATCACCCGCACACGCTTGCTCAGCGCGAAGCGGGTCAGCACCGGGTGTTCCTCGCGGCAGGCCGGGCACCAGCTGCCCCACACGTTGAGCACGTAAGGCGCGCCCAGCAACTCACTGCTGCGCACGCGGATCGAGGCGTCGTGCAGCAGCGGCAGTTCGAACGCCGGCGCCGGCTTGCCGATCAGCGCCGAGGGCAGCGCGTCGCGATCGGCGGTGCCGGAACGCTGCACCGCATACACCATCAACGCCAGCAGGCCGAGGAAGAACAGGGCGCCCAGCAGGATGGCGGGCAGCGGCAGGCGACGTGGAGCGGGAGCGGACATCAGGGGGTCTCCGGGGAACGACGGAAGCGCCGGTCGGCGGCGGTGACGAAACCGCCCAGCGCCATCAGCGCCGCGCCAAGCCAGATCCAGCGCACGAAAGGTTTGACGTGCACGCGCATCGCCCAGGCGTTGCCGCCCAGCGGCTCGCCCAGGGCGACGTAGACGTCGCCGAACAGGCCGGGGTGGATGCCGGCTTCGGTCATGTTCTGGCCGCCGCTGGCGTACAGGCGCTTTTCCGGGTGCAGCAGCGCCAGCGGGCGATCGTCGCGCAGCACCTGCACGTGCGCGCGCTCGGCCACGTAGTTGGGGCCCTTGCGCTGGTCCAGCCCCTGCAGCTCGAAACGATAGCGGCCCAGCTCCAGGTGCTGTCCGGGCGCCAGCGCCACTTCGCGCTGCTGCTCCAGCGCCTCGACCAGCAGCGCGCCGGCCAGGAAAACTGCGATGCCGGTATGGGCCAGGGTCATGCCCAGCATCTCGGGGGTGAAACGGCTGCCCTTGAGCTGCCGCCGGCTCCATACGAAGCGCGCGGTGCCCAGCAGCACCCAGGTAGCGGCGGCGACGCCGGCAGCGGTCTTCCACGCGCCCTGCGGCGCCAGGAAGAAGCCGATCGCGCCGGCCAGCAGGGCCAGCCCGGCCCACGGCACCAGCAGCGCCAGCGGCCGCGACGCCTGTTCGCGCTGCCAGCGGGTCAGCGGGCCGAACGGCAGCAGCGCCACCAGCGGCGCCATCAGCACGATGAACAAGGTGCCGAAGTAGGGCGGCCCCACCGACAGCTTGCCCAGGTCCAGCGCATCGGCCAGCAGCGGATACAGCGTGCCCAGCAGCACCATGGCGCAGGCGCAGGTCAGCAGCAGGTTGTTGGCCAGCAGCAGGGTCTCGCGCGAGGCCGGGGCGAAGCGTTGCCGCGCCTCGTCGGCCGCCGCCGCCACGCGGCCGCCGCGCAGTGCGTACAGCAGCAGCGCGCCGCCGCACAGCAGGCTCAGGAACACCAGGATGAACAGGCCGCGGGCCGGATCGGCGGCAAAGGAATGCACGCTGGTCAGCACGCCCGAGCGGACCAGGAAGGTGCCCAGCAGCGACAGCGAGAACGCGGCGATCGCCAGCAACAGGGTCCAGGCGCCGAAGCTGCCGCGCTTCTCGGTCACGGCCTGCGAATGCAGCAACGCCGCGCCGGCCAGCCACGGCATGAAGCTGGCGTTCTCCACCGGATCCCAGAACCACCAGCCGCCCCAGCCCAGTTCGTAGTACGCCCACCAGCTGCCGAGGGCGATGCCGATGGTCAAAAAGCTCCAGGCCACGTTGGTCCACGGCCGCGTCCAGCGCAGCCAGCGCGCGTCCACCTGGCCGTCCAGCAGCGCGGCGATGGCGAAGGCGAACGGCACAGCGAAGCCGACGTAGCCGGCGTACAGCAGCGGCGGATGGATCACCAGGCCGGGATCCTGCAGCAGCGGATTGAGATCGCGCCCTTCCAGCGGCGCCGGCAGCAGCCGCGCGAACGGGTTGGAGGTGAACAGCAGGAACGCCAGGAAGCCCACGCTGACCAGCGCCAGGGTGCCGATCACCCGCGCCACCACCGGGGCCGGCAGGCGCCGCGAGTACAGCGCGACCGCGCCGGTCCACAGCGCCAGGATCAGCGTCCACAGCAGCAGCGAACCCTCGTGCGCCCCCCACACCGCCGAGTAGCGGTACACCAGCGGCAGCAGCGAATTGGAGTTCTCGGCGACGTAGGCCACCGAGAAGTCCTGGGTCACGAATGCATGGGTGAGGATCGCGAAGGCGCCGGCCACCAAGGTCAGCTGCGCGAACGCCGCCGGCCGCGCCACCGCCATCCAGCGCGCGTCGCCGCGCTGCGCGCCGGCCAGCGGCAGCAGCGCCTGCAGCACGGCGGTGAGCAGGGCGAGGATCAGCAGGAGCTGACCGACCTCAGGCAGCATGGTGCTCGAGCCGGAACGCGGGAGCGGGCAGGGCGGCACACGACGCCAGATGCTTGCCATCCACAGACGCGGGATGCGGGATGCGCGCCTTGCAATGCGGAGTCCCTATATTCCGTCGACGCTGCTCGGTGCTACCAACGATCGAGTCCGCGCCTGTGCTTGGACCATTCCCCATTCCCCAATCCCGATTCCCGCCCCTCCAGCCCCTCACTGCATCGCCCCCACATCATGCTTGCGATGCGCGCTGCCCATCTTGTCCGCCAGTTCCTTCGGCATGTAGGTCTCGTCGTGCTTGGCCAGCACGTCCTCGGCGACGAACACGCCATCGCGCATGCTGCCGGTGGCCACCACCGCCTGGCCCTCGCGGAACAGGTCGGGCAGGATCCGGTCGTAGCGCACGGTCAGTTGCGCATCGCCGTCGGTGACCCGGAAATGCGACTGCAGCGACCCCGGGGCGCGCTGGAACGAGCCTTTCTCGACCATGCCGCCGAGGCGGAAGCGCGCGTGCGCGCCGGTCTTGCCGGCCAGCACCTCGGCCGGGGTGTACAGGTAGGCGGTATTGCGCTGCAGGGCCATCGCCACCAGCGTGGTGGTCAGGCCGGCGGCCAGCACCAGCAGCATCAGCCACAGCAGGCGGCGTTTGCGCTGCGGATTCATCGGCTCAGTTCCAGCGGCGGCGCCGGTTCGGCCTTGGCCTGGCGCTTGCGTTGTGCGCGCAGCCGTGCCGCCCGCAGCGCATGACGCACCTGCAGCCGCGCCAGCACGAAATCGGCCAGCAGCACCCCGGCGAACACCGCATAGGCGCCGACCACATACGGCAGGTAGTTCATCCGCGCGCCTCCGCCAGTTGCGTCACCCAGTCCTTGCCGGCCTCGCGGCGCAGGTTGTCGGCGCGCGCGCGCGCCAGCAGCGAGCCGGCGAACCAGAACTTGGTCGCGGCCACCATCAGCCACAGCGGCGGCAGCATGCTCGGGTCCATGCTGGATTGGCCGAACAGGCGGATGGTCTGGCCCTGGTGCAGCGAGTTCCACCACACCACCGAATAGCGGATCACCGGCAGCAGCACCACGCCGACGATGGCCAGCAGCCCGGCCGCACGCGCGGCGGTGCGCCGGTCCTCGATCGCCAGGTACAGGCCCATCACGCCGATGTACAGGAACAGCAGGATCAGCTCGGTGGTCAGGCGCGGGTCCCAGTCCCACCAGGCGCCCCACATCGGCTTGCCCCAGATGCTGCCGGTCAGCAGGGTGATCAGGGTGAAGGCGGCGCCGATCGGCGCGCAGGCCATCGCCAGGATCTCGCACAGCTTGATCCGCCAGACCTGGGCGATGGCCGCGTACACGGCCATCAGGCCGAACACGAACAGGCTCATCCAGGCGCTGGGCACGTGGATATAGAGGATGCGGAAGGCGTCGCTCTGCAGGCGGTCGGCCGGGACCACGAACAGGGCCTGCCAGATGCCCACGCCGGCCAGCAGCAGCGCCGCCAGGTAGCACCACGGAGTCCAGCGCGCAGCGAAGCGATCGAAGGTCGGCGGCGAACCGAGTTGGTGGAACCAGCGGACGAGAGAGGCCATGCGGACGATTCTAGCTGGCGGAAGGCGGGCTTCGATGCGACAACATTCGATGCGACAACGACGGAACGGCGAGGGAGCACTGCGCTTGCTATGGTACGGCCGCCGCCGCGCCGGCGCTGCGCCAACGGCTCAGCTCAGCGAGATGCGGATCGCCGCGGCCGCCGCCAACGGCGCCAGCACCAGGCCCGCGACCAGGCCGGCGGCCAGCAACAGCAGGCCGCCGGCCGGATCCAGGCCCTGCGCCGCCGCCGCCACGCTGCCGGCGCCGAACACCAGCACCGGCACGTACAGCGGCAGGGCCAGCAGCGCGACCAGGATGCCGGCGCGCTTCATGCCCACCGTCAGCGCCGCGACCACCGCGCCGAGCAGGCTCAGCAGCGGGGTCCCCAGCGCCAACGATGCCAGCAGCACAGGCATGCGGTCATGTGGCAGGTGCAGCAATTCGCCGAGCAGCGGCGCGGCCACGATCAGCGGCAACGCGGTGGTGACCCAGTGCAGCAGCACCCGCACCAGCACCAGCCAGGCCAGCGGCACCGGCGCCAGCAGCCATTGCTCCAGCGAACCGTCCTCGGCGTCGCTGCGGAACAGGCTGTCCAGCGCCAGCAGGCCGGCCAGCAGCACCGCCAGCCACAGCGCGGCGCCGGCCACCTCGCCGAGCAGGCGCGGCTGGTTGCCCAGCGCCAGCGCGAACAGGGCCACGATCAGCAGGGCGAACAGCGCCGGCTGCAGCGCGTCGCCGCGACGCCGCCACAGCAGGCGCAGGTCGCGCAGCAGCAGCGCACGTGTGGCCTGCCACAGCGAGGGAACGGGCGTGGCCAGGCTCATGCGGCGACTCCGCTCAAGGTCAGCATGCGGGTGCGCACCGGTGGCGCGGCATAGGCGCCATGGGTGGTGACCAGGGCCGCGCCGCCGCTGCGCAGGTGCGCGGCGATCATGCGGTTGACCAGGGTGATGCCGTCCAGGTCGAGGTTGGCGTAGGGCTCGTCGAGCAGCCACAGCGGCGCCGGCGACAGCCACATCCGCGCCAGCGCCAGGCGCTTCTTCTGCCCGGCCGACAACTGCCGCACCAGGGTGTCCTCGTAGCCGGCCAGGCCGACGATGGCCAGCGCGCTGCCTGGCATCTGCTTGGCCCGGCGCCCCTGCAGGCCGCACAGGTAGTGCAGGTTCTCCAGGGTGCTCAGGTCGGCCTTCAGCGCGCCCAGGTGGCCCAGGTAGGCCATGAAGCGGGCGCGGTCGCCGCGCCGCACCGGGTGGCCGTCGATCTCGATGCGCCCGGCCTCGGCGCGCAGCAGACCGACCAGCACCCGCAGCAGGGTGGTCTTGCCGGCGCCGTTGTCGCCCTGCACCAGCAGCGCTTCGCCGGCATCCAGGTGGAAGTCCAGCGGACCGAACACCGCGGCGTCGTCGCGGGCGAACGTGAGCCCGTGCGCGGCCAGCAGCGGCGGCGGGGTGTACAGCGGATCGGTCATCGGCGAAGGCCGCGGCGGATGGCGCGGCGGCGGGCGGCAAGGGAAGGCGCGCATTGTATCGGCATGCGGGCGTCCGGCGGATGCCGGCGGCGGCCACACGCGGCGATGCGCATGTGCTGCGTTAGTGGAGCGGCGGCGGCATGCCGCATCGCCGGCAAGCGGCTTTGCGTACACTCGGCGTTTTCCCGCTGCCGCAGATCCCCGCATGCATCCGCAGACCAAGCTGCCCAAGGTGGGCACCACCATCTTCACCGTGATGTCGCAACTGGCCGCCGAGCACGGCGCGGTCAACCTGGGCCAGGGCTTTCCCGACTTCCCGGTGCCGCCGCGGCTGATCGAGGCGCTGGACCGGGCGATGCGCGACGGCCACAACCAGTACCCGCCGATGACCGGCGTGCCGGCGTTGCGCCAGGCGATCGCCGAGAAGGCGCTGCGCTGCTACGGCGCCCAGGTCGATGCCGACACCGAGGTCACCGTCACCAGCGGCGCCACCGAGGCCCTGTTCAACGCCATCCACGCGGTGGTGCGCCCGGGCGAGGAAGTGATCGTGCTGGATCCGGCCTACGACAGCTACGAGCCGGCGATCGACCTGGCCGGCGCGCGTGCGGTGCACGTGCCGCTGGACCCGCAGACGTTCGCGGTGGACTGGGAGCGGGTGCGCACGGCGATCACCCCCCGCACCCGCCTGCTGATGCTCAACAGCCCGCACAACCCGTCCGGGGCGATGTTCGGTGCCGACGACCTGCAGGCGGTGGCCGAGCTGCTGCGCGGCAGCGACATCTTCCTGATCTCCGACGAGGTCTACGAGCACATCGTGTTCGACGGCCGCCGCCACGAGTCGGTGCTGCGCTGGCCGGAACTGCGCGAGCGCGCCTTCGTCGTCTCCAGCTTCGGCAAGACCTACCACTGCACCGGCTGGAAGATCGGCTACGCGATCGCGCCACCGGCGCTCAGCGCCGAGTTCCGCAAGGTCCACCAGTACAACACCTTCGCCAGCTTCGGCCCGGCCCAGCACGCCTTCGCCGCGATGATTCGCGAGGAGCCAGAGCACGACGAGCAACTCGGCGCGTTCTACCAGGCCAAGCGCGACCGCTTCCGCGAACAATTGCTGGGCACACGGCTGAAGCCGCTGCCGGTGCCCGGCGGCTACTTCCAGCTCGTGGACTATTCGGCGGTCAGCGACCTGCCCGACACCGAGTTCGTGAAGTGGCTGACCATCGAGAAGGGCGTGGCGGCGATCCCGCTGTCGCCGTTCTACCAGGACCCGCCGCCCGCCCAGCGCCTTGCCCGGCTGTGCTTCGCCAAGAACGAGGCGACGCTGGATGCGGCGATCGAGCGCTTGCAGCGGCTCTGACGAGCCGCCGGGATTCGGGATTCGGGATTTGGGATTCGTAGAAGCGGGTTCCTGGGCGGGGTGGGGCATGTCGGTGGCAGGCATCTATTTCGGGGTGACGTTTGGGCTGGCGGCGGTCTGCGCGGTGGTCGACGGGGCGCTGTTCTACGGGCATGTGCTGACCGGGCTGGCTGATCGTGGCCAGCGGGTGGGGATGGATTTCAGCGTGGTGCCGTTCCGGCGGCAGGCCTATGTGGACCGCTACCTTGCGGTGTTGACGCCGCAGGAGCGGGGCACGCTCGCCAACCGCCTGGTGCGGCACCTGCCATGGGTAACGCCTACACTGGGGCTGCTGTGCCTGGTCGGCACGATCTGCATCGGAGTACGTTGGGGATGACACAGGTGGCACAGGATCTGAGGATCTCGTTGGTCCAGGGCGATACCCGCTGGCACGATCCGGCCGGCAACCGCGCGCATTACGCCGAATTGCTGGCGCCGCTGGCCGGCGTCACCGACCTGGTGGTCCTGCCGGAGACCTTCACCAGCGGCTTCTCCAACGATGCGCTGGCGCAGGCCGAGGACATGGACGGGCCGACCGTGGCGTGGATCCGCGAGCAGGCGGCGCGGCTGGGTGCGGCGGTGACCGGCAGCGTGCAGTTGCGCGTGCCCGACGCCGATGGCGAGGCCAAGGTGTTCAACCGCCTGCTGTGGGCCACGCCGGACGGCGCATTGCAGCATTACGACAAGCGGCATCTGTTCCGTTACGGCAACGAGCACCTGCGCTATGCCGCCGGACGCGCGCGCCTGTGCGTGGAGTGGAAGGGCTGGCGGATCAATCCGCAGGTCTGCTACGACCTGCGCTTTCCGGTGTTCTGCCGCAACCGCTACGACGTCGAGCGCCCGGGTCAGCTGGATTTCGATCTGCAGCTGTTCGTCGCCAACTGGCCGTCGGCGCGCGCCTACGCCTGGCGCACGCTGCTGCGTGCGCGCGCGATCGAGAACCTGTGCTTCGTGGCCGCGGTCAACCGCGTCGGCGTGGACGGCAACGAGCTGCACTATGCCGGCGAGAGCGCGGTGATCGATTTCCTCGGCCAGCCGCAACTGGAGATCCGCGAGCGCGAGCAGGTCGCCACCACCACGATCTCCGCCGTCGCGCTGGCCGCGCATCGCGCGCGCTTCCCGGCCATGCTCGATGCGGATGCCTTCCGCCTCGACGACTAGTGGGGGAGAAGTGGCTGCTGCCGGGGTCGCCGGAAAGCGCCTGGCGTGGCTGGAAACGCGGGTGCCTCTGATGGCGAAAGCACGCGTTCCGTAGGAGCGGCTTCAGCCGCGATGGGCTTTCCCGGGAAAGCCCGTCGCGGCTGAAGCCGCTCCTACAAGACAAGCTGCCTCCGGCTTGATCGTGGCGAGCGCCGGCGCGGCGACGTATCCCGGCTGAGCCGCGGCCTCCGTCATGGACCTGTCCTGTGGTTGGCGCCGCGCCCCGCCTGCCCATCGACCGGACTGCAACTCGTCCTGGCGTCTGGCTGACGCGAGTGGAAATGCCTGCTGAACGCGCGCGCGACACCCGCGCAACCTTGTCGCGGCCGCGACAAACCCATTGCTACCCTCGCGCCTTGTCCACCCACCCGGAATGCCCACATGATCAAGTCGCTCTCTCTGCTCGCACTGCTGGGTGCGGCCGCGCTCGCGCCGCAGGCCCAGGCCGCCGGCAACATCGATTGCAAGCTGTCCTTCAACCTGTCGGGCTGGTCGGTGTTCTACAAGACCGCCAAGGGCACCGGCACCATCACCTGCAACGACGGCGCGGTGATCCCGGTCAAGATCAGCAGCAAGGGCGGTGGCCTGACGGTCGGCAAGTCGAAGATCGTCGGTGGCCGCGGCACCTTCACCGGCGCCTATAGCCTCAACGATCTGTTCGGCACCTACGCCGCCGCCGAAGCGCATGCCGGCGTGGTCAAGTCCAGCACCGCGCAGGTCGTCACCAAGGGCGATATCTCGCTGGCCCTGGCGGGCACCGGCGAAGGCGTCGACCTGGGCGTCAACGTCGGCAACTTCGTGATCGAGCGCCGCAAGTAAGAGGCTGCGTTCCGCCCTGACGCTGCGTTGCAGCCAGGGCGGAGACGACGCAACAAAAAATCCAGGCGCGGTGCGCCTGGATTTTTTTTGGTCAAAGGTTTCTCTCGAGAACTCGGCCGGAAGCCCGCCGTGCGGCGGAGATGCGATGCGGCCCGGCAAACCGGGCTCTGCGCCAGGGCGCGTTTCGCGCTGCCGCGCGCTTACTGCTGCGCGAACACCCAGGCCAACTGGCCGCGTACCGGCTCGGGCGTCGCCAGCGCCTGGCGGTACAGGGTCCGCGCGGTCCAGCAGGCGTCCTCGTCGCTGGCCTTGGCGATCTCCGGCAGCACCCGCATCAGGCGCTGCTGCTGGTCGGCAGGCAGCGACTTGACCAGGGTGCCCATCGCCGCCTGGATCTGCTCCTGGCTCACCGGCTGCGCCGGGGTCTTGTTCAACTCCGCGTCGGTGGCCTTCAGCGAGACGTCGAACCAGCGGTCGATCTGCGCCTGCGGCAGCTTTTCCAGGCCCGACAGCATCGCCGCGCTCAGCGCCTGCGCATCGTTGGGGTTGCCGCCGCGCGCCAGTACGGCGCACTGGGGCACGTCGACCTTGTCGCTGACCTGCGACAGGATCTGCAGGCGCTGTTCCAGCGTGGCGTGGTCCAGTCGCGCGATGCCGTTCTGCGCCAGTTGGAAGCCGGCCTGCTGCGCCTGCGGGCCGCTCTGCTTGAGCAGCGCCACGTAGCGCGGATCGTTGGCCAGCTTGCGCAGCATGCGATCGAACGGCGCGTGCAGCGGCGAACTGGCCGGGTAGGGGTTCTGCGCCGCGGCGATCTCTTCCTGGGCCTTCTGCTGCGCCTTCTGGCAGGCGCCGAGGCTCAGTACGCCGGCGATCAGCAGCGGCAGGGTGATCTTCATCTTCCGTGTCATCGGGAATTCCTGGTCGGTGAGGGCGGCCACCCGCAGCGGCCGCCAGATGCGCCAGGATATCGGCTTCGTCCGCGCAGGGCGAACGGCGCAACGGCGGGTGGGCCGGTGTCGCCACGCCCCTGTCGTTCGAGCCTGCGCGACGCTGTCGGGCGCCGCCTGGTCGGCAGCCCCCGCGCACGGCAATCTTCCTTGGGCCCCGGCGTTCCCGGCGCTTATCATCCGCGACTCCCTCCGCGCGCGAGATTGTCCGCATGACCTTCGGAATGCTTGTTGGCCTTCTCGCGCTTGGCCTCGGCGCGTCGTCTCCGGCCGTATCGCAGCAGGCAGGCGTCGTCGACGCGGTCATCCGGCACCTGGACCTGACCTCGTTCCCCAACTCGGTCGGCCCCCGCCGCCTGCCGGGGAAGACGACGTTCGCGGACTATGGTTTCGTGGATGTCACCAAAACCGCCCATGGCGCGCGCCTGCTCGAGGCCGACAAGGGCTGGATGATGCGCTTCGAGGTGCTGTCGGCCGATGCCACGTCCGTGCGTCTGTGCTTCCATGACACGGGATTGGCCAGGCCCGGCGCGACACAGGCCCCCAGCTACGACGCAACCTCGGCGCTGCTCGTCTCCACAGCGTCTCAGGGCAAGTGGACCGCCAAGCAGATCCCGGCGGGATTTGCGGACTGCAGGAACGCGCCTGCCGGCGCGTGAGTGCACGGGCGGCCGCGATGCGGGCCGTCGCACCACCTGCGTGAGAGGGCTGCCGCAGCCTGACGCCGCGCGCCGTCCCCGTTGTCGATAGCGTCCCCATAAAAAAACAGGGCGCCGCTTGCGCAGGCGCCCTGTCGGGTGCGGGGCGGGCCGGCGCGCACGGCGCCGGCGTCGTCCTCAGCCGCCGCGCGGACCGCGGTTGCCGCCGCCGCCGGGACGGCCGCCGCCACCCGGAGGACGTCCACCGGCCGGGCGGTTACCGCCGCCGGGGCGTCCGCCCGGACCCGGGCCGCGCTTCTGGCCGCCGGCCGGGCGCGCTGCGCGCGGCGCGGCGCCGTAGGGGTTGAAGCCGGGGGTGGCGTGGTCGGACGGGAAGCTCGGCGCGTTGCCCGGATGCCCGTAGGGGTGCGCCTTGCGTTGCTGGCCCTGGCCCGGACCGCGGCCCTGGCCGGCGCCCGCACCAGCGCCGGCACCGGCCGGACGCGGCTTGGCGTAGGGACGCCCCTGACCTTGACCCTGGCCCTGGCCACGACCGCCGGGACCGGCGTTGCGGTGGCCGGTCGGCCCGGTGCTGACGCCATCGGGCACGTACCAGGTGCGGAACGCGGCGGGGTTGCCGTCCGGCAGCGGCTTGGGGCCCTTCGGCGTGCGCTGCTTGAACGGCTTCTGCGATTGCTTGGCGGCCATTTCGCCGCTCACGGTCAGGCCGCCGTGTGGCTTCTTGCCGCCGCGGCCGCGGCCGCGGTCTTCGCGGAAGGTGTCGAAGCGGCGCAGCTCGCGGCCTTCGTCCGCGGTGTTGTGGCCGTTGACGTAGGCGTTGCCGCCGCGGCCGACCTGCACGGTGGCCTTGGCCGCCTTGCGCTGGCCGATCACCGGCTGCAGGGTCAGCGCCGACGGGGTGCCTTCCTCCAGCTTCAGCTCGGCGCGCAGCGCCTCGACCTTGTCCTGCGCCAGCTCCATCGAGTGCCCGCGCAGCAGTTCGCGCGGCAGCGCGATCTTGCCGTAGCGGGTGCGCTTGAGCCGGCTGACCTGGCAGCCCTGCGATTCCCACAGGCGCCGCACTTCGCGGTTGCGGCCTTCCTTGACCACCACCCGGAACCAGTCGTGCGAGTCGGTGCCGCCGATGCGTTCGATCTCGTCGAACTTGGCGCCGCCGTCCTCCAGCAGCACGCCGCGCGAGAGCCGCTCGATCATGCTGTCGGGCACGGTCTCCTCGCCTTCCGGGGCGCGCACGCGCACCACGTACTCGCGCTCGATCTCGTAGGAGGGGTGCATCATCGCGTTGGCCAACTCGCCGTCGGTGGTGAGCAGCAGCAGGCCGGTGGTGTTGATGTCCAGGCGGCCGATCGCGATCCAGCGCGCGCCCTTCAGCGCCGGCAGCGCCTCGAAGATGGTCGGGCGGCCTTCGGGATCTTCGCGCGTGGTCACTTCGCCTTCGGGCTTGTTGTAGATCAGCACGCGCGAGGGCTCGGTCAGCGCGCTGGCGACGAAGCTGCGGCCGTCCAGCTCGATCTTGTCGCCGCTGCGGATCGACATGCCGGTCTGCGCGACCTCGCCGTTGACCTTGACCAGGCCGTCGGCGATGCGCTGTTCCAGCGCCCGGCGCGAGCCCAGGCCGGCCTGGGCCAGGACCTTGTGCAGGCGTTCTTCCAGTTTCGGCTGCTCGGCGGCAGCGGCGTCGCGCTTGAGCGAGAGCTTGTTCAACGACAGCTTGCGGGAGGTGTCACTCATTTACTTGGCTCCGGCCGGCGCGTTGCGCGTCGGCCTGTGGTTCGGAATCGGCATCGTCAACAGCCACGGTCGTCGTCGCGACGGCGTTGTCTTCGGCTTCGTTCGCATCCGCCGCGCGCTCTCCCGGCGCGGCTTCGGGTTCGCCCGTCGGGGCGGTCGTGGGATCCGTGGCCGCCGGCGCGTGGGCGTCGTCGGTCGCGGGGGGGTGCGGTGCTGCGGTGTCGCGTGCTTCTGCGTTTGCGTCGTCTGCGTCGGCCGCGTCTGCCTGCGCCGTCGCGGCAGGCTTGGCGGGTTCGCCGGCGGCTGCGGCCTGTGCCGTGGTGTCGCCCTGGTCGCCCTGATCGGCGGCGTCGCCCGGTGCGGCATCGGCCTGGGCCATGTCGCCGACCGGCAGCGCGTCGCGGTCCAGCGGCAGCTGCGGCTCGAGTTCGCCGATGTCCTTGAGTTCGGACAGCGGCGGCAGTTCGTCCAGGCGCTTGAGCCCGAAATAGTCCAGGAAGGTCTTGGTGGTGCCGAACAGTGCCGGCTTGCCCGGCACATCGCGGTGCCCGACCACGCGGATCCACTCGCGCTCTTCCAGCGCCTGGATGATGTTGCTGCTGACCGCCACGCCGCGCACCTGCTCGATCTCGCCGCGGGTGATCGGCTGCCGGTAGGCGATCAGCGCCAGGGTCTCCAGCGTGGCGCGGGTGTAGCGGGTCTTGCGCTCGGTCCACAGCCGCGCCACCCAGGCATGCACGTCGCTGCGCACCTGGTAGCGGAACCCGGAGGCGACTTCGACCAGTTCCACACCGCGGCCCTCGCAGGCCTCGCGCAGCAGTTCCAGCGCGCGCTCGATGCTGCCCGGCGGCGCGGGTTCCTCCTCCGGGAACAGGCCGTGCAACTGCGCCAGCGGCAACGGCTGGTTGGCGGCGAGCAGGGCGGCCTCGACGATGCGGTTGATCAGCGCTTGATCCATGCGGGGGCGGGTTCTCGGTGGCTCAGGTGGTGGCGTCGGCGGCGTCGCTGTCGTCGAACTCGCTGTTGAACTGCAGCGGCGCGTTGGTGTTGCCCAGTGCCAGCGACTTGACGTAGATCGGCGGCATCGGCGGCCGCTCTGTGGCCTCGGCGGGGACGTGCGCCAGCGGTTCCTGGACGATGTCCAGCAACTGCTCCTTGGCCAGTTCCAGCAGCGCCAGGAAGGTGACCAGCACGCCCAGCTTGCCTTCCTCGGCACTGAACAGCGATTCGAAACGGTGGAACTTGCCGTCGTCCAGACGGCCCAGCACGTCGCCCATGCGCTGGCGCACGCTCAGCGCCTCGCGCTTGATCGCGTGGCCGCTGAACAGCTCGGCGCGCTTGAGCACGTCGTACAGCGCCAGCAGCATTTCCTTCAACTCCACCGGCGGCGGCAGCTTGACCGCGGCACGGTCCGGCACATGGGCGTGCACCGGGGTGGTGTCGCGGTCCTGCCGCGGCAGCGCGTCGATGTCCTCGGCCGCCTGCTTGAAGCGTTCGTACTCCTGCAAGCGGCGGACCAGTTCGGCGCGCGGGTCCACTTCCTCGCCGTCCTCGGCCGGCGGCCGCGGCAGCAGCATCCGCGACTTGATCTCGGCCAGGATCGCGGCCATCACCAGGTATTCGGCCGCCAGTTCGAAGCGCAGCTCCTGCATCACGTTGATGTAGTCCACGTACTGCCGGGTGATCTCGGCGACGGGGATGTCCAGGATGTCCAGGTTCTGCCGGCGGATCAGGTACAGCAGCAGGTCCAGCGGGCCTTCGAACGCATCCAGGATCACTTCCAGCGCGTCCGGCGGGATGTACAGATCCTGCGGGATCTGCAGGACCGGCTGCCCATGCACGACCGCCAGCGGCATTTCCTGCTGCTGTGGCGGGGTCGTCTGGGTTGGCGGGTTCGCGTCGAGCGCGAGTTCGGAAGTCATCGGTTGGACATCGGTGTTGCGGTAGCGAAGGGCCGGGCAGGCGCGACCCGGCGCGGCTCCTTGCCGGCAGTGCTGCGGTTCAATGGCGCGTCGTCCCCGCAACGCGCTCGGTACTTCAACAAGACACACGACGCACGCCACGCGTGTCGTGGCGGCGGGAACTGCAGAGGAGGACGTCTGCGCGGGCGGTGTCAGGCAGCGAATCGGTCGTCGGAAGGGGCTTGGGGTCGCCGATCACCGACGGGCCGCTGCATCCGGCCGCGTGCAATACGACCAAGGGTAATGCGCCGGCGGGGTCGGTGTCCAGCGCCGCCGTGCCGGGCCAGGTTCTACAATGGCGGGTCTTTGGATAGGCAACGAGGGCGGAGACGCGATGTGGTACGTGATCGAGGGGTACGACGTGGCCGATGCGCTGCCGCGGCGGGCGGCGGCGCGGCCGGCGCATCTGCAGCGGCTGACCGCGTTGCAGGAGGCCGGGCGGCTGCTGCTGGCCGGGCCGTGCCCGGCGATCGACGCCGAGGATCCGGGTCCGGCCGGCTTCAGCGGCAGCCTGGTGGTGGCCGCGTTCGACTCGCTGGCCGAGGCGCGGGCCTGGGCCGAGGCCGATCCGTATGTCGATGCCGGCGTCTACGCCCGGGTCGAGGTGCGGCCGTTCCGCAAGGTGCTGCCATGAGCCAGGTCGGCGCCGAGCGGGTGGCGCGGATCCGCGCCGCGCTGGAGGCGGCGTTCGCGCCGCAGGCGCTGGAGGTCGAGGACGACAGCCATCGCCATGCCGGCCATGCGGGCGCGCGCGACGGCCGCGGGCATTTCAATGTACGGGTGGTCAGTCCGGCCTTCGCCGGCATGGCGCCGCTGGCCCGCCACCGTGCCGTCTACGCGGCGCTGGGCGAGATGATGCAGGCCGACATCCACGCGCTGTCGATCCGCGCCGAGGTGCCGGGCACGGGCGGCTGACACCCGCCCGCGACGGCTGCCGCCGGTCCAAACAGGGGTGTGCACCCCGGGAAAAATCGGAATCTGCACCTGGATTATGCTGCATTGCGGCACGATTCCGGCCAGTTTCTCATTATTCAAGTGACTGAAAAATAAGACGTTTATTGTAAAAATAACAAAGGGCTTCTGCCTCGCGCTGAAAACGATTACAGTCCGCGCCAGTTTCTCAAGGTCTCTGCCGCGGAGGGCGGCACGATGGCGAAGAGCGCGGTTACCATCAAAGACGTCGCACGCGAGGCCCGGGTTTCCGTGGCCACCGTGTCGCGTGCGCTCAATGGCCACGAGAACGTGGCCGCGCCGGTGCGGACCCTGGTGCTGGAAGTGGCCGAGCGCCTGCGCTACAGCCCGCATGCGGCGGCGCGCAGCCTCAGCAGCCGCCGCACCCAGACCCTGGGCGTGGTGCTGCCCGACCTGTACGGCGAATTCTTCTCCGAACTGATCCGCGGCATCGACGGTGCCGCCCGCGCGCGCCGCCAGCACCTGCTGGTGTCCAGCTACCACGGCGACCCGGAAGAGCAGGGGCGGGCGCTGCGGGCGATGCGCGGCCGCGTCGACGGCCTGCTGGTGCTGTCGCCGTATGCCGAGCGCCCGGGCTTTCTCACCGACAACCTGCCGCAGGCGTTGCCGACGGTGTTGATCAACACCCACCTGCCGGGCACCGAATATCCGGTGCTGAGCATCGACGACCACGCCGGCGCGGTAGCGATGACCGAACACCTGCTGGCGATGGGGCATCGCCGCATCGCCTTCATCGGCGGTCCGGAACTGAACTTCGACGCGCGCGAACGCCTGCGCGGCTTCCGCGACGCCATCGCACGCCATGCCGGCGACGCGCATGGCCAGGAGTTCCCGGGCGACTTCGACGAAGCCTCCGGGTATCGCGCGGGGCAGGCGATGCTGCAGGCCGGCATGCTGCCCGATGCGGTATTCGCCGCCAACGACATGACCGCGCTCGGCTGCCTCTACGCCTTCACCCAGAGCGGCGTGCGCGTGCCCAACGACATCGCGTTGGCCGGCTTCGACGACATTCCGCTGGCGCGTTTCGTTCACCCATCCCTCACCACCATGCGCGTCAGCATCGCCGGGCTTGGTGAGCAGGCGATGCACCGCCTCCTGCAATTGATCGATCGGCCCGACGCGGACGACCGGCAGCGGCAGACCCTGGTTCCTACGTTGGTCGTGCGCGATTCCAGCACGGCCCGTTCCTGATGCGACGCATTTTTCTGCGCCGTATCGCTTGTTCCACTTCGTTCCATCGAAGCACCACGCACCACCCATAACGAGCATCACGTCTTCCTGGAGGGAAAACCCCACATGCAACACACCCCGCACTCCGCCCGGCCCACGCGCAAGCTGTTGAGCTGCGCCCTCGCCAGTTGCCTGCTGCTGGGCGCCGCGCCGGCATTCGCGCAGAGCACCGGCGCCACCATCCGCGGTCAGGTCAAGGTCGATTCGGCGCCGGCCGCGTCCGCGCAGGTCACCGCCACCAACCTGGCCACCGGTCTGAGCCGCAGCGTGCAGACCAGCAACGGCACCTATTCGGTCGGCGGCCTGCCGCCGGGTTCCTACCGCATCGACGTCACCGCCGACGGCAAGACCACCTCGCAGAACGTCACCGTGCAGGTCGGCCAGACCGCCACTCTGGATCTGGGCGTGGGCGGCGAAGCGGCCACCGCCAGCGGGCAGGGCGCGACCACGCTCGACGCGGTGCAGGTGCAGGCGCCGCCGGTGCTGGTGGAAACCCGCACCTCGGAGAACGCCACCTACATTTCCAACGTGCAGATCGAGAAGCTGCCGCAGGCCACGCGCAACTTCCTTGAGCTGGCCGACAGCGTGCCGAGCGTGCAGTTCCAGCGCGACGCCAAGGGCAACACCACGGTGCGCTCCGGCGCGACCTCGGCCAACGGCACCAACGTCTACATCGACGGCATCAGCCAGAAGAACTACGTGCTGACCGGCGGCGTCAGCGGCCAGGATTCCAGCCGCGGCAACCCGTTCCCGCAGTCGGCGATCGGCGAGTACAAGGTCATCACCTCCAACTACAAGGCCGAGTTCGACCAGGTCAGCAGCGCGGCGATCGTCGCCTCGACCAAGTCCGGCACCAACGATTTCCACGGCAGCTTCTTCTGGGATACGACCAACGACGACTGGCGTGCCGAAAGCCCGCTGGAGCGCAAGGCCGGCCAGCGCGACGACTTCTCCGAGACCCAGTACGGCGCCACCTTCAGCGGCCCGATCCTCAAGGACCGCGCGCACTTCTTCGTGGCCTACGAGGCCAAGGAATACACCACGCCGAACACGGTGATTCCGGGCGGCATCTACGCCGACCGCGTCGACCAGCTGCCAGCGCAGCTGCAGCCGCTGGTCGCCACCTACAGCACCCCGTTCAAGGAAGACCTGTACTTCGGCAAGATCGACTGGACCCTGGGCGACAACAACCTGTTCGAGCTGACCGGCAAGTACCGCAAGGAAGACGAACTGTCGGACATCGGCGACACCACCACCTACCAGCACGGCAGCACCAACGGGCAGAAGGAAAAGCGCGCCAACCTGCGCTGGCAGTACAGCGGTGAGGCCTTCCTCAACGATCTGAACCTGAGCTACGAGAGCGCGTTCTGGACCCAGACCCCGCTCACCGACGGCAGCGGCTACGTGCTGTCCTACGTGCCGCAGGCCGGCAACGAGACCACCATCCTCAGCGCCGGCGCCGGCAGCAGCTTCCAGAACAAGGGGCAGAAGGGCTGGACCCTGCAGGACGACCTGACCCTCAACAGCCTCGACTGGCACGGCAGCCACACCATCAAGATGGGTCTGAAGTACAAGGACATCCAGCTCGATTCGACCCAGATCAATCCTGCCAATCCGCAGTACTACTACAACATCCTCAGCGATGTCGGTACGCCGTACCGGGTGCGCTTCGGCGACACCGGCGACGGCGGTTCGGTGCAGTCGCAGAACAAGCAGTACGGCATCTACCTGCAGGACGACTGGGAGGTCAACGAGCACCTGACCCTGAACCTGGGCGTGCGCTACGACTACGAGAAGACCCCCTCGTTCCTCGACTTCGTCACCCCGGCCGACGTCGCCAGCGCGCTGCTGAACTGGCGCAACCTGGACAACGCCAACTACGACATCGCCAACTACATCAGCACCGGCAACAACCGCAAGGCGTTCAAGGATGCGTGGCAGCCGCGCCTGGGCTTCTCCTACGACCTGTTTGGCGACCAGGCGCACGTGATCTACGGCGGTGCCGGCCGTGCGTACGACCGCAACCTGTTCGACTACCTGGCGCTGGAGCAGCTCAACAACAACTTCCGCTCCTACAGCTACTACTTCAGCAGCGCCAACACGCCGTGCCTCGGCCAGCCGTGCGTGGCATGGGATCCGAGCTATGCGACCCAGGCCGGCCTGAACGGGCTGGCGGCCTCCAACACCGGCGGCGCCGGCGGCGGCCGCGAGGTCTACCTGATCGACAACAACATCAAGGTGCCGTACTCCGACCAGTTCAGCCTGGGCATGCGCAACATGGTGCATTTCTGGGGCAACGACTGGTACACGGACGTGACCCTGAGCCGCATCGTCAGCGAGGACGGCTTCGTGTTCCTGCGCGGCAACCGCCGTGCCGACGGTTCGTTCTTCCTGCCCGGCACCACCTCCGGCGTGCCCACCGACTCGCCCAACGGCTACAGCGCGATCGTGCTCGGCACCAACGGCCTGAAGACGCGCAACAACCAGCTGGCATTGAAGCTGGACAAGCCCTACGACAAGGAGTCCGGCTGGGGCCTGACCGTGGCCTACACCTTCTCCGACGCGAAGGAGAACCGCCAGTACGGCGAGCACTATGCGCTGGACCAGCCGTCGATGGCCGGCTACGGCTGGCGTGAGGCCGGCGGCATCCCGAAGAACCGCCTGGTGGTGACCGGCATCTACGATCTGCCGTACGACGTCACCCTGTCGGCCAAGCTGTCGTTGGCCAGCCAGACCCCGCGCTACGGCACCAACTGCCTGGCGGGCAACGACCAGTGCTATATCATTCAGTACAAGCCGGACGCCACGCTGGGCTACAAGGAATTCAGCCTGGCGGCGAACAAGGAATGGGATACCGGGTCGGGCATCAAGTTCAACGTGCGCGCCGATGTCATCAACCTGTTCAACTGGACCAACTACGCGGACTACAACACCGCAACCGGCACGTACGCCGATCTGAACACGGCGTTCGGTACGCCGAACGGCGTGCTCGCCTCGCCGATGCGGACGTTCAAGCTGTCGTTCGGCTTGAACTGGTAAGCAAGGCCGCCGCGGCTCCCGTGCACCGGGGGCCGCGGCGATGCGGAAGTGGGGTATTTTTTGCGTGCGTGTAAACGATTTCACGGGGGGCACGATGAAGAAGCAGCGCAGGTTCATCAGGTTTTCGTTGATGGTGATGGCAGCAGGGGTGCTGCTGACGGCGTGTAAGAAGGTCGAGGAGCCGAAGGCGGTGGAGAAAAAGCCGGTGCAGGTGATCCTGGTCGAGGCGGAACTGCCGCCAAAACCACTGAAGCCCGAGCTGCCACAGCTGTTCAGCGACATCGAGCGGCGCACTTTCCAGTTCTTCTGGGACACCACCAACGACACCAATGGCCTGACCCCCGACCGCTTCCCGTCGCGTCCCTTCGCCAGCATCGCGTCGGTGGGGTTCTCGCTGACGGCGTATCCCATCGGCATCGAGAACGGCTGGATCAGCCGGACCCAGGCGGTGGATCGCACCCTGACCACGCTGAAGTTCTTCCGCGATGCGCCGGTCGGCCCGCAGCGCACCGGCAAGGCCGGCTACAAGGGCTTCTATTACCACTTCCTGGACATGCAGAACGGCCACCGTTACGACAGCTGGGTGGAGCTGTCGAGCGTGGATACCGCGCTGCTGATGATGGGCGTGCTGTTCGCGCAGTCGTACTACGACGGCGACGACCCGCGCGAGAAGGAGATCCGCGAGATCGCCGACACCCTGTATCGGCGCGTGGACTGGACCTGGCTGCAGCAGCGCGATCCGCTGATCTCGATGGGCTGGTTCCCTGAAAGCGGCTTCATCAGCCACGACTGGATGGGCTACAACGAAGCGATGATGCTGTACGTGCTGGCCTTGGGATCGCCCACCCATGCGGTGAGCCCGGATGCGTGGACGGTGTGGACCCGTACCTACAACAACGACTGGGGCGTGTACTACGGCCAGGAATACCTGTCGTTCGGGCCGATGTTCGCGCACCAGTACAGCCACGTCTGGATCGACTTCCGCGACATCCAGGACCAGTACATGCGCGAGCGCGGCATCGACTACTTCCTCAACAGCCGCCGCGCGGTGCTGGCGCAGCGCGAGTACGCCATCGCCAATCCGATGAAGTGGAAGGACTACGGCGAGAACGTGTGGGGCCTGACCGCCAGCGATGGGCCGCAGAACACCGAGCAGGAGTATCGCGGCGAACAACGCCAGTTCCGCCACTATTCCTCGCGCGGCGCCGGCCTGCGCGAGAACTTCGACGACGGCACCATCGCGCCGACCGCGGCGGTGGCCTCGCTGGTGTTCGCGCCGGAAGTGGTGATTCCGGCCACCGAGGAGATGCACAAGCGCTACGGCGACTTCATCTACTCCAGCTATGGCTTCCTGGATTCGTTCAACCCCAGCTTCAACTACGATATCCCGCTGAAGACCGGGCGCGTCGTGCCCGGACGCGGCTGGGTCTCCAGCGACTACATCGGCATCGACCAGGGCCCGATCCTGACCATGATCGCCAACTACCGCAACGAGTTCGTCTGGAACGTGATGAAGAAGAACAAGTACATCCGCACCGGACTGGAGCGCGCCGGCTTCAGCGGCGGCTGGCTCACTCCGGAGGGCGAGGCGCAGCCGGTGCCGAAGAAGGACGAGCAGGCCGCCGCGGCGCGGGCGATCGGCATCGCCGAATCGCGCGCCGCCGCCGCGCAGGCGCAACAGAACCCCGACCAGCGCCAGCCGCAGAAGCCCGAATGAGCGCAGCACGCATGATCGGTCGTTGGGTGTCGCTGGGCTTGCTGATGGTGGCCGTATGCGGGTGCGCGCGCGCGCCGAAGGGCGAGGTGGTGCGGTTCTGGGCGATGGGCCGCGAGGCCGAGGTGGTGGCCGAGCTGATCCCGGAGTTCGAGAAGGAGAATCCCGGCATCCACGTCGATATCCAGAACATCCCGTGGACCGCCGCGCACGAGAAGCTGCTGACCGCCTTCGCCGCCGATGGCCTGCCGGACGTGTGCCAGCTGGGCAATACCTGGATCCCGGAATTCGCCGAACTGGGCACGCTGCAGCCGCTGCAGCCGTATGTCGACCGTTCCAAGGTGGTCGACCCGAAGGACTACTTCCCCGGCATCTGGGACACCAGCGTTATCGATGGTCAGCTCTACGGCATCCCCTGGTACGTGGACACGCGCCTGCTGTTCTATCGCAAGGACATGCTGCGCGACGCCGGGGTGACCAAGCTGCCGCAGACCTGGGCCGAGTGGGAGCAGGCGATGGCGGCGGTGAAGAAGCATGTCGGGCCGAAGCGCTACGCCATCCTGATGCCGCTCAACGAGTTCGAGCAGCAACTGTCGCTGGGCCTGCAGCTGCCCGATCCGCTGCTGCGCGACCACAACAACTACGGCAACTTCGAAAGCCCCGGCTTCCGCAAGGCGCTGGCGTTCTACGCCAACATGTTCGACCAGGGCTGGGCGCCGAAGATGTCGGAGACGCAGATCTCCAACGTCTGGGACGAATTCTTCAACGGGTTCTACGCGTTCTACATCTCCGGCCCGTGGAACATCCGCGAGTTCCGCAAGGTGCAGCCGGCTGCGCTCAAGGACCAGTGGGGCACCATGCCGCTGCCGGGCCCGGACGGCCCCGGCGCCGGCATCGCCGGCGGCACCAGCCTGGTGATCTTCCGCAAGTCCGAGCACAAGGACGCGGCGTGGAAGTTGATCGAGTTCCTGTCGCGGCCGCAGATCCAGGCACGCTTCCACGCACTGATCGGCGACATGCCGCCGCGGCGCAGCACCTGGGCGTATCCGTCGCTGGCCGACGATCCGCTGGCGCACGCGTTCCGCGATCAGCTGGAGCGGGTCAAGCCGGCGCCGAAGGTCCTGGAGTGGGAGCGCATCGTGCAGGAGATGCGGCTGGCCACCGAGCGGGTGGTGCGCGGCGGCGAACCGCAGGAGAAGGCAATGCGGGAACTGGACAAGCGGGTCGACGAGATCCTGGAGAAACGCCGCTGGATCCACCAGCAGCATCGCGAAGGCACGGCGGCGCCGGCCGCGGGAGCGGCGCCATGAAGCGCGGTTCCCTGATCGGCTGGCTGTTCGCCGGCCCGGCGCTGATCGTGATCGGCGTGTTCTTCGGCCTGCCGGTGCTGTCGGCGCTGGCGCTGAGCGTCACCGACTTCGACCTGTATTCGCTGGCCGACCGCCACAACCTGCGCTTCGTCGGCTTCGGCAACTACATCGAGTTGCTGCAGACGCCGATGTTCTGGAAGTCGCTGTGGAACACCACGTACTTCGTGATCGTCGGCGTGCCGCTGTCCATCGGCGCCTCGCTGGGCGCGGCGCTGCTGCTGAACGCGCCGGTGGCGCGCTTCAAGGCGCTGTTCCGCACCGCGCTGTTCGCGCCGGTAGTGACCACGCTGGTGGCGGTGGCGGTGATCTGGCGCTACCTGTTCCACACCAGCTACGGCCTGGTCAACTACGGCCTGGCGCACCTGGGCATCGGCCCGATCGACTGGCTCGGCGACCCGCACTGGGCGATGCCGACCATCATGCTGTTCGCGGTGTGGAAGAACTTCGGCTACAACATGGTGATCTTCCTCGCCGGCCTGCAGGCCATCCCGCAGGACCTGTACGAGGCCGCGCGCATCGACGGCGCCTCGAAGTGGCGGCAGTTCCTGCACATCACCCTGCCGATGCTGGGGCCGGTGTTGCTGGTGGTCGGGGTGATTACCGTGTCCGGCTACTTCCAGCTGTTCGCCGAACCCTACGTGATGACCCGCGGCGACCCCCTGCAGAGCACGGTCAGCGTGCTGTATTACATGTTCGAGGAAGGCTTCAAGTGGTGGAACCTCGGCCGCGCGTCGGCTGTGGCGTTCCTGCTGTTCCTGATCATCCTGGGAGTGACGACGGTGATGCTGCGCTTCGGCCGCAAGAGGGACCTGGTATGAGCCGGGAGATCGGCGCCTCGCGCTGGAACACGCTGCTGGTCAACGGCGGGCTGCTGCTGCTCGCCGTGATCAGCCTGGCGCCGCTGTTGTGGATGGTGTCGGTGTCGTTTATGCCGGCGGGGCAGGCCAGCCGCTTCCCGCCGCCGATGCTGCCCACCGGCGCCACCCTGGCCAACTACGGCGAGCTGTTCTCGCGCACCGGCATGGCCCGCAACTTCGCCAATAGCCTGCTGGTGTCGTGCGCGATCACCTTCGGCTCGCTGCTGATCAACACCATGGCCGGCTACGCCTTCGCCAAGCTGCGCTTCGTCGGCAAGGAACGGATCTTCCAAATCCTGCTGGCGGCGCTGGTGATCCCGGCGCAGGTGGCGATGCTGCCGCTGTTCCTGCTGATGAAGCAACTGCACCTGGTCAACAACTTCGGCGGCGTGGTCGTGCCGGCACTGGCGACGGTGTTCGGCATCTTCCTGGTGCGCCAGTACGCGCGTTCGATCCCCGACGAGCTGCTGGAGGCCGCGCGCATCGACGGTGCCGGCGAGCTGCGGATCTTCTTCCAGATCGTGCTGCCTATGCTCAAGCCGGTACTGGTGACGCTGACCATCTTCACCTTCATGGCGGCGTGGAACGACTTCATGTGGCCGCTGATCGTGCTGACCGACCAGGAGCACTACACCTTGCCGGTGGCGCTGGCGGCGCTGTCGCGCGAGCACATCATGGACGTGGAAATGATGATGGCCGGCGCCGTGGTCACCGTCGTCCCGGTGCTGGCGCTGTTCCTGGCGCTGCAGCGCTACTACATCCAGGGCCTGCTGCTCGGCAGCGTGAAGGGGTGAGCGAACGCGCCTGCGAGCCACTGGCTCGCGCGTTCGCGAACGCCTGGCCATGGATGGCCAGGCCGGACGATCTGGTGTGGGATTGTCACGCCATGGATGGCAGCGGTGAAGCGGAACATCGAGCGCCACTGGCGCGCGTTCGCGAACGCCCGGCCATGGATGGCCAGACCTGACGTGTAGGAGCGGCTTCAGCCGCGACAGCAAGCAACGCGATGCCGTGGGGCGCCGACGGGTGCGATGCCCGCTGGCATGCACAGACACACACAAGCAGACACGCAACGAAACGACAGCGACGGGGAAGGCAATGAAGGACGGGATGGCGATGACGGGCGCACGCGCGATGCTGGCGATGCTGGGACTGGCGGCCGCCCATGCCGTCGCCGCGCCGCCGACCTCCACGGTGACGCTGGACAGCTTCAACGATCTGGACAAGTGGCAGATCGTCGTCTCCAACCAGGTCACCGCCTCGACCCGGCTGGTGCAGGCGCCCAGCGGCGGCCGCGCCAAGGCGCTGTGCCTGGACTACGACTTCAACGGCGTGTCCGGCTATGCCGGTATCCGCCGCAGCGTGCCGATCGAGTACCCGGACAACTACCAGTTCTCGTTCCAGCTGCGCGGCGAGTCGCCGCGCAACGACCTGCAGTTCAAGCTGGTCGACGCCAGCGGCGACAACGTGTGGTGGGTCAACCGGCCGCGCTACGACTTCCCCACGCAGTGGAGCACGGTCACCTACAAGAAGCGGCAGATCGACAAGGCCTGGGGGCCGAGCCCGGAGAAGGAGCTGACCCGCAGCGCGCAGATCGAGTTCACCATCTACAACCAGGTCGGTGGTGCCGGCACGGTGTGCTTCGATCAGCTGACCCTGACCCCGTTGCCGCCGCAGGACACCTCGCCGCTGACCGTCAAGGTCAACACCGATACCGCGCCGGCGCTGGAGCAGCGCATCGCCGACGGCAAGCCCGACACCGTCTGGTACAGCGGCAACGCCAAGACCCAGACGGTGATGCTGGACCTGGGCAAGGTGCGTGAGTTCGGCGGCGCCAAGGTGCAGTGGGCGCCGGGCGTGTATGCCTCGCGCTACACCGTGCAGGGCTCGGCCGACGGGCGCAGCTGGCGCGAGTTGCGCAGCGTGACCGCCGGCAACGGCGGCACCGACTGGCTGGCGCTGCCGGAAACCGAGGCGCGCTACGTGCGCTTCGACCTGCAGGACGGCCCCAGCTTCCGTTACGGCATCGCCGACATCACGCTGCAGCCGCTGGCCTTCGCCGCGACCCAGAACGACTTCATCAAGTCGGTGGCGGCGCAATCGACCCGCGGCTGGTTCCCGCGCGGCTTCAGCGGCGAGCAGCCGTACTGGACCATCGTCGGCCTGGATGGCGGCCGCGAGCAGGGCCTGGTCGGCGAGGATGGCGCGATCGAGGTGGGCAAGGGCGGCTTCAGCATCGAGCCGTTCCTGCTGCTGGACGGCAAGCGCCTGAGCTGGGCCGACGTCAAGACGGCGCAGAGCCTGCAGGACGACTACCTGCCGATTCCCAGCGTGGACTGGACCCACGACAACGCCGCGCTGCGCGTGACCGCGTTCGTGCAGGGCGAGCCGGAACAGGCGCAACTGGTGGCGCGCTACCGGCTCAGCAACCCGAGCAAGCAGCCGCACGACTACACCCTGGCGCTGGCGGTGCGTCCGTTCCAGGTCAATCCGCCCAGCCAGTTCCTCAACACGGTCGGCGGGGTCAGCCCGATCCGCTCGCTGGCCTTCGCCGGCACGCAGGTCCAGGTCAACGGCCAGCCGCGGGTGTTCGCGGTGCAGAAGCCCGATGCCGCCTACGCCAGCGCGTTCGACGCCGGCATGGACGTCGAACGGCTGAGTACCGACGCCAGCGGCCTGCCGCAGCAGGCGCAGGATCCCGATGGGCTGGCCTCCGGCGCGCTGCTGTACCGCGGGCGCCTGGCCCCGGGCGAGGTGCGCGAGGTGGCGCTGGTGATCCCGCAGACCGGTAGCGCCGGCGTGCCGGCGGGCTTCGATGCGGCGCGCGCGCAGCAGCAGGTCGCCGCGCAGTGGCACGAGAAGCTGGACCGCGTGCAGCTGCACGTACCGGCGCAGGGCAAGGCGGTGACCGACACGCTGCGCACCGCGCTGGCGCACATGCTGATCTCGCGGATCGGCCCTCGCCTGCAGCCGGGCACGCGCTCGTACTCGCGCAGCTGGATCCGCGACGGCGCGATGATCTCCGAAGGCCTGCTGCGGCTGGGCCGCGCCGACGTGGTCCGCGAATACGTGGAGTGGTATGCGCCGTACCAGTTCGCCAACGGCATGGTGCCGTGCTGCGTGGACGATCGCGGCAGCGACCCGGTGCCGGAGAACGACAGCCACGGCGAACTGATCTACAGCGTCGCCGACTACTACCGCTACAGCGGCGACCGCGCCTTCCTGGAGCAGATGTGGCCGCACGTGCTCGGCGCCTATACCTACATGGAGCAGCTGCGGCTGAGCGAGCGCACTGACGAGAACCGCGCGCGCAACGCGGCCTTCTACGGGATGATGCCGGTGTCGATCAGCCACGAGGGCTATTCGGCCAAGCCGATGCACTCGTACTGGGACAATTTCTGGGCGCTGCGCGGCTACAAGGACGCGGTGAGCATCGCCGCCGAACTGGGCCGCATCGACGATGCCGCGCACTTCGCCGCCTCGCGCGACCAGTTCCGCCAGGACCTGTACGCCTCGCTGGACGCGGCCACCCAGCAGCACCACATCAATTTCCTGCCGGGCTCGGCGGAATTGGGTGATTTTGATCCGACCTCGACCACCATCGCGCTGGCACCGGGCGGCGAGCAGGGCCGGCTGCCGCAGGCGCTGCTCGACAATACCTTCGAACGTTACTGGAGCGAGTTCGTGGGTCGCCGCGACGGCACCCGCGAGTGGAAGGACTACACGCCGTACGAGTGGCGCAACGTGTCCGCGTTCGTGCGCCTGGGCTGGCGCGAGCGCGCCTGGGAGGCGACCCAGTTCTTCTTCAAGGACCGCACGCCGCAGGCGTGGAACCAGTGGGCCGAAGTGGTCTCGCGCACGCCGCGCAAGCCGTTCTTCCTCGGCGACCTGCCGCATGCCTGGGTGGCCTCGGACTTCGTGCGCTCGGTGCTGGACATGTTCGCCTACGCCCGCGACGTCGACGACAGCCTGGTGCTGGCGGCCGGCATCCCCGCCGACTGGTTCGACGGCAAGGGCGTGGCGATCGAGCAGCTGCGCACCCCGCAAGGGCCGCTGAGCTACCAGTTGCGGCGACAGAAGAACCGCCTGCTGCTGAACATCCCCGAGGGCCTGCGCATGCCCAGCGGCGGCCTGGTGCTGCCGTGGCCGTACCCGGGCGAACCGGGCCGCACCCTCGTCAACGGCGAAACCGCGCAGTGGGAGCACGGCGAACTGCGCATCCACGCGTTGCCGGCGGATGTGCAGATCGAGGTGCGGTGAGGCTGGGAATCGGGAATCGGGATTCGGGAATCGCAACAGCGAAAGAAAAAGAAAAAGCGCCGGCATGCCGGCGCTTTTTTTGCTTCTGGAGTCCTGAGCTGTGAGAGCCGAGGTTCGGGCTTTTACCGATTCCCGATTCCCTATTCCCGATTCCCGGCTTCACGCACGATCGCGGCCGCCTTCGCCGAGCTCTCGCGCACCTTGTCCCAGGCGCCATCGGCCAGCCAGTCCTTGGGCACCATCCACGAGCCGCCGATGCAGACCACGTTGGGCTGGGCCAGGTATTCGGCGGCGGTGCTCTCGCCGATGCCGCCGGTGGGGCATAGCTTGAGCTCGGCCAGGGGGCCGGCCAGGCCCTTGAGCATCGCCAGGCCGCCGACGGCGGAGGCGGGGAACAGCTTGCAGACGCGGAAGCCGCGTTCCATCAGCGCTAGCAGTTCGCTGGGGGTGGCCGCGCCCGGCACCACCGGCAGCGGCGCCTGCGCCAGGGCGTCGGCCAGGGTCGGGGTGGTGCCCGGGGTGACGATGAAGTCGGCGCCGGCGTCGATCGACTGCTGCAGCTGGGTGGCGTTGAGCACGGTGCCGGCGCCGATCACGATGTCCGGCAGTTCGCGCTTGAGCATCGCCAGCGCTTCCATCGCCACCGGCGTGCGCAGGGTCAGTTCGATCGCCGGCAGGCCGCCTTCGAGAAGCGCGGCCGACACGCGGCGCGCTTCTTCCAGGGTGTGGACGGTGACGACGGGCAGGATGCCGGCCGCGCGCAGCAGCTGTTCGGCCTTGGTCTGGTGTTCGGCGATGGTCATGGGCGTCTCGGTTGCGAGGGGGCAAGGCCCCGGCCGCGCACGGCCAGGGCAGGGTGGGGCGCGCGGCGGCAGCGCCGCCGCTCAGGCGTCCTTGGCTTCGTGCGGCGCGGCGGCGGCCTCGGCATCGCGGCCCAGGTCGTACTCGGCGTCGTAGTTCCACAGGTCGCCGTCGGCGGCCGGCGGGCCGCAGGAGATCGACAGCGCGCCCTGGTCGGCGGGGCCGACCATACGGCGGTTGAGCCCGAACAGGTTGCGGCCCATGTCGTGCGCAGCCGGCGCGGTGTTCGGCGCCAGCGGCCGCGCCGCCCACTCGGCGGCGTCCACCAGCACTTCCAGGGTGCCGGCCTCGCCGTCCAGGCGCACGATGTCGCCTTCGCGCACGCGCGCCAGGGGGCCGCCGCGCGCCGCTTCCGGGGTCACGTGGATGGCCGCGGGGAACTTGCCGGAGGCGCCGGACAGGCGCCCGTCGGTGACCAGCGCCACGCGCCGGCCCTGGTTCTGCAGCAGGCCCAGCAGTGGCGCCAGCGAATGCAGTTCCGGCATGCCGTTGGCCTGCGGGCCCTGGTAGCGCAGCACCAACACGAAGTCGTGCGGCAGCGCGCCGGCGGCGTGCAGCTTGTTCAGCGCCTGCGGCGCGTCGATCACCACGGCCGGCGCTTCGATGGTGCGGAACTGCGGCTTCACCGCCGACAGCTTGATCAGCGAGCGGCCGAGGTTGCCGCGCAGCAGGCGCAGGCCGCCCTGCGCTTCGAACGGGTTGGACGCCGGACGCACCACCGCCTCGTCGGCGCTCTTGGCCGGGCTCGGCACATAGGCCAGCTTGCCGTTCTGTACGCAGGGCTCGTCGCCGTAGGCGCGCATGCCGCCGGGCACGATGGTGGCCAGGTCGTCGTGCATCAGCCCGGCGTCCATCAGCTCGCGGAACACGAAGCCGATGCCGCCGGCGGCGGCGAAGTGGTTCACGTCGGCCTCGCCGTTCGGATACACCCGCGCCAACAGCGGTACTAGCTGCGACAGCGCATCCAGGTCGTCCCAGGTCAGCACGATGCCGGCCGCACGCGCCACTGCCAGCCAGTGGATGGTGTGGTTGGTGGAGCCGCCGGTGGCCATCAGCGCGACCACGGCGTTGACGATGGCGCGCTCATCGATCAGCCGGCCCAGCGGGCGGAAGTCGCTGCCCAGGGCGGTGATGCGCAGCGCGCGCTCGGTCGCCTGCTGGGTCAGCGCCTCGCGCAGCGGGGTGCCGGGGTTGACGAAGGAGGCGCCGGGCAACTGCACGCCCATCGCTTCCAGCAGCACCTGGTTGGAGTTGGCGGTGCCGTAGAAGGTGCAGGTACCGGGGGCGTGGTAGGAGGCCGATTCGGCGGCCAGCAGTTCCTCGCGGGTGGCCTGGCCGGCGGCGTAGCGCTCGCGCACCTCGGCCTTCTGCTTGTTGGGGATGCCCGGGGTCATCGGTCCGGCCGGCACGAACACCGCCGGCAGGTGGCCGAAGGCCAGCGCGCCGATCAGCAGGCCGGGCACGATCTTGTCGCACACGCCCAGGTACAGGCTGGTGTCGAACATGTCGTGGCTCAGGCCGATGGCGGTGGCCTGGGCGATCACGTCGCGCGAGAACAGCGACAGTTCCATGCCCGGCCGGCCCTGGGTCACGCCGTCGCACATCGCCGGTACGCCGCCGGCCACCTGCGCGGTGGCGCCGAGCGCGCGCGCGGTGCTGCGGATGATCTCCGGGTAGTGCTCGAACGGCTGGTGCGCCGAGAGCATGTCGTTGTAGGCGGTGATGATGCCGAGGTTGGGGGTGATCCCGCCTTCCAGCCGGCTCTTGTCGGTGGGGCCGCAGGCGGCGAAGCCGTGGGCGAGGTTGCCGCAGCTCAGGCGGCTGCGGAACGGACCGTCGCGCAGCGCGGCGTCGATGCCGGCCAGGTAGGCGCGCCGCGACGGCGCACTGCGCTGGCGGATGCGTTCGGTGATCGCGTGGAGGGTCGGATGCAGGCTCATTGGCGGAAGTGGCTATGAAGGGGGAATCGGGAAACGGGAACGGAGAATCGGAAGAGCGAAGATCGGGAATCGGAAGAGCGGGAACGCATCAGCGCGCAGCCGTGGCGAATCCCTAATCCCCAATCCCCACTCCCGGCATCACTCGCACCAATGCACGCGCAGGCGCGCACCAGGCGTGTCGAAGGCGACGCGGATCGGGTACTCGTGCGGATCGGTGCCGGCCAGCGCGCGCTCCAGCACCTCCAGTTTCTGCTTGCCGCGCAACAGCAGCATGCGCTGGCCGATCGGCGCCAGGCCGGCCGGGGTCAGGGTGATGCGCAGCGGCCAGGTGTTGGCGCCAGGGCAGCCGGTGGCGTCGAGCGTGGCGTAGGGCAGCGGGTTGGCCAGGGCCTTGTTCAGGTCGGTGGCGCCCGGGAACAGCGAGGCGGTGTGGCCGTCGCCGCCCATGCCCAACACTGCCATGCACGGGGCCGGGGCGTGCTGCGCGTGCAGGTTGGCCGCGTGCACGCAGTCCTGCAGCGGCTTGCCGACCCGCACCAGCGGCTCGAAGCGCGCCTCTTCGGCGCGGTCGAGCAGGCTGTGCCGGACCAGATAGGCGTTGCTGTCGCTGTCCTGCGGCGACAGCCAGCGCTCGTCGACCAGGCCGACCTCCAGCTTGGACCAGTCCAGCGGCAGCTCGGCCAGCGCCTGGTACACCGGCGCCGGGGTGGTGCCGCCGGACAGCAGCAGGCGCGCGCCGCCGCGGCGCTGGATCTCCTCGCGCAGCGCGGTGCCGATCTCGGCCGCCGCCGCGTCGATCCATTCGTCCGGATCGTCGTAGCGGATCAGCGTGATGCGGTCGGACAGCGTGGGGCTCATGCAATGGCTCCTGGGGATTGCCGCGCGGCGTCCACCGCGTAGGCGGCGGCGCCGAGCAGGCCGGGACGGGGATGGATCACCGCCAGCGACGGCACCCGCGCCATGATCGACGAAAACCGGCCCTTGTGCTCGAAGCGCTGGCGGAACCCGGAATGCTGGATCGCGTCGAGCATCTTCGGCACCAGCCCACCGGTCAGGAACACGCCGTCCCAGGCGCCCTGCATCAGCACCAGGTCGCCGGCGATGGCGCCGAACACGGCGCAGAACACGTCCACCGTGCGCATCGCCCGGTAGTCACCCTGCGCGGCGCGCGCGGTGATGTCTTCCGGCTGCAGCGGGCCCGGGTCGTCGCCGGCGATCTCGCTGAGCGCACGGTGGATGTTGACCAGGCCGGGGCCGCAGATCAGGCGCTCGTTGGAGACGCGGCCGAACTGCTGCGACAGCAGCTCCAGGATGCGGATCTCCTCCGGCGTACCCGGCGGGAAGCTGACGTGGCCGCCCTCGGTCTCCAGCGGAAAGCAGCGCCCGCCGCGCATCAGCAGGCCGCCCACGCCCAGGCCGGTGCCGGGGCCGATCACGCCGTAGTTGCGCGGCACCTCGACCGGCGACGGGGTCCAGCTGGCGCCGCCGACCTGGACCACGTCCTGCGGCCGCAGCAGGCTGATCGCCATCGCCTGCGCGGCGAAGTCGTTGATCAGGTGCAGTTCGTCGAAGCCGAGCATGGCACGGGTGCGCGCCCGCGAGATCACCCACGGATGGTTGGTGATGCGCGCCTCGTCGCCATCGACGCGGCCGGCGACGGCGAAGGTGCCGCTGCGCGCGTCCACCCCGGTCTGTTCCAGGTAGTGGCGGGCAGCGTCGCCCAGCGACGGGAATTCCACCACCGCGTAGGTCTGGGTGCTGTCGTCGAGCAGCGGCACCGAGGCGTCGAGATCGGCGAGGGCGAAACGGGCATTGGTGCCGCCGATGTCGGCGACCAGCACCGGGCGCTGCGGCGCGCTCATTGCGCGACCTTCGGCGCGGCGCCGGACTGGTCGCAGGAGACGTAGGCCTGCGCTTCCTGCGGCCCCCAGCTGCCGGCCGGGTAGGGCAGCAGCGGCAGGCGCGCCTGCGCCCAGGCGGCGCTGACGCTGTCGATCCAGGCCCAGGCGGCGCGCACCTCGTCGTCGCGCACGAACAGCGCGTGGTTGCCGTTGAGCGCGTCGAGCATCAGCCGCTCGTAGGCGATGCGGCGGTGCAGGCCGGTGGGCACCGACAGTTCCAGTTCCAGCGGCTGCAGTTCCAGCGCGCCCCATTCCGGGCCGGCCAGGCTGCTCATCAGCCCCAGTTCGATGTTCTCCTGCGGCTGCAGCTGGAAGGTCAGCCGGTTCGGCGCCACCTGCTGCGCGGCCGGGCGCTCGAACAGCCAATGGGTGACCGGCTTGAGCGTGACCACCACGCGGGTGGAGCGCTCGGCCAGGCGCTTGCCGGTGCACAGCCGGAACGGCACGCCGGCCCAGCGCCAGTTGTCGATGTAGGCGGTGACCGCGGCGAAGGTTTCCACGTCGCTGCCTTCCGGCGGCTGGTAGGCCTGCGCCGGCTGGCCGTTGATGGTGCCGGCGGTGTAGCGCCCGCGCACGCTGTCGCGGGCGGCATGCTCTGCGCTCAGCGGACGCAGCGCGCGCAGTACCTTGACCTTCTCGTCGCGGATGCGGTCGGCTTCCAGCGACGCCGGCGGCTCCATCGCCACCAGGCACAGCAGCTGCAGGATATGGCTCTGCACCATGTCGCGCAGTGCGCCGGAACGCGCGTAGTAGGCGTCGCGACCGTCCACGCCCTCGCTCTCGGCGACCAGGATGTCCACCGACTCGATGTAGTTGCGGTTCCACACCGCTTCCAGCAGGGTGTTGCCGAAGCGCAGCGCGATCAGGTTCTGCACCGCGGCCTTGCCCAGGTAGTGGTCCAGGCGGAACACGCGGTCCTCGTCGATCAGCGCGCCGATCGCCTGCACGATCTCGCGGGCGCTGTCCGAATCGTGGCCGATCGGCTTCTCCAGCATCAGCCGGTGCGGTGCGGCCAGGGCGCCGCCCAGGGCCAGGCCCTGGCAGGTGCTGATGTACAGCCCCGGCGGGATCGCCAGGTAGCTCACGCAGCGGCGCGCGGTCAGGTCGCGCACCGCGGCGGCGACCGATTCGGCATCGCGCAGGTCCACCGAGCGGTAGTCGATGCGCGCCAGCAGCGCCTGCACGATCGATTCGCCGATCTGCGGCATCGCCACCTGCAGGCGCGGCTTGAGGATCTCGTGGAACTTGGCGGTGTCGTGCGGCGACAGCGCCAGCGCGCGGATGCGGAAGTCTTCCGGCAGGAAGCCGTCGTCGAGCATGCGCAGCAGCGAGGGGAACAGATAGCGCTGGGCCAGATCGCCGGTGGCGCCGAACAACAGGAAGGTATCGTGCATCGACCGGGTTTCGGTTTCGGGTGACATGGTGTCGATCACCTGGGGGCTAGGAGTGACGTGGCGTGGGAAAGCGAACGGCGGGAACGGCCTGTATCCGGCCGGTTCGGGCGAGGGCGTGACGCGGGACGGCCGCCAGGCGGGGACGCACGATCCAGGAGATGAATACGACTGCCAGACCTCTGAGCATACCTCTCCAATGCCTCATGCTGCAGGCCGGCTGTCATTCGGCATGATGACGATGGCGCGCCGGATCGGCGGCTGGCGGATCGCATTGCGTGCCCTCCCAGGCTCGATGTTGCCCCGTGAAAACGGTTACATGGCAGAATACCGCATCGCGATCCATTGTTGCCTGCGCGCGGGCATGATGCGACCCGCATTCGTATGCACTGCCCTCGGGAGGGACCGGCGGCAGCCCGTTACCTCCTGCCGGAAACCGGATACATGGCGAAAGTACAACTGGACAACATCCGCAAGGTCTACGACAACGGCCAGGTCGCCGTGCACGGGGCCAGCTTCGAAGTGGCCGACGGCGAACTGATGGTGCTGGTCGGGCCGTCGGGCTGCGGCAAGTCCACGCTGCTGCGGATGATCGCCGGCCTGGAAGAGATCAGCGGCGGCGAGCTGCGCATCGGCGAGCGCGTGGTCAACGACGTGGCGCCGAAGGACCGCGACATCGCCATGGTGTTCCAGAGCTATGCGCTGTACCCGCACATGACCGTGGCCGAGAACCTGGCGTTCGGGCTCAAGCTGCGCGGCGAGAGCAAGGAGGTCATCCGCCAGCGCGTGGCCGCCGCGGCCGACACCCTGGGCCTGACCCCGATGCTGGGCAAGCTGCCGCGGGCCATGTCCGGCGGCCAGCGCCAGCGCGTGGCGCTGGGCCGCGCGCTGGTGCGCGAGCCGGCGGTGTTTCTGCTCGACGAGCCGCTGTCCAACCTGGACGCCAAGCTGCGCCATTCCGTGCGCACCGAGATCGCGCAGTTGCACCGCAAGCTCGGCACCACCATGATCTACGTCACCCACGACCAGGTCGAGGCGATGACCCTGGGCCAGCGCATCGTGGTGCTCAAGGACGGGATGATCCAGCAGATCGACACGCCGATGGCGCTGTACGACCGCCCGGCCAACCTGTTCGTGGCCGGTTTCCTCGGCAGCCCGGCGATGAACGTGCTGCGCGGGCGGCTGGTCGAGGAGGGCGGCCTGCATCTGCAGTTGCAGGATGGCGGACGGGTGCCGCTGCCGGGTGCGCAGATCGCGCCGCAGTGGCTGGGCCGGGAGCTGGCGATCGGCGTGCGGCCGGAGCATCTGCAGCCCAGCGACGAGGGCCAGGGTGGCTTCGAGACGACCATCGAGGTGATCGAGCCGGTCGGCAACGAGATCTTCGTCAATCTCAGCCACGGTGCGCAGCCGCTGGTGATGCGGGTGGCGCCGCGCGCGCTGCCGGGCCTGGGCGAGCGCCTGCGGGTGGCGGTGCGCGGCGATGCGCTGCACTTCTTCGATGGCGAGAGTGGGGGGCGCCTGGAGGCGCGGGAGTCGGGATTGGGGATTGGGGATTCGCAACAGCCGTAGCAAATCTGGCGTAACGGCGCGCGCTCAGCGCGCCAGGCCCTCGACCAGGGGCTGCCACCTTGCGGGGTGGCCGTCGACGTCCAGCCCCGTCGGCGGTGTCTCGTCCAGCGGCAGCACCGCTAATGCCAGGCTGCCGGCGACGCTGACCACGCTGCCGAACGGCTGGCCGTCGCGCAGCACCGCTGCGTCGATCGCAACGGTTTCATCCACCTCCAGCAACTGCGCCGCGCGCTTGGCCTTGCCCAGGAAGTGGGTGCGGGCGACGATTTCCTGGCCGGGATAGCAGCCTTTCTTGACGCTGAAGGCGTGCAGCCGGTCCAGGCCCAACTGCTGCGGCGTCCACTGTTCGCGCTGGCTCGGCGCAAGCCGGGCCAGGCCCAGGCGCAGGTCGGTCGCGCGCCAGGCCGCCGTCAGCGCCGGATCGGCCGCCGGCGCATCCACCGGCGGCGCGGGTACCAGGCGCAGCGTGCGCGGCAGGCCGTCGCCGCCCATGTCCAGCTCGATCACGCCGGCCTCATCGTGCGCCGACATCGCGCCCCGGGCTTGGTCGGGTAGGCTCATTCGACCGACTGCATGCAGCGTGTCCTCGACGGTGAGGCGCAGCTTGCGCCGGAACACGAAGCGGCCCAGCGCCGTCGCCAGGTCCTCGGCGCCGCCGTCGGGAAGCAGCATCAGCAAGGCGTCGTCGGCCTGGCGCAGCAGCGCGAACACCGCGATCACTCGGCCCTTGGCGGTGAGCCAGGCGTTCCACTGCCACTGGCCCACGGCCAGCGCCTGCACGTCGTTGGCGAACTGCGCATGCGCGAAGGCCGCTGCATCCGGACCGCGCAATGCGACGTATTGCAGGTGTGGCAGGGCGGAAAAACCGCCGGATTCCAGATTCAGGTTGTCAGGCACGAGAGGGGAGGACTAAAATTGACGAGTTGTGAGACCCGCATGATAGGCCAACCAACCCCCACACCCGAGTCCGATCCCGAAACGCAGCGGCCCGCCGAGGACACCCCTCCGCAGACCGAGCCTGCGCCGCGGGAGATCGGCGGGCGCGGCGGCCTCGAGCCGACGCGCTACGGCGACTGGGAGAAAAACGGACGCTGCATCGATTTTTGAGCAGCTTTGAGCCAACGCGGCCTTAAGCACGCCGCCCAGCCGAGACAACGAGCCCAGCGAATGGCTACGCGCGAACGTCCTCTTTCCCCGCATCTGCAGGTCTATCGCTGGCAGATCCAGATGGTGACCTCGATCCTGAATCGAGCCACCGGCATCGTGCTGTCGATCGGTGCCTTGATCATCGCCGCCGGCCTGTTGGCGCTGATGCTCGGCCCCGCCTCCTGGAACTGCTTCCGCGACATCGCCGGCGCCTGGTACGGCCAGGTGTTCCTGTTCGGCTGGACCTGGTGCTTCGCTTTCCACCTGTTCGGCGGCCTGCGCCACATCCTGCAGGATTTCGGCCAGGGCTACGCCGTCCGCGCCTTCGTCACCATCGGCTGGCTGTCGGTCGTGCTCAGCTTCGTGCTGACCGCCGCCGTGTGGGCCTACGTGCTGCTGGGAGCCACCGCATGAGCCGCTATCGCACCCCGTTGAAGAACGTCCGCGGCCTGGGCGCGGCCAAGACCGGCACCGAGCACTTCGTGCTGCAGCGCCTGACCGCCACCGCGCTGGTGCCGCTGTCGATCTGGTTCCTGATCTTCGTGCTGAGCCTGCTCGGTTCGGACTACGTCGCCGCCACCGAAGCCGTGGCCAAGCCGTGGAACGCGATCCTGCTGGTCGGCTTCCTGATCGCCGCGTTCTGGCACGCCCAGCTCGGCATGCAGGTGGTGCTGGAAGACTACGTGCACACCTCGCTGCTGGCCCTGGCCGCGCAGACCATCGTGCGCTTCGTCGCCGTGCTCGGCGCCATCGTCAGCATCTTCGCCGTGGCGCGCATCGCGCTGGGCATCGCCTGATCCATCGGCGCCCCCTCTAGGAACCACATTTCGATGTCCGCTTACAAGATCACCGAACACAAGTACGACATGGTCGTGGTCGGCGCCGGCGGCGCCGGCCTGCGCGCGACCTTCGGCCTGGCCCAGAAGGGCCTGCAGACGGTCTGCCTGACCAAGGTCTTCCCGACCCGTTCGCACACCGTGGCGGCGCAGGGCGGCATCTCCGCCGCGCTCGGCAACATGGGCGAGGACGACTGGCGCTACCACTTCTACGACACCATCAAGGGCTCGGACTGGCTGGGCGACCAGGACGCCATCGAGTACATGTGCCGCGAGGCGATCCCCGCGATCATCGAGCTGGAGCACTACGGCGTGCCGTTCAGCCGCACCGAGGACGGCAAGATCTACCAGCGTCCGTTCGGCGGCATGACCACCAAGTACGGCGAAGGCCCGTCCGCGCAGCGCACCTGCGCCGCCGCCGACCGCACCGGCCACGCCATGCTGCACACGCTGTACCAGCAGTCGCTGGCGCACAACGCGCGCTTCATGATCGAGTACTTCGCGCTCGACCTGATCTTCGACGAGGAAGGCGCCTGCCGCGGCGTGCTCGCCCTGGACATGGCCGAAGGCTCGCTGCACCTGTTCCGCGCCCACGGCGTTGTGCTGGCCACCGGCGGCTACGGCCGCGCCTACTTCAGCGCCACCTCGGCGCACACCTGCACCGGCGACGGCGGCGGCCTGGTGATGCGCGCCGGCCTGCCGATGCAGGACATGGAGTTCGTGCAGTTCCACCCGACCGGCATCTACGGCGCCGGCTGCCTGATCACCGAAGGCGTGCGCGGCGAAGGCGGCATCCTGCGCAACAGCAGCGGCGAGCGCTTCATGGAGCGCTACGCGCCGCACTACAAGGATCTGGCCTCGCGCGACGTGGTGTCGCGGTCGATGACCATCGAGATCCGCGAAGGCCGCGGCGTCGGCGAGCACAAGGACCACATCCTGCTCGACCTGACCCACCTCGGACCGGGCGTGATCGACGACAAGCTGCCGGGCATCGCCGAGAGCGCGCGCATCTTCGCCGGTGTCGACGTGCACAAGCAGCCGATCCCGGTGATCCCGACCGTGCACTACAACATGGGCGGCATCCCGACCAACTACCACGGCGAAGTGGTGCGCAAGGACGGCGACAACCCCGATGCGGTGGTGCCGGGTCTGTACGCCATCGGCGAGGCCGCCTGCGTGTCTGTGCACGGCGCCAACCGCCTGGGCTCCAACTCGCTGCTCGACCTGGTGGTGTTCGGCCGCGCGGTGGCCAACCGCTGCGCCGAGACGATCAAGACCGGCGCCCCGCACAAGGGCCTGCCGGGCGACGCCTGCGACAAGGCGCTGGGCCTGCTGGACAAGCTGCGCAACGCCAACGGCAGCACCCCGACCTCGGTGATCCGCGACAAGATGCAGCGCACCATGCAGTCCGACGCGGCAGTGTTCCGCACCAGCAAGACGCTGAAGGAAGGCGTGGACAAGATGGCCGACATCTTCGCCAGCTTCGAGGACGTGAAGGTGTCCGACCGCTCGCTGGTGTGGAATTCCGACCTGATCGAGACCTACGAGCTGAACAACCTGCTGCTCAATGCGGTGGCGACGATCAACTCGGCCGAACAGCGCAAGGAAAGCCGCGGCGCGCACGCCCACGAGGATTTCCCCGACCGCGACGACGTCAACTGGCAGAAGCACACGCTGGTCACCGTCGACGACAAGGGCCAGTGCAGCTTCGACTATCGCCCGGTGCACATGTACACGCTCAGCAAGGACGTGGACGTGGTGCCGCCGAAGCCGCGCGTTTACTGACCAAAGCCGGGATTGGGGATTGGTGATTCGGGATTCGAACACTTCGCTTCCTGCTCTCAACGCCTCCCCAATCCCTAATCCCCAATCCCGGATTTAAAAGCCATGGCAGAGTTCACCCTCCCCAAGAATTCCAAGATCGGCAAGGGCAAGCACTTTCCCGCCAAGGGCGCGAAGAACGTGCGGACCTTCAAGGTCTACCGGTGGAATCCGGACGACGACAGCAACCCGCGGACCGACACCTACGAGGTGGACCTGGACGCGTGCGGCCCGATGGTTCTGGACGCGCTGATCAAGATCAAGAACGAGATCGACCCGACCCTGACCTTCCGCCGCTCGTGCCGCGAGGGGATCTGCGGGTCGTGCGCGATGAACATCGACGGCACCAACACGCTGGCCTGCACCAAGGCGATCAGCGACTGCGGCAAGAAGGAAGTGCCGATCTACCCGCTGCCGCACATGAGCGTGGTCAAGGATCTGGTGCCGGACCTGACCCACTTCTACGCGCAGTACGCCTCGATCAAGCCGTGGATCCGCACCCAGACCCCGCCGCCGCCGGATCGCGAGCGGCTGCAGTCGCCGGAAGACCGCAAGAAGCTCGACGGCCTGTACGAGTGCATCCTGTGCGCGTGCTGCTCGACCAGCTGCCCGAGCTACTGGTGGAACGGTGAGCGTTACCTGGGTCCGGCGATCCTGCTGCAGGCCTACCGCTGGATCATCGACTCGCGCGACGAGGACACCGGTGCGCGCCTGGACGATCTGGAAGATCCGTTCAAGCTGTACCGCTGCCACACCATCATGAACTGCGCGCGGACCTGCCCGAAGGGCCTGAACCCGGCGCTGGCGATCGCCGAGATCAAGAAGCTGATGATGGCGCGCCGCGCCTGATCGCAGCGGCGGACGTTCCATACGGCGGGCCTGCCCGCCGACCGCGCGGCACCGGCTTTCGGGTTCGGTGCCGCGTTCGTTTTCGGCGGCTGCCGTGCGGCGCCGCCCCCAGGCAAGGGCGCATGCGATGGACGAGAGCACCGAACTGAAGAAGCTGCGCTGGCGCTGCCGGCGCGGCATGCGCGAACTGGACCAGCTGTTCGGCCGCTACCTGGACCGGCGCTGGGGGGAGGCTTCCGAGGACGAGCGCGGGGTTTTCCTATACCTGCTCGATTGCGAGGACGATAAGTTGTGGCGCTGGTTCATGGGCTACGAGGCCTGTCCCGATGCACGCGCCGCCGATCTCATCGCCTCCATCCGCGCCATGCCGGCTTGACTGGCGCCCCTCGCGCTGGCTGCTGGCCGCGCTGACCCTGCTCGGCGCGCTGGCGCCGCTGTCGCTGCTCGGCTCCGACCTGCCGCCGCACCTGGCCTGGCCGGCAGCCGCGTTGGCGCTGCTGTACGCGGCGTGGCTGCTGCGCCGTGAGGCCAGGCGGGCGCCGCGCACGCTGCTGGTTCCCGCTGGCGCCGGTGCGCCCAGCGTCGACGGCACGGCGGTGACCGAGCTGCAGGTCGCCTGGCGCGGACCGCTGGCGTTCGTGCGCTGGCGCGACGCGCAGGGGCGCACGCAGCGCCTGGCGTGGTGGCCGGACACGCTGCCGCCGGCGGCACGACGTGAACTGCGTCTGGCCGCTGCCGCCCATGCCGCTTCGTCTGCGCCGCCGCAAATGGCACCATAGCGCTCCCTGGATGGTGGCTGCGCATGTTCAAACCCTTACCCGTGGCCATCGGCCTGCGCTATCTGCGCGCCAAGCGCCGCAACAATTTCATCTCCTTCATCTCCATGGCCTCGATCCTCGGCATCGCCCTGGGCGTGACCGTGCTGATCACCACCCTGGCGGTGATGAGCGGCTTCCAGAAGGAGATCCGCGACCGCCTGCTGCAGATGGCCGCGCATGCCACGGTCAGCGCGCAGGGCGCGCCGATGGAGGACTGGCAGCACGCGGTGGACGTGGCGATGCGCGACAAGCGCGTCGCCGGCGCCGCGCCCTACGTCGAGGAAGAGGCGCTGCTCACCGGCCAGCGCAACCAGCCGGCGATCGTCCGCGGCATCCTGCCCAAGGAAGAGGCCAAGGTCTCGGTGCTGGCGCAGAAGATGAAGCAGGGCTCGGTCGACAGCCTGATCCCGGGTTCCTACAACATCCTGCTCGGCCAGGAGTTGGCGCTGTGGCTGGGCGTAGGCGTCGGCGACAAGGTGGTGGTGATGCTGGGCGAGCCGCAGGCCAGCCCGATGGGCATGGTGCCGCGCTACAAGCGCTTCACCGTCAGCGGCATCTTCGAGGCCGGCTACAACGAGATCGACCGCGGCCTGGCGGTGACCAGCATGCCGGACCTGCAGCGGGTGCTGCGCATGGGCGACGGCGTCACCGGCGTGCGCCTGAAGCTGTACGACATGGATCAGGCCTGGAACGTGGCGCGCGACCTGGCGCTGAACCTGCACGGCCCGTACATGGTCAGCGACTGGACCCGCGAGAACGCCAATCTCTACCAGTCGCTGAAGATGGAAAAGACGGTGATGGGCATCCTGCTGTCGCTGATCATCGCGATGGGCGCGTTCAACCTGGTGTCCTCGCAGGTGATGCTGGTGACCGACAAGCAGGCCGACATCGCCATCCTGCGCACGCTGGGGCTGAGCCCGGGCGGGGTGATGCAGGTGTTCATGGTGCAGGGCACGCTGATCGGCGTGATCGGCACCGTCGCCGGCGTGATCGGCGGCATCGTGCTGACGCTCAACCTGGAGAGGATCCTGGCCGGCATCGAGGCGGTGTTCAACATCAAGCTGCTGCCCGAGGACGTCTACTACATCACCGGCCTGCCAACCGACATGCAGCCGCACGACGTCATGGTGATCACCATCGTCGCCTTGCTGATGAGCTTCCTGGCCACGCTGTACCCGGCCTGGCGCGCGGCGCGCACGCAGCCGGCGGAGGCGTTGCGCTATGAATGAGGGCCGGGAATCGGGAATGGGGAATCGGGAATCGGGAATGCAGAAGCGACAAGCAGACGCGGCGATCCGCGCCGAAGGCCTGGCCAAGACTTACGCCGAAGGCAAGATGCGCACGCCGGTGTTCGACGGCCTGGAGCTGAGCGTGGCGGCGGGCGAGACCGTGGCCATCGTCGGCGCCTCCGGTGCCGGCAAGAGCACCTTGCTGCACCTGCTCGGCGGCCTCGACGTGCCGACCTCCGGCGAGGTCTACGTGGCCGGCCAGCGCATGTCGGCGCTGACCGACGCGGCGCGCGGGCAGTTGCGCAACCGCTCGCTGGGCTTCGTCTACCAGTTCCATCACCTGCTGCCCGAGTTCACCGCGCTGGAGAACGTGATGATGCCGGTGCTGCTGGGCGGCGCGCCGATCCAGGACGCCGATGCCCGCGCCCGCGCGCTGCTGGAATCGGTGGGCCTGGGCCATCGCCTGGAGCACAAGCCGGGCGAACTGTCCGGCGGCGAGCGCCAGCGTGCCGCGGTGGCCCGTGCGCTGGTCAATCGCCCGGCCTGCGTGCTCGGCGACGAGCCGACCGGCAACCTCGACGACAAGACCGCGGCCAACGTATTCGCGCTGATGCTCGAGCTCAACCGTGCGCAGGGCACCAGCCTGGCCCTGGTCACCCACGACCGCAGCCTGGCGCGCAAGCTGGACCGCGTGCTGGAACTGCACCAGGGCAAGCTGCGCGAACTGGCGCCTGCGGACGTTTGAACGAGCGTGGTGGCGGCCGCGATGTGCCGCCGCATTGTACGGTGAAGGAGCATGATCGCGGTCTGAGGGGCGTGCGCGGCTGAAGCCTGTTGCGTGCATGGCCAGGCGTGACAGCCTCGCTTGCTGTGCAGCGCCTGCGGTCACGACAAAAGCAGTGTCTTGCTCCCTGATGCAGTGCGCGTCGGGACTGAAGTCCTTCCCACAGTGCAGATCGTCGCTTCGCCGAGCGGTGGAGCGAGGTCAGGCGCGACGAACGACGCAGCGAGCCGCAGCGGCTTCAGCATTTGCCGACGCCGGAGATCCTCGGACAGGCGAAAGCACTTCTAGCGCAAGCGCCCCGTAGGAGCGGCTTCAGTCGCGACGGAGCATCACCGCTAGAGCCCGTCGCGGCTGAAAGCCGCTCCTACACATGCACTCCATGTAGGAGCGGCTTCAGCCGCGACGAACGAAGCCGGGCATGTCGCCGGCGTTGGTTGCTGTCGGCGCCGAAAAACTTTGTACAGCATGCCCAGCAAACGCGTCGCCGCGGCAATGCCTCGCATGCCCAGACAACTCCCTACAACGGCGACCGTCCTGGAGCGCACCGCGTGCCCCATAGGCGGCAACCTTCCGGATTGCCGCTTTCCCACTGCATCGGCGACTCTCCATCCAGCCGCGTGCCTCAGGGAATCACCCGCTGCGCGCGCAGCCTTGTGAACAGCTCCAGGAACGAGGCGCGGCTGTCGTAGTAGCCGAGGAAGCCGAGATCGCGGCTCTTGGTCATGTCGTTGACGCACTCGATCTCGCGGCCCAGATCGGCATCGGTATGCCACCACGACGCGAGCTGGTTCACATCCGCCTGCACCAGCCCATGCTGCTCGGCGATCTCGCGCCACAGGGCCGGCGCGGTGTCCTGCAGGCGTGCTTGCAGCGGCATCGGCGCATCCGGATAGGGCGCAGCTTCCAGACCGAAGAACGCGGCGATCTCGCCCCACATCCAGCGCCAGCGGAACACGTCGCCGTTGACCGTATTGAAGGCCTGATTGCGCGCCGCCGGATTGGTCGCGGCCCAGGCCAGTTGGCGGCCGAGCAGGCCGGCGTCGGTGAGGTCGGTGAGGCTGTCCCACTGTGCACGCGAACCCGGGAATACGAACGGCTGACCAGTGTGCTTGCACAGCGTCGCATACACCGCCAGGGTCACGCCCATGTTCATCGCATTGCTGCCGTTGGCCTGGCCGATCATGGTGTGCGAGCGGTGCACGCTCCAGCCGAAGCCGTGGCGCACGGCGGCGTCGAACAGCAGGTCTTCCAGCGTGTAGTAGAAATTCTCGCCCGGCTGCCGCGGTTCGCTCTCGCGGAACGGCGTTTCCGCCTTGCCGCTGCCGTAGTGCTCGAACGAGCCCAGGTAATGCTTGGTGCCGGTGACCAGCGCCATGTGCTGCAGCGTCGCGCCGTCCAGGCCCTCGCACAGGTGCCGCAGCATCGCGCCGTTGGCGGCGACGTTTTCCTTTTCGGTGTCGCGCCGGGTCCAGGTGCAGAAGAACACGTGGGTGATCGGCAGCCCGCGCAGCGCGGCCACGGTGGCGTCGCGGTCGAGCAGATCGGCCGCCACCGGAATCACGCCGTCCTGCGGCACCGGGCGGCGTGCCAGCCCATAGACGGTCCAGCCCTCGGCGACCAGCACGTTGGCGAGGTTGTAGCCGGAGATGCCAGTGACTCCGACGATCAATGCGATGCCCTTGCGCATGCGCGAACTCCTTACGACGTGGGGTATCGCACCATAGGCGCGGGGCGATGAAGCTGTGGAGAACTGCGTCGGGACTGTGACCCGGCGCGCGCTCGCGCGTTAGGCGAATTCTGACGCGGTGCCGCGGCATGGACCGATGGCCCGCGTCCAGGCGGGATGCGACGCTGGCATGGCGATAGGGACGGTGTCGCGCGATGTGCACGTTGCGCCGCTTCGTCTCGCGCTTCCGATCCACCGATGCCAAGGAGGGCAAGCACATGCAACCGTCGGCAGACGCCGTGCCATGCCAGGACCCCGCCGCGGCCCGCGCTGCGCGTTGGCCGGCCGTGGCGCCGTTCGGTCCTGCGATCGCCGCCAGCCTCGCCACCGGGGTGCTGGCGGCGCTGTGGCTGCCGCGCCTGCCGCCGTGGCCGCTGGCGTTGACGGTCCTGTTCGTCGGGGTGGTGCTGTATGCAGTGGCGCCGCGCTGGCGCTGGCTGGGCGCGTTCGCGATCGGCGCCGGCTGGCTGGCGCTGATCGCCGGCATGGTGCTGGCGCGGCAGTTGCCGGCCGACTGGGAAAAACGCGTGGTCGACGTCCGCGGCCAGGTGGTGGAACTGCCGCAGGCCGAAATCCGCCGCACCCGCTTCCTGTTGCGCGTGGACACCGATGCGACGCAGCCGGCGCCATTGCGCGGGCGCCTGCTGCAACTGGCGTGGTACGACGACTTCGGCACGCACCAGATCGGACCGCGCAGCGCCTTGCGCGCCGGCGCGCGCTGGCAACTGCAGGTGCGCCTGCGTGCACCGCGCGGCTTGAGCAATCCCGGTGGCTTCGATGCCGAGGCCTATGCGCTGGCGCAGCGGATCAGCGCCAGTGGCTACGTGGTGGCGCCGCAGGCGGCAGCGCAATTGACGCCGGGGCAGGGCATCGACGCCTGGCGCGCCGACATGTCCGCGCGCATCGCCGCGGCCGTGCCGCAGGCCTCGGCGCGCTACGTGCAGGCGCTGGCGCTGGGCGACACGCGGCGGCTGGACGATCGCGACTGGCGCATCCTGCGCGCCGCCGGACTGACCCATCTCATCGCCATCTCCGGGTTCCATGTCGGCCTGGTCGCCGGCGCCTTCGCCTTGCTCGGTGGCGGGCTGTGGCGGCTGTGGCCGCAACTGGGCCGCTCTTGGCCGCGGCGCCAGGCGGCTGCCGCGCTGGCGCTGCTCGGCGCCGGCGGCTACACCCTGGTGTCGGGCATGGCCCTGCCGACCGTGCGCACCGCCCTGATGATCGCGGTGGTGGTGGTGGCACGGTTGTGGCGGCGACCGGTGCGGGTGGTCGACGCATTGGCGCTGGCGGCGATCGCCATGCTGCTCTGCGACCCGCTGGCGGTGCTCTCGGCCGGCTTCTGGCTGAGCTTCCTGGGCGTCGCCTGGCTGGCCTGGTGCATGCCCGACGCCGGCCGCGGCTGGCGCGAGACGCTGCGCAGTTTCCTGACCGCGCAGGGCGTGGCCACGGTCGGCCTGCTGCCGGTGAGCACGATGCTGTTCGGGCAGGCGTCCCTGGTCGGGCCGCTGGCCAACCTGCTGGCGATCCCGTGGTGGAGCCTGGTGGTGGTCCCGCTGGCCCTGCTCGGCACCGCGTTGGAGGCACTGCATGCCGGCGCCGGTGCCTGGCTGTGGCGTCTGGCCGCGGCCTGCTTCGACCTGACCTGGCCGTTGTTCGTCGCCCTGGGCGAGAGCCGCTTCGCCCTGCGCTGGTTGCCGGAGGCGCGCGACTGGGCGCTGCCGCTGGCCCTGCTGGGCGCGTTCTGGCTGCTGCTGCCGCGCGCGGTGCCGGGCAAGCCGCTGGCGGCGCTGCTGTGGTTGCCCTTGCTATGGCCGCCGCTGGAGCGACCGCGACCGGGCGAGGTCGATCTGGTGATGTTCGACGTGGGGCAGGGCCTGTCGTTGCTGGTGCGCACCGCGCATCACCAGTTGCTGTACGACACCGGGCCGGCGGTCGAGGACGGCTACGACGCCGGCGAGCGGGTCGTGGTGCCGGCGCTGCATGCGCTTGGCGTGGCGCGGCTGGATCGCGCGGTGATCAGTCATGGCGACAACGATCATGCCGGTGGCCTGGCCGCAGTGCGCGCGGCACTGCCGATCGGCCTGATCCATGCCCCGGCCGGCGCGCCGGTGCCGCTGGACCGCCCCTGCGTCACCGGCGATGCCTGGGAATGGGATGGCGTGCGGTTCCGGTTCCTGCATCCGGCGCCGCACTTTCCCTATCTGCGCAACGAGTCCAGCTGCGTGTTGCGCGTGGAAACCGCGCATGGCGCGCTGTTGCTGGCCGGGGATATCGGCGACGTGGTCGAGCGCAAGTTGCTGCGCGAGGCGCCGCAGGCGCTGCGCGCCGACGTGGTGGTGGCGCCGCACCATGGCAGCGCGCATTCCTCGCAGCCGGCCTTCGTCGCCAACACCGGCGCGCGGCTGGTGCTGGTCTCGGCGGCCTACGGCAACCGCTTCGGCCATCCGCATCCGGGCGTGGTGGCGCGCTGGCAGGCAGCCGGCGCCGAGGTCGCCGGCACGCCGCAGGGCGGTGCGCTGCGCGTGTGGCTGGGGCGCGCCGGCCTGCAACTGCGCGAGCGGCGGCCCTGGCGGGCACGGCTGTGGGACGCGGCGGAGCGGGCGCGGGCGGCTGCTATCCTATCGGCCAGTGAACGAACGGCCGAGCGTGCCGGAGGGTTGCGACGTGTGGGAACTGGTCAAGGCCGGTGGCTGGCCGATGGTGCCATTGCTGCTGTTGGGCGTGGTCGCGCTGGCGATCGTCCTGGAGCGGTTCTGGAGCCTGCGCCGTAGCGAGGTGTTGCCGCCGGGACTGGGCCAGGAAGTGCGCAACTGGGCCACGCGCGGCAAGCTCGACCCCACCCACATCGAATCGCTGCGGCGCAATTCGCCGCTGGGTGCGCTGCTCGCGGCCGGCCTGGATGTGCGCAACCGTCCGCGCGAGATCGTGCGCGAGCGCATCGAGGACACCGGACGGCACGTCGTGCACCGCATGGAGCGTTACCTGAACGCGTTGGGCACCATCGCCTCGGCCGGGCCGCTGCTCGGCCTGCTCGGCACCGTGGTCGGCATGATCCAGATGTTCCTCGGCATCCTCGACCATGGTCTGGGCGACGTGAACCAGCTCGCCGGCGGCATCGGCAAGGCGCTGGTGTGCACCGCCACCGGCATGATCATCGCGGTGCCGGCGCTGATCTTCCATCGCCATTTCAAGGGCCGCATCGCCGGCTACGTGATCGAGATGGAGCAGGAGGCCACCGCCCTGACCGACGCGCTCGACGGCCACGGCCGTGCGGTTGCGCCGGCACGCGGCGCCGCGCCGAACGCCGCGACGGCCAAGGGCTGAGCCGGTGCGGATCCGCGACGACCGTGGCCAGGACGAGCCGCACATCGACCTGGTGCCGCTGATCGACGTCATCCTGGTGCTGATCATCTTCTTCGTCGTGACCACCACCTTCGATGCGCGTTCGACGCTGCAATTGCAGCTGCCCAACGCCAGCGACCGCAATGCGCCGCCGCCGGCGCGCGCGCTGAGCGTGCTGATCAACGCCGACGGGCATTACTTCATCAACGACCAGGAAGTGCTGCGCACCGACGTGGAGTCGGTCAAGCGCAGCATCGCCCAGGTCGCCGGCGACGACCGCGAGCAGCCGGTGCTGCTGCGCGCCGACGCGCGCACGCCGTACCAGGCGGTGGTCACCGCGCAGGACGCGCTGGGCCAGCTCGGGTTCCGCCGCATCGCCATCGCCACTGCCCCCGAAGTCAACAGGGACGGAAGCTCCAAGTGAATGTACCCACCGACGTGCCCGTCCAGGATTCCCCCTGGCGGACCTATCGCCGCCTGTTGTCGTATGCCGGCGGCTACCGCGGTCTGCTGCTGATCGCCGCGGTCGGCGCGCTGCTGGAGGCGCTGGCCGGCTCCGGCTTCCTGGCGCTGATGAAGCCGATCACCGACGAGACCTTCATCGCCCGCAACCGCGAGGTGGCGATGTGGCTGCCGTTGCAGATCGTCGGCCTGTTCGTGCTGCGCGGTATCGCAGGCTACGTCACCGACATGTCGATGGGGCGCGCGGCGCGGAGCATCTCCCGCGATTTCCGGGTCAACGTGCTGGACAAGTATCTGCGCCTGCCGGGCAGCCGCTTCGATGCAGAGCCGGTGGCCTCGATGCTGGTGCGGCTGGGCTCGGACAGCGAGCAGGTGGCGCAGGCCGCGGTCGACGCGATGAAGGTGATGGTGCAGCAGACCCTGCAGATCGTCGGCGCGCTGGCGGTGATGCTGTGGTACAGCTGGACGGTGACCGTGACCATCCTGCTGGTGGCGCCGCCGCTGGCATGGGTGATGGACCGCGTGGCCAAGCGCTACCGGCGGGTCAGCCACCGCATCCAGGAGAGCAACGCCGAGCTGATGCAGTCCGCCGAGCAGGCCCTGTCCGGCAACCAGGAGGTCAAGGTCTACGGCGCGCGCGCCAGCGAGATGGAGCGCTACCAGCACCTGGCGGACACCAACCTGCACCTGGCGATGAAGGTCGAATCCACCCGCGGCATCTCCTCGGCCGCGGTGCAGTTGCTGGGTGCGATCGGCCTGGCTGCGCTGCTGCTGATCGCCGGCCACGAAGCATTGGCGGGGCGCCTGACCGCCGGCGAGTTCGTCTCGCTGATGACCGCGATGATGGCGATCATCCCGGCGCTGAAGAACCTCACCAACGTGCAGAACATGCTGCAGCGGGGCGTCGCCTCGGCGCAGCGGCTGTTCGTGGTGCTGGATGCGCCGGAGGAACAGGACAGCGGTACCCGCCACATCGAGCGCGCGCAGGGCCGGATCGAGTTCCGCGAGGTCACCGCCGCGTATCCGGGGCAGGCGCGGCCGGCGCTGGCCGAGGTCAGCTTCGTCGCCGAACCCGGCACCGTCACCGCCATCGTCGGCCGCTCCGGCAGCGGCAAGTCGAGCCTGGTCAAGCTGATCCCGCGCTTCTACGACCCGCAGTCCGGGCAGATCCTGCTCGACGGCCATCCGCTGCAGGAATACCGCCTGGAGGATCTGCGCCGGCAGATCGCCCTGGTCGGCCAGCAGGTGATGCTGTTCGACGGCAGCATCGCCGAGAACGTCGCCTATGGCGAGATGCGCGAGGCCGGCCCGGCGCAACTGCAGCAGGCGATCGCCGATGCCAACGCGATGGAGTTCGTCGAGCACCTGCCGGACGGCCTGCAGGCGCAGGTCGGGGCCAAGGGCGGGCGCCTGTCCGGTGGCCAGCGCCAGCGCCTGGCGATCGCCCGCGCGATGCTCAAGGACGCGCCGATCCTGATCCTCGACGAGGCCACCGCGGCGCTGGACAACGAATCCGAGCGGCTGGTGCAGGATGCCTTGCACCGGCTGATGCCCGACCGCACCACGCTGGTCATCGCGCACCGGCTGTCGACCATCGAACATGCCGACCAGGTGCTGGTGATGGACCACGGCCGCATCGTCGAGCGTGGTACCCACCACGAGTTGCTGGCGCTGGGCGGGGTGTATGCGCACCTGCACAGCATGCAGTTCCGCGAAAGGCAGTACGGATGAGCGAGCGCGGGCCGCACACTCCCGCCTATTGGTACGGCACGGGCGCGCCGCCGCTGCACGCGCGCGTGCTGACCCCGCTGTACGCGGCGGCGATCGCGCTGCGCCGCGCGCTGTACCGGCGCGGCTGGCGCAAGCGCCACAGCATCGCCGCGCCGGTGGTGGTGGTGGGCAATCTCACCGCCGGCGGCACCGGCAAGACGCCGCTGACCATCGCCCTGGTGCAACGCCTGCGCGACGCCGGCTGGAGCCCGGGCGTGGCCAGCCGCGGCTACGGCCGCAGCCAACCGCAGGAGCCGCGCTGGATCGAGCCGGGCACCTCGGCCGAGCAGGGCGGCGACGAGCCGGTGCTGATCGCGCGCAAGACCGGCGTGCCGGTGCGGGTGGACCGCGACCGCGTCGCCGCGGCGCGCGCGCTGCTGCAGGCCGGCTGCGACATCGTGGTCTGCGACGACGGCCTGCAGCATTACCGCCTGCAGCGCGACATCGAGATCGAGGTGGTGGACGGCCAGCGCCGCTATGGCAACGGCCGCCTGCTGCCGGCCGGGCCGCTGCGCGAGCCGGTGGCACGCGGCAATGAATGCGATTTCCGGGTCATCAACCTGGGCCAGGCCAGCGACAGCGGCGCGCTCGAAGCCGGCTTCGGCGAATGGGCGATGCGCCTGCGCATCGACAGCGCTCAGCCGCTGCGCGGTGGGCGCGCGCGGCCGCTGCGCAGTTTCGCCGGCCAGCGCGTGCATGCCGTGGCCGGCATCGCCCACCCGCAGCGCTTCTTCGACATGCTGCGCGCGCAGGGCATCGGCGTGGTCCCGCATGCCTTTCCCGACCACCACCAGTACCGCGCCGCGGACCTGGCCTTCGGCAGCGAACTGCCGGTGCTGATGACCGAGAAGGACGCGGTCAAGTGCGCCGCCTTCGTCAACGACTGGTGCTTCAGCGTGCCGCTGGTCGCCGAGCTGCCGGCGGCGTTCTGGATCGGCCTGCTGGACCGGCTGGACAAGCTGCGCGGCCGCGCCGGCGAGTCCGGCGACTAGCGGCGCGCCGCGCATCGGCTGTTTCCGCCGCAATCGCGCCGGATCCAGCGTCTCCCGTAGGAGCGGCTTCAGCCGCGATGGGGCGTTACCGGTAAAGCCCATCGCGGCTGAAGCCGCTCCTACTGGGCTCAAGACGCTTCCGAGAGGTGCTTGGCGGTACGCAGGCAGCGCAGCGCTCGGGCCTGCTGCGCCCCTCGTCGCAGCCCACGCCTTGAGCGCCGCGTTGCGTCGGCGAACCGCATTAGAACCTGTATGTCAGCGACAGCGCGGTGTTGCGTTGGGCGCCGTAGTAGCCCTGCGCCCAGTACAGGCTGTTGATGTACTTGCGGTCGGTGACGTTGTAGACGTTGAGCGTGGCGCTGAACTGCGGGGTGAAGTCGTAGTGCGCCATCAGCCCGAGCAGCGCGTAGCTGTCCTGTCGGGTGAAAATCTCATTGCCGCTGGTGTCCACGGCCTGCTGGTCGCGGGAGATGTCGCTTTGCCAGGTCAGCGTCGCGCCCAGCTTCAGCGCTTCCCACTGCGGCACGGTGTAGGTGCTGGCGAGCTTGAAGGTGCGGCGCGGCACGTAGGTGCGCACGTTGTTGCCGGCGTCGTCCTTGAGGCTCAGTTGGGTGTAGCCGGCATTGAGCTGCCAGTGTTCGCCGAGCCGGCCGGCGATGTCGAACTCGAAGCCGGTGGAGGTGGCGTCCACCGGCTTGTAGGTCTGCAGCGTGCCGACGTAGGCATCGGCTTCGGCGGTGTTGTCCTGCTTGGCGCGGAAAATGGCGAACGAGGCATTGACCCGCTGCTGCAGCCACTGGCCCTTGATGCCCAGTTCGGCGTTGCTGCCGGTGATCGGGTCCAGCACCCGCAGGTTGCGGTCCAGTTCGGTCTGCGGATTGAAGATCTCCGCATAGCTGGCGTACAGCGCGTAGTTCGGATCGAAGGTGTACACCGCGCCGACGAACGGGGTGGTCTTGCTGGCGTCGTAGACGTGCTGCACGCCGTAGTTCTGGCCGCTGCTCTCGATCCGGGTGTGGTTGACGCCGGTGATCAGCTTCAGCGTATCGCTCAGGTTCCAGCGCGCGGTGGCGTAGGCGCTGCGGCGGATCATGTCGAACGCGGCGCCGGTCGGCGCGGTGGTGAACGCCGGCAGGGCGATGTCGCCGCTCCAGTTCTCCAGGCTGGGCAGGGCGAACCAGGCGCTGGTGTCGCTGGAATCGGGGTAGGTGGAGACCTGCGAGACGTCGATGCCGGCCCACTTCACGCCGGCCACCAGTTCGTGCTCGCGTCCGCCCAGCACGAACGGGCCGCTGGCGTAGAGGTCGGCGTACTTCTGGGTTTCGTGGCTGAAGTAGCGCGAGGGATAGGAGTACAGCCCCAGCCCGGTGGCGCGCTCGGGCGTGCCGTAGGCGTAGAACAGGTTGCCGTCCGACTCCAGCTTGCGGTAGTTCAGCGCGGCCTTGAGCTGCCAGCCGCCACCCAGCGCCTGCTGCAGTTCCACGAATGCGCGCTTGTCGGTGCTGTTCCAGTACGACCAATCGGCCGAGGTGCTGGTCGAGCGCGCATAGTGGGTGGCGCTGCCGTCGCTGTAGTACAGGGGCAGGGCGCCCCACATGCCGCCGTGGGGTTCGTTCTTCTGGTAGCTGGCGCCCGCGCTGAGCAGGGTGCTGTCGCTCAGGTCTGCCTCGACGATGCCGTAGACGCTGCGCTTCTTCAGCGAGTAGCGGTCCAGGTAGCTGTCGCCGTCCTGGCCGGTGGCGACGATGCGCCCGTGCACGCTGCCGCTGTGGTTGAGCTTGCCCGACAGGTCCGCGTCCAGCCGCCGCATGTCCCAGCTGCCGGCGGTGACGCCGACGCTTCCCTGCAGGTCCTGGGTCGGGCGCTTGCGCACGAAGTTGATCGTCGCCGACGGGTTGCCGGTCGAGGACAGCAGGCCGTTGGCGCCGCGCAGCACCTCCACGCGCTCGTACATCGCCGTGTCCAGGTCGCCCTCGGCGCCGCCGTTGGTGAACGGCAGGCCCAGCCCGTCGACCTGGAAATTGATGATGTCGAAGCCGCGCGCGGTGTAGTAGGTGCGGTCGGTCTCGATCTTCTCCACGTTGACGCCGGTGGCCAGGGCCAGTACGTCGTTGGCGTTGCGCAGGCCGAAGTCGTCCATCTGCTCGCGGCCGATGCTGCTCACCGATTGCGGCGTCTCCAGCGGACTCAGCACCAGGCCGGTGCCGGTGGCGCTGGGCGGCGGGGTGTAGCCGTCCTTGCGCTGCGCGACCACATCCAGCTTCTCCAACTCGGTGGGTTGCCGGTCGCCGGTCGCCAGGGCGTCGGCCGCGCTGGCGTCGGGCTCGGCGGCGCCGGCCGCGGCCGGCAGCAGCAGTGCGGCGATGGCCAGGCACAGCGCGTGGCGCGTGGTGGCGGAGGAGGGCGGCGCAGCGGGTCGCAGCGAACGGGCGGGGAGGTTCATCGGTGGGGTCTATAGAATGGGCGGAAGGCAACGCCGTCGTCCCGCCAGAGGCTGTCGCAGCGGCACGCGTGCTGGGACAGTCCGGTCGTCGAGTGGCGAATGCGAACTATTCTCAATAATTGACGGAGAAAGATCAATTCATGGCCGGATTCGCCCCGTTCCCGCACCCGCCTGCCGCCGCCATCGACGTTCCAGCCGCCAGCGCGGTGGCGGCATGAGCGCCGCCGTCCCGCCGTTCGTCGTCGCCATCCCGGCCCGCTACGCCGCCTCGCGGCTGCCGGGCAAGCCCTTGCGTGCGCTCGGTGGCGAGCCGCTGGTCCGCCACGTGGCGCGGCGTGCGCTCGCCGCCGGTGCCACGCAGGTGTGGGTGGCCGCCGACGATGCGCGCATTGCCGCCGCGGTGGCCGACCTGGACGGCGTGCACGTGGCCACGACCTCCAGCGACCACGCCTCGGGCACCGACCGCCTGGCCGAGTGCGCCGACATCGCCGGCTGGGACGATGCGACCCTGGTGGTCAACCTGCAGGGCGACGAGCCGTTCGCGCCGGTCGCCGGCATCGTCGCGGTGGCCCAGGCCCTGGCCGACAGCGGCGCCGAGATGGCGACCCTGGGCACACCGGTGGACGCGGCCGAGCACCTGTTCGATCCCAACGTGGTCAAGCTGGTGCGCCGCGCCGATGGCGATGCGCTGTACTTCAGCCGCGCGCCGATCCCCTGGCACCGCGATGCCTTCGCCGCCTCGCAGGCGCAGTTGCCGCTGCCCGGCCCGTGGCTGCGGCATATCGGCATCTACGCCTATCGCGCCGGCTTCCTGCGCCGGTTCGCGGCGATGCCCCCGGGCACGCTGGAGCGGATCGAGTCGTTGGAGCAGTTGCGGGTGCTGGAAGCCGGCTTCCGCATCGCGGTGGCGTTGTCGCCGGCGCCGTTTCCGCCGGGCGTGGACACGCCCGAGGACCTGGCGCGCGCCGAGGCCTACCTGCAGGGGCAGGCATGAAGCTGCTGCTGGTGTGCCTGGGCAACATCTGCCGTTCGCCGATGGCCGAGGGCGCGCTGCGCCACCACCTGCAGCGCTCGCCGCTGGCGGATGTGGTGGAGGTCGACTCGGCCGGCACCGGCGACTGGCACCGCGGCGAGCCGCCGGATCGGCGCGCGGTCGCCTGCGCCGCCGCCCATGACGTGGACATCGCCGGCCTGCGCGCCCGGCAACTGCGCGACCGCGACTTTGCCGAGTTCGACTGGATCCTGTGCGCCGATGCGGCCAACCTCCGCGACGTGCGCCAGCGCGCCCCGGCGGCGGCGCACGAGCGCGTGGCGCTGTGGCTGCCTTGGGCCGGGGTGCACGGCCATCGCGAGATCCCGGATCCGTACACCGGCGGCAGCGCCCAGTTCGAGCAGGTCTGGCAACTGGTAGACGAAGCCGCCGCCGGCAGCGTGGCACGACTGTCCGCCGACCTCGGCTCCGGCATAATCGGCCGATGAATTCCATCGCCGCCCTGGAACTCCCCGCGTCCGGCGCCTGGCTCAACGCCGATCCCATTCGCCTGCGCGATCTGCAGGGCCGGGCGCTGGTGCTGGCCTTCGTCAACGCCGCCTCGGTCTGGTGCGCGCAACGCCTGGCCGAACTCGGCCAGTGGCAGGCGCGCAATCCCGGACGGCTGCAGGTCATCGTGGTGCAGGTGCCGCGCTTCGACAGCGAGCGCGAGCCGCAGCGGGCGCTGAAGCTGCTGCGCAGCCAGGGCGTGTCCGCGCCGATGCTGCTCGATGCCGATTGGGCCGCCTGGCAGCGCTTCGGCGTCCAGGCCTGGCCGACCCTGGTGCTGATCGACGCCGGCGGGGTGGAGCGCGAGCGCCTGGTCGGGATCGGCGGCGCGGAACTGGACAAGGCGCTGCATGCGCTCTGCGCCGGGCAGCCGCTGCCGCTGGACGAGGACCTGCGCGACGCGCGCGAGACCCACCCGGAGCCGCGCCTGCCGCTGCGCTTCCCGACCGGCCTGGCGGTGGCCGAGGATCGCCTGTACGTCGCCGACAGCGGCCATCACCGCATCCTCGAATGCAGCACCAGCGGCCGCGTGCTGCGCCAGTTCGGCATCGGCACCGCGGACTTCATCGACGGCGCGATCGGCGAGGCGGCGTTCCACCGCCCGCGCGGGCTGGCCCTGGAGCGCGGCGTGCTGTACGTGGCCGACACCGGCAACCACGCGCTGCGCCGGATCAACCTGCTCACTGGCCAGGTCGACACGCTGTGCGGCAACGGCCGCGCCGGCGAGCCGGTCGAAGGCCCGGTGGAGCAACCGCTGCTGGCGCCGCTGAACCACCCGCAGGACGTGGTGATCGCCGACAACCAGGTGCACCTGGCGATGGCCGGCGACAACCGCATCTGGAGCTACGACCTGGGCAGCCGCAGCCTGCGTTGGCGCGCCGGCGCAGGCGCGCTGGAACTGCGCGACGGCAGCGGCCACCTGGCCGCGTTCGCGCAGCCGTGCAGCCTGGCCGCGGTGCAGCAGGTGCTGTACGTGTGCGATGCGCTGGGCTCGGCGGTGCGCTCGATGCAGTTGCGCGGCGACCTGGTGCAGACCTTGCTCGGCGGCCAGGGGCCCTGGGATTTCGGCGACGAGGACGGGCCGCGCAGCCGCGCCCGCCTGCAGTTCCCGCAGGCGATCGCGCTGAGCCCGGACGCGCCGCTGCTGTGGATCGCCGACAGCGGCAACGGCAGCCTGCGCAGCCTGCGCCTGGGCGGCGGCGAATTGTCCACCGCGGCCTTGCCGCGGCGCCTGCATGGCCCGGGCGGATTGGCGGTCAGCGCCGGCACGGTGTGGATCGCCGAGACAGACGCGCATGCGGTGCTGCGCTACGACATCGCCAGCGGCGAACTGCACGACGTCGCGATCGGCGAATGAGCACCCCTGAATTGCCCCCGTTCGACGGCAAGGCCTTTGCCGCCAACCTCAGTACCGCGCCCGGCGTCTACCGCATGTACGCCGCGGACGACACCCTGCTCTACGTCGGCAAGGCCGGTGCGCTGCGCAAGCGCGTGTCCAGCTATTTCAGCGGCTCGCCGAAGAATGCGCGGACCATGGCCATGCTGGCGCAGGTGGCGCGCATGGACGTCACCGTCACCCGCAGCGAGGGCGAGGCGCTGCTGCTGGAAAACCAGCTGATCAAGTCGCTGTCGCCGCGCTACAACGTGTCGCTGCGCGACGACAAGAGCTATCCCTACGTGTTGTTGACCCGCGAGGAGTGGCCGCGGATCACCCTGCACCGTGGCCCGCGCGCGGTGCCCGGGCGCTACTTCGGGCCGTATCCCGGTGTCACCGCGGTGCGCGAGACGCTGAACCTGATGCACAAGCTGTTCAAGCTGCGCAGTTGCGAGGACAGCGTGTTCCGCAACCGTTCGCGGCCGTGCCTGCAGTACCAGATCGGCCGCTGCAGCGCGCCGTGCGTGGCGCTGGTGGCGGCCGACGAGTACGCCGAGGCGGTGCGCCGCTCCACGCTGTTCCTGGAAGGGCGCAGCGACCAGCTCGGCGAGGAACTGGTGCAGGCGATGCAGGCCGCCAGCGAACGCCTGGAGTTCGAGCGCGCCGCGCGCCTGCGCGATCTGCTTGGCTCGCTGCGCAGCATGCAGAGCCGGCAATACGTGGACGGCCGCGCCGCCGACCTCGACGTGCTGGCCTGCGCCACCCAGGGCGCCAACGCCTGCGTGCTGCTGCTGGCGTTCCGCGACGGCCGCAATCTCGGCACGCGCGCGTTCTTCCCCAAGACCAACGGCGAGGACAGCGCCGCCGAGGTGCTGGGTGCGTTCGTGTCGCAGTACTACGTCGAGCACGCGCCGCCGCGCGAGGTGCTGCTGGACCGCGAGATTCCCGAGGCCGAGCTGATCGAGGCGGCGCTGAGTTCGGCCGCCGAGCGCAAGGTGCAGCTGAAGTGGAACGTGCGCGGCGAGCGCGCCGGCTACCTGGAGCTGGCCAGCCGCAACGCCCAGGCCACCCTGGTCACCGAGCTGACCAGCCGCAACGCCCAGCATGCGCGCAGCGAGGCGCTGCGCGAGATGCTCGGCCTGGCCGAGCCGGTCAAGCGGGTGGAATGCTTCGACATCAGCCACACCATGGGCGAGGCCACGGTGGCCTCGTGCGTGGTGTTCGACGCCAGCGGCCCGGTGCGCAGCCAGTACCGGCGCTACAACATCAGCGGCATCGAGCCGGGCGACGACTACGCGGCGATGCGCCAGGCGATCGAGCGCCGCTTCCGCCGCGCCGCCGAAGGCGAGAAGGGCGATGTGGTGCTGCCGGACGTGCTGCTGATCGACGGCGGTGCCGGCCAGCTGGCGCAGGCCACCGGCGCACTGGCCGACCTGGGCGTGGACGGGGTGCTGCTGATCGGCGTGGCCAAGGGCGCCGAGCGCCGCGCCGGCCACGAGACCCTGGTGATGCCGGACGGGCGCGAACTGCGGCCGGGCGCGGCGTCGCCGGCGCTGCAGTTCATCCAGCAGGTGCGCGACGAGGCGCACCGCTTCGCCATCACCGGCCACCGCGGGCGCCGCCAGAAGGCGCGCATGACCAGCAAGCTGGAGGACATCCCGGGCATCGGCCCGCGCCGCCGCGCCAGCCTGCTCAAGCATTTCGGCGGGCTGGCCGGTCTCAAGGCCGCCGGCGAGGCCGAGATCGCGCGGGTGGAAGGCATCAATGACGCACTGGCCGCACGAATCTACGCTAACCTGCACGGACTGCCGGTGCCCGATCCGGCAGGCGAGTAGAGCAGCGCAATGAAGTTGACCATCCCCACCTGGCTCACGCTGCTGCGGATCGTGATGATCCCCGTGCTGGTGCTGGTGTTCTATCTGCCGTACACCTGGACCAACTTCGCCTCGGCGGCGATCTTCGGCCTGGCCGCGTTCACCGACTGGCTGGACGGCTGGGTGGCGCGGCGCTACCACCAGTACTCCGCGTTCGGCGCGTTCCTGGATCCGGTGGCCGACAAGCTGATGGTGGCGGTGGCGCTGTTCCTGATCGTGCAGGGCCATCCGACGCCTTGGATGGCGTTCTGGGCGGCGGTGATCGTCGGCCGCGAGATCGCGGTGTCGGCGCTGCGCGAATGGATGGCCGAGATCGGCCAGCGCGCCAAGGTGCGGGTGGCGATGATCGGCAAGATCAAGACCACCGCGCAGATGGTGGCGCTGCTGTGCCTGCTGTACTCGGTGATGCCCGACGGCTCGCCGCCGGAGAGCGTGTGGATGGGCTTGTTCATCTTCCACGTCGGCGACTGGACCCTGGCGATCGCGTCGATCCTGACCCTGTTGTCGGGCATCCAGTACCTGCATGCGGCCTGGCCGAGCCTGCGCGACGACGAGCGTGCGGCGATGGCGGAAAAGAACGCGAAAAAAATCGAAGGCAACGGTTGACAGGCTGCGTGGTCCCGGTAGAATTCGCGGCCTCAAGCGGGAATAGCTCAGTTGGTAGAGCGCAACCTTGCCAAGGTTGAGGTCGCGAGTTCGAGTCTCGTTTCCCGCTCCAAATTCGCTTGTAACGACAGTCCGCCGCATGTAGGCGGAACGTCGAAAAAAGGGCCGCAGGCCCTTTTTTCATGCCCGCGGTTTCTGCATGGGCAATGCGGCACGCAGCCTGGAGGCAGGGCCATTCGGAATGCGCCGTCGATGCGGGCTGTCGGTCCGGGCTCAGCGTTCGTGCGCCGCGGCGAGGAACCCGTCGATCGCCCGTTTCGCCTCCTGCAGCGTGCAGGCGTGGTGTCGCTGATAGGTGCGGATCGCCTGCATCCGGCGCCCCGGGTCTTTCGCCAGATCGCGCCACTGCGGAGGCGGCGGTGCCACGACGGCAACGGCATCGGGCCGGCGCATCTCCCAACGCGGTGTGAGGCTGAAGGGGGCCGATGGCGCGGCAAGCGCGGTCAGATGCAGCTCCAGCTCCTCTTGCGAGATGAAGGCGGGGACGTGCTGCACGCCGGCCCTGGGTCCGGGGCGAAATGCGCGTAGCGCCAGCGGACGTTGGCACAGCTGGCGAAGCTGCTCGCCGCGCTGCGGGTCCATGAAGCGGCTCACGCAGCGGATATCGGCGGCAACGAGGTCGGCGGTCAGGTCGCCGGCCTCGTCGATCAGATGGCTGGCGTCGCTGAGCGTTTCCAGGTAGCGGGCGTACACGAAGTCGTCGAACGTGCGGTATCCGATCCGGCATGCGTCGTTGTCGTGCCACGCCAGTGCGACGCCGATGGATCCGGCGGCATCCGCCACCAGGCAATAGAGGTCGCCTGCGCCCGATTGTGCGAACGGCAGGAAGCTCCTGCCGCCCTGCGCCTGCGGGTGCAGCCACTCGTCGATGTTGCGTCTGCTCTCCGCGGCGTCGATCCACTCGTAGTCCCACCAGCTGAGGAAGGGCACGACCCGCGGCTGGTCGGGGTGCTTCCACGCATCGCACCAGTGCGGGAAATAGCTGGTATCGCCGGTGTCGAGCAGCGTGCGCAGCAGCGGCGGCAGCACCATGCCGGTGGCGCGCGACAAGGCCTCGAAATCGGACAGCACACTCACGGCGCGCGTCGCTGTATCGGGTGCGCAGCGCCTGCGGCCTGGGGAACGTGGACGCTGCCGTCGGCGCTGCTGGATGCTGGGGACGTTCGGTACCGCCGCGCGCGACCGCGGCGAACCGGCCTGTCGTTGCCAGGGGAGAGCGCGCGCCGCCGCCGTGCACAGGCGCGGTTCGCATTCGACGTGCTGCCACTCTCGCATTCCATGCTGCAGTGCTCTCTCTGTGTCTGTGCCCGACGATGCTGCACGTCGCCTCTTCGGGGCCGATCTTACGCCGAAGAGGGCGGCAGGAAAACGCGGTCGCTGCGTCGCGCGCAAGCTCCTCGCGCACATCGGCAAATTTTTCCTCCGCGCCTGCATGCGCTGCCATGACTTCACGTCACGCCGACACGCGCGTGCACATGTGGCTTATGTCGTGGTCACAGAACGCACGGTGTTGCGACCGTGCCGCCGCGCACTGCAGGCCCATCGCGTGCGTGCGCACACTTGGCACGCGATTTGCGCTGCTTCCTCCCACGCCAGGCGATGACGCCAGGCCTCTGCGAGGAGTCGATGATGGATGGCGCAATTGCTTCCCCTACCACCCACGCGCCACCGCGCGCGCTGGTCGCCGGCGGTGCCGGCTTCGTCGGTGCGCATCTGTGCGAGCGCCTGCTCGACGACGGCTACGACGTCACCGCGCTGGACAACCTGCTGACCGGCTCGCTGGACAATCTCGCGCACCTGCTGGGGCGGCCGCGCTTCCGTTTCGTCGCCCATGACGTGGTGCAGCCGTACCAGGCCAAGGCGGACTGGGTGTTCAATCTGGCCTGCTGCGCCTCGCCGGTGCATTACCAGGCGCGTCCGCTGCATACCCTGCAGACCTGCCTGGAAGGCGCGATCAATCTGCTGGAGGTGGCGCGCAGCAACGGTGCGACCATCTTCCAGGCGTCCACCAGCGAGGTCTACGGCGAGCCGGAGGTGCATCCGCAGCGCGAGGACTACCGCGGTGCAGTGAGCCCGATCGGTCCGCGTGCGTGCTACGACGAGGGCAAGCGCTGCGCCGAGGCGGCGTTCTTCGACTACCACCGGCTGTACGCCACCGACATCAAGGTCGGTCGCATCTTCAACACCTACGGGCCGCGCATGCGCAACGACGACGGCCGCGTGGTGTCCAACCTGATCGTGCAGGCGCTGCGCGAGCAGCCGCTGACGCTGTACGGCGACGGCAGCCAGACCCGCTCGTTCTGCTACGTCTCCGATCTGGTCGAGGGCATCGTGCGACTGATGCGCAGCCCGCGCGGCTGCACCGGACCGATCAACCTGGGCAATCCGCACGAAGTCACCGTGGCCGAACTGGCGCAGCGGATTCTGGCGCTGACCGGCTCGTCCTCGCGCATCGTGCGCCGCCCGATGCCCAAGGACGACCCGACCCGGCGCTGCCCGGACATCGGCCTGGCGCGGCGCGAGCTTGGCTGGGAGCCGCGGGTGGCGCTGGACGACGGCCTGCGCCGCACCATCGCCTGGTTCCAGGCGCATCTGCACGACATCCCCGATCTGGAGGTGCAACGTGACTGTGCATGAACTCAGGGGCGGCGCGGGCCGCCCGCATGCCGGAAAGCGCGTGTTGATCACCGGCGGCGCCGGCTTCGTCGGCTCGCATCTTGCCGACGAACTGCTGGCGCACGGCTACCGGGTGCGGGTGCTCGACAACCTGTGCGCCCAGGTGCACGGCGCGCAGGCGACGCGGCCGGACTATCTGTCCGCGCAGGTGGAACTGATCGTCGGCGACGTCTGCGATCCGGCGACGGTGCGCCAGGCGCTGCAGGACGTGGACGGCGTGTTCCATCTCGCCGCGGCGGTCGGCGTCGGCCAGAGCATGTACCAGATCGCGCACTACACCCAGACCAACAACCTCGGCACCGCCGTGCTGCTGGAAGCGCTGGTGGAGCGCCCGGTGCAGCGGCTGGTGGTGGCGTCGAGCATGAGCATCTATGGCGAGGGCGCCTATGTCGATACCGATGGCACGCCGGTGCCGGTGCGCGAACGACCGCTGGCGCAGCTGCGCCGCGCGCAGTGGGAGCCGAGCGTGGATGGGCGCGTGCTGCAGCCGGTGCCGACCGACGAGCGCAAGCCCGCGGAGCCGTCCTCGGTGTACGCGCTGTCCAAGCTGGACCAGGAGCGCCTGTGCCTGATCGTCGGCCAGGCCTATGCGATCCCGACCACGGCGCTGCGCTTCTTCAACATCTACGGCACGCGCCAGGCGCTGTCCAATCCCTACACCGGGGTGCTGGCGATCTTCGCGGCGCGGCTGCTCAATCGCAAACCTCCGGTGATCTTCGAGGACGGCGCGCAACGCCGCGATTTCGTGCATGTCAGCGACGTCGCCCGTGCCTGCCGCCTGGCCTACGAAAGCGAGGCCGCCGCGGGTCTGGCGCTGAACATCGGCAGCGGTCAGGCGATCAGCATCAACGAAGTGGCGCAACGCATCGCTGCGGCCATGGGCATCGACGATCTGCCGCCGCAGCTGTCCGGCAACTATCGCGTGGGCGATATCCGGCACTGCTTCGCCGACATCTCCCTGGCCCGCGAACGCATCGGCTACGTGCCGCAGGTGGAACTGCAACAGGGCCTGGGCGAACTGGTGGCGTGGCTGGCCGAGCAGACCGCCGCCGATGGGATCGAGGCGGCCAATGCCGAGCTGGCGCGGCGGGGGTTGCAGGGATGAGCGCGCAGGCACGCGAACGGCTGGCGGAGATCGGCCTGATCGAATGGCTGCGGATCGGCGACGAAGACGCGGTGCACGCGTTGCTGCGCGACATGCGCGAGCTCGGCGTGCGCCGGCTGCGCACGCAGTTCTCCTGGGCCGACTGGCATACCGCCGAGGGCGAGCGCTGGTACGCCTGGCTGATGCCGCTGCTGAGCGCGCACTGCGAGGTGCTGCCGTGCTTCTGCTACACCCCGCCGTCGTTGGGGCTGGAACCGCGCACCGCGTCGCCGCCGCGCGACAGCAAGGCCTTCGCCGACTTCATCGACCAGGTGGTGGGTCGCTTCGGCGCCGGCTTCGAGTGGATCGAGCTGTGGAACGAGCCGAACAACCTCAACGACTGGGACTGGCACCTGGACCACGACTGGCAGCGTTTCGCCGAGATGATCGGCCAGGCCGCGCATTGGGCGCACCAGTTGGGCAAGAAGACCCTGCTGGGCGGCATGTGCCCGACCGACCCGAACTGGCTGGCGTTGATGGCGCAGCGCGGGGCGCTGGCGCATATCGACGCGGTCGGCGTGCACGGGTTCCCTGGCACCTGGGATTTCCGTCGCCGGCCGTGGGCGGACGTGCTCGGTGAGGTGCGCGCGGTGCTCGCCGCGCACGGCCTGCAGCCGCAGGTGTGGCTCAGCGAGACCGGTTACTCGACCTGGCGCCACGACGAGATCGAGCAGGTGCGGCAGCTGCGCGAGACGCTGGATGCGCCGGTGGAGCGGCTGTACTGGTACGCCGCGCGCGATCTGCACGGCAGCATCAGCCACCAGGACGGTTTCCACGAGGACGAGCGCCACTATCACTTCGGCCTGCGCGACGAGCGCGGCCGTGCCAAGCTGCTGTACCGGCTGTGGGCCGAGCAGGGCTACGACGGCATCCAGGCGCTGGCGTCGCTGCACCACGAACACGGCGCGCACCTGTCGCGCGCACCGCGCTCCGTCGCGCCGCTCCCGGCCGCCGCAGCGGCGGGCGCAGAGACCACGCCGCTGCGTGCGCTGTCGCGTCCGCGCGCCGATGCAGTGCTGATCACCGGTGGCGCCGGCTTCATCGGCACCAACCTGGCCGCGCGCCTGCTCGACAGCGGACGCCGGGTCATCGTCTACGACAACCTGTCGCGGCCGGGCGTGGAGCACAACCTGCAGTGGCTACGCAGCCGCTATCCCGCTGAGCGCCTGCAGGTGGAAGTGGGCGACGTGCGCGACCGGCATCTGCTCGGCGATGCGGTGGCACAGGCGGCGCAGGTGTTCCACCTGGCCGCGCAGGTGGCGGTGACCTCCAGCCTGGAGGATCCGTCGCACGACTTCGAGGTCAACCTGCGCGGCACCTTCAACGTGCTCGAGGCGATCCGCGGCGTGCGGCGACCGCCGCCGTTGCTGTTCACCTCCACCAACAAGGTCTACGGCGCGCTGGACGATGTCGCGCTGGAGGCCGACGCGCAGCGCTACCAGCCGTGCGACCCGCTGCTGCGCGCGCGCGGCATCGACGAGCGCCGCGCACTGGATTTCCACAGCCCCTACGGCTGCTCCAAGGGCGGCGCCGACCAGTATGTGCTGGACTACGCACGCAGCTTCGGCCTGCAGGCGGTGGTGCTGCGGATGAGCTGCATCTATGGCCCGCACCAGTGCGGCAACGAAGACCAGGGCTGGGTCGCGCATTTCCTGATTCGTGCGTTGCAAGGGCAGCCGATCACCGTGTATGGCGATGGCCGCCAGGTCCGCGACCTGTTGTTCGTTGACGACCTGGTGGAGGCGTTCCTGCAATGCCAGGCGCAGATGCCGCGGCTGTCCGGGCGGGCGTTCAACATGGGCGGCGGCCCGGCCAATGCCGCCAGCCTGCGCGAGGTGCTGCGGCGGATCGAGGTCCTGGTCGGCCATCGCCTGGAACTGGCGCACGCCGCGCCGCGGGTCGGCGACCAGCGCTACTACGTCTCCGACACACGCGCCTTTGCCGCGGCCACCGGCTGGTCGCCTCGCGTCGGCGCCGATGCCGGCATCGCGCGCCTGCACCGCTGGCTGCACACGCAGGCCGAGCGCGCCGCACCTGTTTCCCCACCGCAACGGAGGATCCACGCCGCATGAACAGCATGCATGCCGTCGTCTTCGAAGGCCCAGGCCGCATCGTCACCCAGCGCCAGCCACGCCCCGAACCTGCGCCGCAGCAGGTGCGGGTGCGCCTGCACGGCTGCGGCGTGTGCGCGTCCAATCTGCCGGTGTGGGCCGGCCGGCCGTGGTTCGCCTATCCGTTCGAACCAGGTGCGCCCGGCCACGAAGGCTGGGGCGAGGTCGACGCGGTCGGCGCCGAGGTCCGCGACTGGGCGCCGGGCGATCGCGTCGCGCTGCTGTCCGGCCGCGCCTATGCCGAGTACGACATCGCCGAACCCGACGCGCTGGTGCGCTTGCCGCCGGCGCTGTCCGGCCTCGACCTGCCGGGCGAGCCGCTGGCCTGCGCGATGAACATCCTGCGCCGCAGCGACATCCAGCCCGGCCAGACCGTAGCGGTGGTCGGCGTCGGCTTCATCGGCGCGCTGCTGATCCAACTGGCCACCGGGCTGGGTGCGCAGGTGATCGCGCTGTCGCGGCGCGAGTACGCCCTGCAGGTCGCACGCCAGTGCGGCGCCAGCGCCACCCTGGCCACCGAGGATCGCCATGCCGCGATCGGCGCGGTGCACGAACTCACCGGCGGCAGCGGCTGCCTGCGGGTGATCGAGGCCGCCGGCGAGCAGGTCACCCTCGACATCGCCAGTGCGCTGTGCAGTGAAGGCGGGCGCCTGGTCATCGCCGGCTACCACCAGGACGGCCCGCGCCAGGTCGACATGCAGCAGTGGAACTGGCGCGGCCTGGACGTGGTCAACGCGCACGAGCGCGATCCGCGGGTGGCGTTGCGCGGCCTGCAGGAGGCGGTGGAGGCGGTCGCCGACGGGCGCCTGGATCCGTTTCCGCTGTTGACCCATCGCTATGCGCTGGACCGGTTGCCGCAAGCATTCGCGGACATGGAGGCGCGCCCCGAGGGCTTCCTCAAAGGCGTGGTGCTGGCATGAACGCGTGGGCGCAACCGCGGTGGCGTGCACCGCGACTCGGCTTTCTTGGCGTCGGCTGGATCGGACGCGCGCGCATGCGCGCCCTGGCCGACAGCGGGCTCGGCGAGGTGGTGGCGATCGCCGATGCCAGCGCGACGGCGCTGCACGACGCACGCCAGGACGCACCGGCCGCCGACCTGCTGCCCGACCTGGAGGCGCTGCTGGCGCGCGAGGACCTGGACGGCGTGGTCATCGCCACGCCCAGCGGTGCGCACGCCGCGCAGGCCGCTGCGGCGTTGCAGCGCGGCCTGGCGGTGTTCTGCCAGAAGCCGTTGACCCGCACTGCGGCCGAAGCCGAGCAGCTGCTGGCGCTGGCGCAACGCCACGACCGCCTGCTCGCGGTGGATTTCAGCTATCGCTTCGCCAAGGGCATGGCGACGCTGCGCGAGCAGATCGCGCAGGGCGCACTGGGCGAGGTGTTCGCGATCGACCTGCTGTTCCACAACGCCTACGGCCCGGACAAGGACTGGTTCTACGACATCGCCCGTTCCGGCGGCGGCTGCGTGATCGACCTGGGCATCCACCTGCTGGACCTGGCGATGTGGCTCACCGGCAGCGGCGGCCACCACGACCTGCAGGCGGCGCTGTACGCGCAGGGCCGGCCGCTGACCCGGCCGGTGCGGCAGGTGGAGGACTACGCCTGCGCGCAGTGGCGCATGGACAACGGCGCCAGCGTGCGCATGGCCTGTTCCTGGCGCCTGCCGGCCGGCTGCGATGCGGTGATCCAGGCGCATGTGTACGGCACCGGTGGCGGCGCGGCGCTGCGCAATGTCGACGGCTCGTTCTTCGACTTCACCGTGGACCGCTTCGACGGCACGCGCTGCGAGCGCCTGGCCTCGCCACCGGATGCCTGGGGCGGGCGCGCCCTGCTGGACTGGGCCGAGCGCCTGCGCGCCGACCCCGGGTTCGACCCGGCGGCGCTGCAGTTGCTCGAGGTCGCCCGCACCGTGGATGCGCTCTATGGACGCTGAGCGGCCGCTGCGGATCCTGATGACCGCCGACACCGTCGGCGGCGTGTGGCAGTACGCGCTGAGCCTGTGCCGCGTGCTGACCGCGCAGGGCGATCGCGTGGAACTGGCGACGATGGGCGCGACCCCGACGCCGGCGCAGTGGCGCGAGGCCGCGGCGATCCCGGGGCTGCGCCTGCACGCCAGTGGCTACCTGCTGTTGTGGATGGCCGATCCCTGGGCCGATGTCGCCGCCGCCGGGCGCTGGCTGCAGGCGCTGGCCGCGCAGGTGCGGCCGGACGTGGTGCATCTGAACGACTATGCGCACGGGACGCTGGCGTGGCCGGCGCCGGTGCTGATGACCGCGCATTCCTGCGTCGGTTCCTGGTGGCAGGCGGTGCGCGGCGAGGCGTTGCCGCCCGAGTGGGATCACTACCGCGCCACGGTCGCCGCGGGCCTGGCGGCGGCCGATCACGTGGTCGCGCCGACCCAGGCAATGCTTTCGGCGTTGCGTGCGCAGTATCCGCTGGACACGCCATGCAGCGTGATCGCCAACGGCGCCGTGCCGCTGTCGCGGCCGGTGCCGGCCAGCGCCAAGCGACCGCTGGTGCTGGCGGCGGGGCGGCTGTGGGACGAAGCGAAGAATCTGCGGACGCTGGCGGCGGTCGCGCCGCGATTGCCGTGGGCGCTGCGCATCGCCGGCGAGGCGGCGCATCCGGACGGCGGCACCGCGGCGATCGCGCAGGCGCTGCTGCTGGGCCAGCTGCCGCCGTCGCGCCTGCGCCGCTGGATGGCGCGTGCCAGCGTGTATGCGTTGCCGGCGCGCTACGAACCGTTCGGGTTGTCGGCGCTGGAAGCCGCGCAGGCCGGCTGCGCGCTGCTGCTGGGCGACATCCCCAGCCTGCGCGAGGTCTGGGGCGAGGCGGCGCTGTACGTCGCGCCGGACGACGCGCAGGCGCTGACGGCGCAGTTGCAGCGCCTGATCGGCGATCCGCTGCTGCGTCAGCGCATGGCCCGGCGCGCGGTTGCGCAGGCACGGCGCTACAGCGCCACCGCCATGGCCGCGGCCTATCGCCAGCGCTATCGGACGCTGATCGCGCATCGCGGCACGCCGCGCGTGGCCGGACGGGCCGGCCCGCCGGTCCCCATGTTGTCCTCGATCGGAGTCGGTGCATGAACTTCGTACTGTTCTATCACTCGCTGGTGTCGGACTGGAACCACGGCAATGCGCATTTCCTGCGCGGCATCGTCGCCGACCTGCAGGCGCGCGGGCATACGGTGGCGGTGTACGAGCCGCACGACAGCTGGAGCCGCGCGCAACTGCAGGCGGAGGAGGGCGAGGCGCCGTTGCAGGCCTTCGCGGACGCCTTTCCGCAGCTGCGCAGCACGCGCTACGACCTGGCCACACTGGATCTGGCGGGAGTGCTGGACGGTGCCGACGTGGTGCTGGTGCACGAGTGGAACGCGCCCGCGCTGATCGCGCGGATCGGCCGCGAAGCGCCTGTCGGCTGCCGCGTGCTGTTCCACGACACCCACCACCGCTCGGTCAGCGCCCCCGACGAGATGGCGCGGTTCGATCTGTCCGACTACGACGGCGTGCTCGCCTTCGGCGAGGCGGTGCGCCAACAGTATCTGCGCCACGGCTGGAGCCGGCGCGTATGGACTTGGCACGAAGCGGCGGATCTGCGCGTGTTCCAGCCGCAACTCGGGCAGGCGCAGCAGGGCGACCTGCTGTGGATCGGCAACTGGGGCGACGATGAGCGTGCGCAGGAGCTGGACACGTTCCTGATCCAGCCGGTACGGAGGCTGCGCCTGCGCGCGCGCATCCACGGCGTGCGTTATCCGCCGCAGGCCTTGCAGGCGCTGGCCGAGGCCGGCATCGACTACGCCGGTTGGTTGCCCAACCATCGCGCGCCGCAGGCGTTCGCGCATTTCCGCGTCACCGTGCACGTGCCGCGGCGGCCGTACGTGCGCGCATTGCCCGGCATCCCCACGATCCGCGTGTTCGAGGCGCTGGCCTGCGGCATCCCGCTGGTCTGCGCACCGTGGGACGACGTCGAGCAGTTGTTCGCGCCCGGGCGCGATTACCTGGTGGCGCGCGACGGCGCGCAGATGCAGCGCCACCTGCACGACGTGCTGCACGACGCCGAGCTCGCCGCGGCGCTGCGCATGCACGGCCTGCACACCATCCGCACCCGCCACAGCTGCGCGCACCGTGTCGACGAACTGCTGGCCGTGCTCGCCGAACTCGACGCGCCCGCGGCGCACCCCGAACACCGGAGCCTCAGTCATGCCTAGCCCGTTGCACATCGCCTTCTTCGGTTCCAGCCTGGTGTCCTCGTACTGGAATGGCGCCGCCACCTACTACCGCGGCCTGCTGCACGCGCTGGCGCAGCGCGGCCACCACATCCATTTCTTCGAACAAGATGCGTTCGGGCGCCAGCAGCACCGCGACATCGACGATCCGGAGTGGGCCCAGGTCACCGTCTATCCCGGTGCGGCCGAAGCCGACGCGGCGCGCGCACTGGAACAGGCGCGCGGCGCCGACGTGGTGGTCAAGGCCAGCGGCGTCGGCGTGTTCGATGCGTTCCTGGAGCGCGAAGTGCTGGGCCTGCGGTCGTCGCGCACCCAGGTGCTGTTCTGGGACGTGGACGCGCCGGCCACGCTGGAGCGGGTGCAGGCCGATGCGGACGATCCGTTCCGCGCGCAGATCCCGCGCTACGACCTGGTGCTGACCTATGGCGGCGGGCCGCGCGTGGTCAGCGCGTATCGGGCGTTGGGCGCGGCCGACTGCGTGCCGATCTACAACGCGCTGGATCCTTCGAGCCACCATCCGGCGCCGGCGCAGTCGGGCTTCGCCGCCGACCTGGGCTTCCTCGGCAACCGCCTGCCGGACCGCGAGGCACGGGTGCGGCAGTTCTTCCTGGAACCGGCGCGGCGCCTGCCTGACGCGAGATTCCTGCTCGGCGGCAGCGGCTGGGACGCAGACCTGCCGGACAACGTGCGCACGCTCGGCCACGTGTCCACGCGCGACCACAACGCCTTCAACTGCAGCGTGCGCATGGTGCTCAACGTCAACCGCGACAGCATGGCGCGCTTCGGCTGGTCGCCGCCGACGCGGGTGTTCGAGGCGGCCGGTGCCGGCGCCTGCCTGATCGTTGATGCCTGGGATGGGATCGAGGCGTTCCTGACCCCGCAGTCGGAGGTACTGGTCGCGCACGACAGCGAGCAGGTGGCGCATTACCTGCAACGCATCGACGCCGCGCACGCGCAGGCGATCGGCGCACGGGCGCGGCAGCGTCTGTTGCGCGACCACACCTACACGCACCGTGCGCGCGAGGTGGAAGCCTTGCTGGACGCGCGCCAGCGGGAGGCGGCGTGATGGCCGCGCGCGACATCGTCATCCTCGGCCTGAGCCTGCGCTCGTCCTGGGGCAACGGCCATGCCACCACCTACCGCGCATTGATCGCCGCGCTGCAGGCGCGCGGCGACCGCGTGCTGTTCCTGGAGCGCGACGTGCCCTGGTACGCCGAACACCAGGATCCACCGGCGCAGTTGCCGTGCGCGCCGGTGCTGTACGCCAGCCTCGAGGAATTGCAGGATCGGCATGCGGCCACGATCGCGGCGGCGGACCTGGTGATCGTCGGCTCCTACGTGCCCGACGGCATCGACGTCGGCGCCTGGGTGCAGCGGACCGCGCGCGGCGTGGTCGCCTTCTACGACATCGATACGCCGGTGACCGTGGCGGCGCTGCAGCGCGGCGACTGCGCCTATCTCTCGCCGGCGCTGATTCCGCACTACGACCTGTATCTGTCCTTCACCGGCGGACCGACCCTGCAGCGGCTGGAACGCGTGTACGGTGCGCCGCGCGCCGTGCCGCTGTACTGCGCGTTCGATCCAGAACAGTACCGGCCGCAGCCACAGGCGCAGTGCTACGACCTGGGCTACATGGGCACCTACAGCGACGACCGGCAGCCGCCGCTGGAGCGGCTGTTGCTGCAGCCGGCGATGGCCTGGCCGCAGGGCCGCTTCGTGGTCGCCGGGCCGCTGTATCCGCCGCACATCGTCTGGCCGGACAACGTGCAGCGCTGTGCGCACCTGCCGCCGGCGCAGCATATGGACTTCTACAACCAGCAGCGCTTCACCCTCAATCTGACCCGCGCCGACATGGTGCTGGCGGGCTGGTCGCCGAGCGTGCGCCTGTTCGAGGCGGCGGCCTGCGCCACGCCGATCATTTCCGATCCCTGGGATGGACTGGAGACGCTGTTCGCGCCGGGCAAGGACATCCTGATCGCGCGGCGCGCGTCCGAGGTGCTGGGCTGGCTCCGCGACCTGCCCGAGGCACACCGCCTGGCGATCGGCGAGGCGGGGCGCCGCCGCGTGCTCGCCGAACACACCGCCGCGCATCGCGCGCAGACCCTGCACGATGCGCTCGACTGCGTCGCCGACGCGGCCATGTCCACCTCCACCAGGAGATCCGCCCATGCCTTCGCATGACGCCAAGACCACCACCGATCACGACGAGATCCGCCGCTGGGTCGAGGCCCGCGGTGGCCGCCCGGCCAGCGTGCGCGGCACCGAAGCCGACGAGGACGCCGGCGTGCTGCGCATCCTGTTCCGCGACGATGCGGCGCTGGAAGAAATCAGCTGGGACGACTTCTTCGACAAGTTCGAAGAAGAAGAACTGGCCTTCCTGTATCAGGAGAAGACCAGCGACGGCAGCCAGAGCCGCTTCTTCAAGTTCGTCAACCGCTGAGCCGCGTTCGGCGCCTTCCCGGGAGACCGCCATGCAATCCGCCGTTCCGTCCCTCGACCCGGACGATCCGATCCAGGCGCTGGGGCCGTGGTTCCACAACCTGCACCTGCCCGACGGCCGGCAGACCCTGCCGGAGCATCCCTATGGCGATTTTCCCGCCTGCAAGTGGCGGCAGATGGCCGCGCACATACCGGCCGACCTGCGCGGCTGGCGGGTGCTGGACATCGGCTGCAACGCCGGCTTCTACAGCTTCGAGCTGGCCAGGCGCGGCGCCGACGTGGTGGCGATCGACATGAACCCGCACTACCTGCGGCAGGCGCGCTGGGCGGCCGAACAGTTGGGTCTGCAGCGGCGCGTGCGCTTCCGGCAGATGCAGGTGTACGCGCTAGCGCGCGAAGCCGAGCAGTACGACCTGGTGTGGCTGATGGGCGTGCTGTATCACCTGCGGCATCCGCTGCTGGCGCTGGACATCGTGCGGCGGCTGTGCCGGCGCGCCCTGGTGCTGCAGACCATGACCATGCCGGGCGAAGAGGTGTATCCGGCCCCGCGCGACATCGGCTTGCTTGAGCGCGGCCGCATGTGCGAACCGGGCTGGCCGAAGATGGCCTTCATCGAGCATCGCCTGGCCGACGATCCGACCAACTGGTGGGCGCCGAACCATGCCGGCGTGGAGGCCATGCTGCGCAGTGCCGGTTTCGTCGTGGATGCGCGCATCGCCGAGGAAACCTACCTGTGCCGGCCGCAATCGCGGCCGCCGGGCCAGGTGGCCCCGATCGAGGACGAACTGCGCGCGGCGTGCGGCCTGCCTTAGCGCGGGACGCGTGGCTCGACGGGCCGAGTTGGGAAGCTACCTTTCGGAGCGGCTTCCGCCGCGAGGCGCGGCTGCCTTGTGACGTGGTCGCGGTGCCGCGACGTTGGCGTTCAGCGGAAATCGCGTTCGCTGCGCGACATCAGGTTGTAGATCGTGCGCACGCTGATGCCCAGGCTGCGCGCGGCGGCGGACTTGTCGCCGCCGTTGACGTGCAGGGTGCGCGCCAACATCTCCTGCTCGATCTGCTTCAGCGGCGTGCCCACGCGGAAGGTCACCTCGTCGCCCGTCGCCGCGGACTGGCCATGCGCCTCGCGCATCGGCGGCGCTGCCTCGCCCTGCAGCAGGGGCTCGACCGTCACCGCCTCGCCATCGGCGCGGTAGTAGCTGCGCGCCACCGCACTGGACAACTCGCGTACATTGCCTGGCCAACGGTGCTGGGCCAGCACCGTGCGTGAGAAGGCATCGAACTGCTTGCGCGTGCCATAGCGCCGGTTGAGCGTATCCAGCAGCGCGTCGGCGATCAGGTGCACGTCGTCGCCGCGCTCGCGCAGCGGCGGCAGTTCGATGACGTAGTGCGACAGCCGGTAGTACAGGTCGCGGCGCAGCGTGCTGGCGTCGCCGAGCAGGTCGCGGTGGGTCGCGGCGACGATGCGCACGTCCAGCTTGACCTCGGCATCGCTGCCGACCCGGGTGATCGCCCCGGTTTCCAGGCAGCGCAGCAGGTAGACCTGCAGTTCCGGCGCCATCTCGCCGATCTCGTCCAGAAACAGGGTGCCGCCCTGTGCCTGTTCGAAGTAGCCGGCATGGCGCTGATTGGCGCCGGTGAAGCTGCCGCGCTCATGGCCGAACAATTGGCTGGCGAGCAGTTCCGGCGGAATCGCGCCGCAATTGACCGCCACGAGGCGCCCACTGCGTCCGCTCGCGTCGTGGATCGCCTTGGCCAGCAGTTCCTTGCCGGTGCCGGTCTCTCCGGCGATCAGCACCGAGATGTCCAGCGGCGCGACGCGGGCGATGTCGCGCTGCACCCGCGCGATCGCCGCGCATTCGCCGACCAGGCCGAAGCGGGCCTTGCCGCGACGCGGCGGCAGTCGGCGCAGAACCTGCTCAAGCGCGGCGTCGAGCTGCGGCCACGGCGGGGGAGCCTGCAGCAGCGTGACGCTGTCGCCGGCGAGGCCGCGCCATTTCGGCATCTGCGCCTCGGTGGCCAGTAGCACGATGCGCGCATCCGAGCGGCTGGCCAGGGCGTTGATCAGCTCCATCGCGGCGACGCGCTCGGCGTCGCCGTCGAGCAGCAGCAGATCGACGCGTTGCTGTTGCAGCCAATGTCGCGCGTGCGCGATCGACGGCAGTCGGGTCAGCGCCATGCCACGGCGCAGGGAGAAGGTGGACACGTGGTCCGACAACGCAGTATTGCCATCCACGATCGCGAGTAGGGGTTTCGTCATGCGGGTTGCACTCTGCGGATCAGGTCATTCCATCGTCCTCCGCCTGTGTGAGTGCAAGGCGAAAACAGGCTAAGACGCGTCCTCATCATGCTGAAGCGGATCCAGGCCGCTTCAGCAATGTCGTCGCGCATCGCGATCTGTGCCTTCGTACGCACGGAATGTGCGGCATGCCACGTTCGTGATGCGGGATGCCGCACATCGCCTCCCCGTGGATGGACGCCCGCCTGCGCTCAGTGCGGACGCTCATACGGCAACGGGCCGCGCAGCAACGCATCGATGCTGACGAAACGCTGTGGCGGCGCGTGCCGCAGGCGCCGCAACGCTTCGCTGCCGTCGAGGTACAGCCACCCGATCACGTCGTCGGCACCGATCAGCAGCGGCACCTCGGTAGGCGGGTGCGGCGATGCCGATGCGTCGGTGAGCAGGGAGAAGCACGAGAGATGGAAGCCGTCCTGGGTCTGCATGCTGTTGCGCAGGCCAGCGGCGAACAGCGGGCCGGATGCCTCACAGATCCATGCGCCACGCGCAGCGTCGCCGGCGACGCTGAAGCCGGCGATCGGCACCAGGCAGCGTTGTGTTTCCCAGACCGCGGCCTGCGCCGCGGGCCAGGTACGCGCGCACCGTTCGCTGGTGATCAGCGGGCCCTGCGGCGCATCGCGGCGGCCGAACAGCGCGCGTTCGTTGCGCACTTCGCCGCCCCACAGCACCAGAATCTGTGCCTGCTGGCCTGCGACGATCTCGCTGGTGCGGCCGGCACTGACCGGATCCTGCACCGGCCAGGCCGGCAGACGATGTTGCAGAAAGCTGAGGATCATCGCCGTGGAGTCGGAAGGGGATGCCTTTGGAACGCAGAATGCGTGCCAGCATCTTCTTCGCCCCCGCTGCGCTGCATTGCACTGGTGCGGCATGCCAGGCGCAGCGCGCCAGCGAAAGTTTTTCAGTCACGCAGCTTTTGCGTGCCTACAGCAGCAGCGTGACCAGCAGGCAGGCGCTGGCGGCAAAGGTGACCGCCACGGTGATCCAGCCGAGCGCATTGGTGATGCGGCTGTTGACGCGGCCGCGCATCAGCGTGCGGTCGTTGCTCATCAACATCATCAGCAACAGCAGGGGCGGCACCAACATGCCCTGCACGATGCCCGACAGCACCAGCGCCTTCATCGGATTGATGCCGAGGAAGTTCAGCCCCACGGCGATCGCCGTGACCAACGCGATGGTGGCGTAGAACAGCTTGGCCTCGCGCGGCCGCGCGTGCAGGCTGCCCTGGTGGCCGACGCCCTGCACCAGGTCGTAGGCCGCGCCGGTGGTCATCACCGGCACCGCCAGGCAGCCCACCCCGACCAAGCCGAGCGCGAACAGCCACTTGGCCGCGGGACCGGCCAGCGGTTCCAGCGCGGCGGCGGCCTGCGCCGCGGTCGCGATCTCGGTCTGGCCGGAGCGGTGCAGGGTGGCGGCAGTGGAGAGGATGATGAAGTAGAGGATGAGGTTGGAGAACAGCATGCCGACCATCACGTCGCGGCGGGTACGGCGCAGTTCGCCGGTGCTGGCACCCTGGCGCGCGGCGAGGCTGCGGTGGCCTTTGGCGATCTGCTCTTCCACCTCCTGATTGGACTGCCAGGTGAAGATGTAGGCCGACAGCGAGGTGCCGATGCAGGCGACGATCATCGACAGGTACTCGCGGCTGAATTCGGCATGCGGCACGAAGGTGCCGCGCAGCACCTGGCGCAGGTCGGGGCGGGCCAGCAAGGCGGCGGCGACATAGGCGAACAGCGCCAGCGCCAGCCAGCGGAAGATCCGCTTCAGCAGGCGATAGGAACCGAAGACCTGCAGGGCGAAGATCGCCAGCGCGGTCGCGACCACGATTGCCGGTACCGGCAGCGGAATCAACAGGTTCAGCGCCGCGCCGATGCCACCAAGATTGGCTGCTGCTTCGATCACGTTGCCGATGAAGGCGCCGAGGACCGTGGGATACAGCACCCAGCGCGGATAGCGGTCGCGGATGATCGCGAACAGGCCCTTGCCGGAAACCCGCCCGAGCTTGGCCGACAGATACACCACCAGGTACATCATCGGCAGCAGCACCGGCGCGATCCACAGGAACGCGAAGCCGTAGCGCGCCCCCGCACTGGCATAGGTGCCGATGGCAGAGGGATCGTCGTCGGCGGCGCCGGTCACCACGCCGGACCCCAGCAGACGGAACAGCCCGCGCCGCCGGGTAGGCGCGGGCTCGGCGTGCGCAGCGGGTAGTGTCATCGCGATCGGCAGCTCGGGCAGAGCATCGACCCTATGCAGGCCAGCCTAAATGCGGCGTGGGCGGCGCTGCGTACGCGAAGTGAAGGCGAGGGCATGTGCAGCGCAACCGCGGCGCCAGCGCGCCAGGCGATCGCAGCGCAGGGCACAAACGCAAATGGGCCGCAGCAAGCGGCCCATGGCGTCGAAACAAGATGGAGGCCTGGGTCGGAATTGAACCGGCGTACGCGGATTTGCAGTCCGCTGCATAACCACTCTGCCACCAGGCCGGTGGACTGACGTCTTGCCGCAACGCCTGTGGCGTCCGACAAAACAAAGCCCCGCTGCCGGGGCCCTTGCGGCGGGAAGCGGACGATGCCTTGCGGCTCTCGTCCAACGCATTGATTCAAAAGATGTTTTTGAATCAGCCCGGCGCACAACGGACTGCATTGTGTACCAAGCTCCCCGGCTTGGCAACCCTGGGTTGCGCGCGGGCAGGCGTTGCCGGGATCTGGATGCACGCCTCGCGTGTGCAGGTCGCGTTGCGTCGCCACTGGAATGCCGACCACAGCGCCACGCCAGCGGCGGTAGACAAGCGCCGCATCGTGCGGATCCACGCACGATGGGCATGCTGCCGCGCTCTAGCATGGCGCAACACCCAAACGAGGCATCGCCATGAACCGATGGACACGCTGGAGCGGGGCCGCGCTATGCCTGGCCGGGAGCGCCACCGCCGCCGCGCAGACCTGCGCGCTGCAGACGCAGACGGTGGACCTGCCGCTGGCTTCCAGGGCCACGCCCAAGTTCGCCTACCAGGTGCGGGTGCAGCTCGGCAGCGATGCCGACGGCCGCAGCAAGGGCAGTCAGGTGCTGGAGGTGGATACCGGTTCCACCGGCGTGGTGGTGCCGCTGAGCGACGCGTTGCGCAGTGCCTGGGACGCGTCCAGCACGCCCGGCCACATCTTTTACTCGAGCGACAGCAAATATCACCCCGGCAAGTACGTGGACGTGCCGATGCAACTCGGTGTCTCGCCCGACGGCAAACGCGCCGCCGCGCGGGTGGACCGCATTACCGTGCTGGCCGCGCAGTGCACCTGCGATGTCGCCAGCGTAGCCAAGCAACCCAAGCCGCTGGCACAGGTGCCGGCCACCTGCGCCGGCTACGATGGCAGCCCCGCGCTGAGCAGCAGCACCCAGGTGCTGCGCAACTGCAGCACCATCTCGCCGACCTTCGGCATGATGGGCGTGGGCTATGACCGCGGCGTCGACGCCGCGCGCAATCCGTTCCTCAACCTGGCACAGATGCGCGCGCAGCGCATGAGCCCCGGCTACATCGTCAGTGCCAAGGGCATCACCCTGGGCGTCAGCCAGGCGGCGCTGAAGGGATTCGCACTGGTACCGCTGCAGCGCGGCGCCGCCAACGCCGATGCGCCGGGCGACTGGCAGGCGCCCAGTGCCTGCGCCAGCTTTCCCCGCAGCGGCAGCGACTACCGCGTCTGCGGCAAGTTGCTGCCCGACACCGGTGTGTCCTACATGATGCTCAACCCGGTGGTGCCGCCCGCCACGCCCACCAGCCTGCAACAGACCGTGGAGATCGCGGGTCACCCCACGCGGGTGGTGCCGGAGGCCACCCAACTGCGGCTCGACGTCGTCGATGCAAAGGGGCAATCGGTGTTCGGTTACAGCTTTGCGGTCGGCGATGGCAAGGCGGCGACTCCGGACAGCGTGCAGTGGCGCGGTCCGCTGAAGACGCCACCTGCGCACATCAACAGCGGCCGTCACCTGCTCGCAGCGGGCGACTACGCCTACGACGCGGCCTGCGGGCATGCGGGTTTCAGGGCGACGCAACCGGGCGATTGAGGGGCTGCGTCGCGCCCGCAGTCGCCGGTTGCCGGTGGCAGACCTGTCTGCCTGGCATGCAATGCCGCCAGCGGCACCCGAGGCGCAGCCTGCGCATCGACCTGCAGCAGACGCGGGCGCGATGGCAAAGGCTGCCATCGCGCCCGCGCTGCCTCACCAGCGATACGTGGCCGTGGTCATGACGCGTCGCTGCTCGCCGTAGTAACAGTTGTCGTAGGCGTCGCAGTTGCTGAGGTAGGTCTTGTCGGCGAGATTGTGCACGTTCAAGGCCAGGCTCCAGCGGTCGCGGTCGTAGCCGAGCAGCGCGTCGAACAGGGTGAACGCCGGCACTTCGGCGCGTGCGGCGTCCAGGTCGCCACGGTTGGCGCCGGTATAGCGCGCGCCCAGGCCGAGCCGGATGCCGCTGTCGAAGCGGTAGTCGGCCCACAGTGCCGCGGCGTGGCGCGACACCGCCGACAGCGGCTTGCCTAGCTCGCGCGGGTTGCTGCTGGCGGTCACTTCCACGGTCGGCGTGTAGCTGTAGGAGCCGATCACCTGCAGCCGCGGCAGCGGGTGCAGCGATGCCTCCAGTTCCAGGCCGCGGACCAGCGTTTCGCCGGTCTGGCGCGGGAGGAAGTCCGGGTCGTAGGTCAGGTAGTTGCGCCGGCGCAGGTCGAACACGGCGGCGCTGTACGACTGGGTGCCGCCGTCGGGTTGGAAGCGCAGCCCGGCTTCGTACTGGCGCCCGCTTTCCGGACGGAACGCACGGCCGCTCCGCGGGTCCAGCGTCGCGGTCGGCACGAAGGATTCGCTGTAGCTCAGGTACGGCGCCCAGCCGTTGTCGGCCACGTAGGTCAGGCCGGCGCGCTTGCTCGCCTTGCGTTCGACGATGTCGCTGCGGCTGCCGTCCAGGCGGCTGTCCAGCGTGCTGTCGGCGCGGTCGTAACGCGCGCCGAGGGTGAGCAGCCAGTGCTCGCGCCAGCGCACCTGGTCCTGCACGTACAGGCCGGTCTGGCTCACCGTGGCGATGCCGTCGTACCAGGGCGCCGGCATCCGGACCGGATCGCCGTAGACCGGATGGCGGATGTCCAGCGGCGTGGTGGTGCCGCCGCTGTGGCTGACCTGGTCGATGCGCGTGCGTTGGTAGTCCAGGCCGAACAGCAGCGTGTGCTGCATGGCGCCGGCGTGCAGGCGCAGCTCGAGCTGGTTGTCCAGGTTCAGCGCGTGCACCGTTTCCTTGCTGTCCGAAGCGGTGCGGTGCAGCCGGGCGAAGTTGGCCGGGTCCAGCGGATCGGCGGGGTTTTCGATGACGAAGCCGCGTCCCTGCACGCTGCGGTAGTCCACCTTCAGGCGGCCGTAGCGGACGTTCTGGCGCAGGCTCAGCACCTCGTTGACGCGGTGTTCGAACAGCGCGGCGAGCATCGCCGTGTCCAGGTCGAAGCGGTTGTAGACCGGGTCGCTCTCGAACAGGCGGCTGGGGAGATGGGTGCCGATCGCGGTCGGCACCAGCGATCCCACCGCCGGCCGCATGCGCAGGTACACGCCGGCGCGGGTGCGGCCGAACTGCGAGAGCAGGGTGAGGCGGGTGGCGTCGCTGGGCGCCCAGGTCAGCGCCGGGGCCAGGAAGCGGCGGTCGTCGCGCATGCCGCCGGCCGCCAGCTCGGCCTCGCGTGCCAGGGCGGTGAGGCGGTACAGGACGGTGCCGTCCTCGTTGAGCGGTCCGGACAGGTCGCCGGCGAGCTGGCGGCGCTGGTGATCGCCGAGCTGCACTTGCAGTTCGTGCAGTGGTTCGGCGCTCGGCCGCTTGCTGATCGCGTTGACCAGCCCGCCCGGGCCGCTCTGTCCATACAGCACCGAGGCCGGGCCGCGCAGCACCTCGATGCGCTCGGCGCCATAGCGTTCGATCGGCCAGATGCCCCAGTTGCCGTTGTTGCGCAGCGGCATGCCATCCAGGTAGAAGCCGGGCGCATAGGCGTCGAAGCCGCGCAACGAGATCCAGTCGTAGCGCGAGTCGGTGCCGTAGCGCGTGGGGATCACCCCGGGGGTGTAGCTCAGGGCGTCCTTCAGCGTCTGCGCGCCCTGGGCCTGCATGCGCGCATCATCGATCACCGACAGCGACTGCGGCGTTTCCAGCAGCGTGGTGTCGGTTTTGGTGGCGGTACTGCTGCGCTTGCCGGGGTCGCTGCGCTCGCTGACGCGCACGGTCGGCAGGGTGGTGGCATCCGTTTGCGCGTAGGCCGCGTGTGGGCCGGCCGTGGCGAGGACGGCGAGGGCGGCGGCCAGCGGTGCGACGCGGCGGGGGCGGCGCGCGAACGCCGGGCGGAAAAACGTGGGCGACATCAGGCGGCTCCTTCGTTGAAGTGCCTGTGCGCAACGAACGAAGCGCACAGGCGGAGGGAAGGGCTGCCTGGGCGTGGGCCTGGGTGGCGAGGGAATAGGATGGGTCCGCCGCCACTGCGGCGGCGGACCGATGCGCATGCAAGACGATGCGCGCGGGATCGGTTACCAGCGGATGCCTTCGAACGGGTTCCAACTGGTGCTGCCCTTCACCTTGTCCAGATAGTAGGCGTAGTTGGCGGTCATGCCGACCAGGATCGAGTAGGCGATGCCGAAGGCCCGACTGGCCGCGTCCGGAAGGAAGGCCAGCGCAATCCCGCAGCACAGCGAGATGGCGAGCAGCATCAGCGCCTTGCGCCACAACCCGATCACGAACAGGTAGATGAAGCCGAAGAAAAAGGCGAACCAGTTCATGTTGAGACGCAGCTTGTCCTTGAACGGCAGCGCTTTCATCGCTTCCTTGAAGGTCGCCGACTTGGGTTCGCCGTGGGTGTCGTAGAAGTTGAAGCGGAACTGCCATTTCGGGCTGTACTGGCTGTAGTCGTGGGTCGTGCTTTGCATCGGTGTTCTCTTCTGCGGGTGGATGGGGCGGGGGAATGCAGGGAATGGCGCCAACGCACGCGATGACGCCCGCTGCGCGTCGTGTCGTCGCGTTGACCTTTGGCGATGTCGGAGGCACCGTATGCGCGGCCTGGCGATGTGGCCTGCAGCAGTGGTCGGCTGTGCCGCCGGGCGTGCGAGGCGAAGGCCGAGGTCTTTGCCGGTCTCGATCCTGCAGCCGACAGGGAGCGTGTGATGGTGTCGAAGGGAATGTCCGCCACGGCGCGCTGCGCGCTGCCGCTGCTCATCGCCGTGCTTTCGGCCGCGCCCGCCGCGGCCAGGGAGACGCTGCAGTGCCCCGGGCGCCTGCGTATCGCCGAGGCACAGCTGCAGAGCCCCGACGTGCCGGCCGGCGCCCGCGTCGATCTCGCCGCCGCGCCGCCGCTGCGGCTGTTCTCCAGCGGTGTCTATTCCGGGCCGCCGCGCGAGATGGCTGCGCTGGTGCCGAGCAACGAGGACAGCCGTCGTCCCGGCGATGCGGGCGCGTCGATCTGGCGCTTCGATGCGCCCGATCCGCATGGCGTCTATCTGGTGTGTGGATACGGGCCTGACGGCAGGGTGCAGGTCTCCCGGCGTGTCGGCGACGTCGCGCGCTGCGAAGCGACGCCGCTGCGTCCGAGCAGCGCCGATCCGGCCGCCGGCACCCTGTTCGTGTGCGAGTGAGGCCGCGCGATGACACGTGCGCGCAAGGCCGTGGCGATCACCGCGCAGGTGCTGTCCTGGAGCGGCTATGCGTTGGGCATGCTGCTGCTGTATGCCGTGTCCGGTAGCCCGTACGCATGGGTGGACGGTACGGATCCGCAGTTGTCTTCGGCCAATTTCCAGGACAGCGGCAACGGGCGGCTGGTCGGCCTGTGCGTCCTGGGCGCGCTGCTGCTGTTGCAGGGCGTGCACGCGCTGCTGAGCCGCCGCCGCAGCGTGCGCCTGTGCTGCCTGGCGGCGATCGTGATCGCCTGCCTGGCCTGGTACTGCTGGAACTGAGCGCAGGCTCCAGGCCGGGTGTGTGCGCAACTGACGCAGGCACGCGAACGCCACGCGGCGCATGCCGCGAGCGGTGACGTCCTTGTCGCGCGTGGTGCGGTGCTGCATTGGGAGAACGGTCGTCCAGGACGGCAGAGCGGCCGGCGCCGCGTGCGTCGACGCGATTCCAGCGGTAAACAGGAAAGTCCTGTTGAAGAGACGAGCGAGGAGCGGCGATCCCTACCTTGGGGATTGGGGAGCCGGGATTGGGGATTGGTCAGGGCGGCACAGCGCGGGCCTGACGGTGTCGCCGGTGATGGCAAGCAGTGCGCTCGTGCGCGGATCGCGGCCGACCCGCGCCGCAGGCTCAGTCCTGCGGCGTTTGCGTTGCGACTTTCCGCGCCTTGCGCTGCATGCGCCGGCGCACCAGCCAGGCTGCCGCGGCCAGCAGCGCCAGGCCGGCCGCGCCCAGGGCGAGCCGATGCGTGTGCACTAAGTGGCGTACGGCCTGGCCGCGCTCGATCCACAGGCGCCGCCGCGCGCCCTCGAAATCCGGCGTCTCGCAGGCGCCCACGCCGAACACATAGGCCTTGCCGGGCACCGGATTCAGTGCGCCGTGCGCGACATAGCGCTGATAGGACCGACGCGCCTGCGCGGGGTCGAGCGTGATCAGCCAGTCGGTCGCCTGGCACAGCACGGCGGCGTAGGCCTGGCTGCGTGCGGGCAGGTCGTCGGCGGCGCGATCGGCCAGGGCGGCGGCGATCCAGCGATAGTGGTAGCGGCGGTAAGGCTGCGCGGCGGTGGCGTTCCAGCGCTGCGCTTCGGCGGCGGCGATCAGGCCGCCGGGGCGCAGCTGCGCATGCGCCGTGGCTTCGGCATAGTTGCCGGCGTAGACCCGGTTGTCCGGCCCCAGTTCGTAGCCCAGAAGTTCCATGCCCTGGCGGCGCGCGATCAGGGCAGCCCGGTAATTGCCCTCGGCGCGGCCGATGCCGGTCCAGGCCGATGTGCCTTGCCGCCGCGCATCGCGATAGCGGCGTGCCGCCTCGCGCAATTCGGGCTGGGCGAAGTAGGGCAGCGCATCGTCGTAGCGGCCGTCGCGCATCAGCCGGCGTGCCAACAGCTCGCGCAGTTTCAGGGCCGGCGTCCGTTCCCAATACTCCGGCGCCGCGTTCGCGGTGGCCGGCGGCGTGGCGGGCACGTGGCGATCCACGTAGTCCTGCAGTTCCTGCACGGTGAGGACGCGCTCGGCGACCGCGGCGGCGTCTTCCCAGTAGAGGTCGCCGCTGCGGTACAGCTGTGCCAACGCCTCCACGTAGCTGCCGCGTTGCAGCGCCAGGATCGCCGCTTCGCCCTCGATGCGGCACTGCGGTTTGAGCGTCTCGTTGCTCCAGTCGCCATTGCGGCGCGTGCCCCATTCCTCGTTCGGCGGAAAGCGCCGGGATGCCTGCGCGTAGGCCTGTGCGGCACGCGCGGCGTCGCCGTCGCGCAGTGCCATCTTGGCGCGCAGCCACCAGGCCAGGCCGCTGTCGCCGGCGTGTGCGAGCAGGCGCGCGGTGCCGGGGTAATCGCCCTGGCGATAGGCCAGCGCGGCCAGGCGATCGGCGTCTTCCATCGGATCGCCCGCGGCGTCCTGCAGCAGGTTCAGGAAGCGCGCCGAGGACAGCACGCTGCCGGAGTCGGCATCGAAGGCGTGGCTGTCGCTGAGCAGCCGGGCGATCAACAGCCGCCGCACCGCCTGCCCTTGCAACAGCGGCGCCAGTTCGGCATCGCTGCGGCGGGCGAGATCGGCGGCCACCTGCTTGAGCGAACTCAGGCCGGTGTCCGATCCCTGTGCCGCCTGCACCGCGTACAGGTCGATCGCGCCGTTCCAGTCGCCGCTGGCGAGCAGCAGACGCGCCTCCTCGCCGAGGCTGGCGATGCCCAGCTCCAGCGGATCGTCGAATCCGGCCAGGCGCAACGCGCGGGTCTGCTGGAAGGCCTGCCGCGCCTGCTGCCGGTACGCCTGCCGCTGCGGCGCGGCATCGCCGGCCAGCGCGCCGTCGGCGGCCAGCGCCAGGCTGCGTCCCAGCGAATAGGCGGCCCACGTGCTGCGCGCCCGGCGCTGTGCCTCGGGCAGGGCCAGCACCTGGCGAAAGTAGTCCGCGGCCGACGGATAGCGGCCCTGCGCGAACGCCACCGCGCCGGCGGTGTACAGGCGCAGTTCCGGCGGCAGGTCGGCGCCGTCGCGTTCGGCCTGCTGCGCATCGTCCAGCGCGCGCAGTTGTTCGATCCGCGCGAACCGTGCGGCGCCCAGTTGCCTGCGTTCGACGTCGTCGCGCTGTTGCGGGAACTGCGCGCCGGCGTCCCAGTAGCGCGGCAGGGTCGCCGTGCCCGCGCGGCCGAGGCCGGCGATCGGTGCGCCCAGGCGCTGCACTTCGCGAGCGAAGCTGCCTTCGGGCAATTGCGCCAGCGCGCCGGCACGGTCGTCGAGCAGGCGGTACGGGAACTCCGGGCCGCACGCGCGGGCGCCGCCCAGCGGCAGCAGGAGCAGCATCAGCGCGGCGGCAAGCGTGGCCGCGGGTCGGGAATCACGGCAGGACATCGATGGCACCTGTGTGCAGGCGGCGGCAGCGGACCCAGCCGAGTGCACGGCGTTCTCCGGCGGCCAGGGTTTGGGATGCGCGAGTGCGTTCGAAGCGGGGCGACGGTGCCGGCCATTGCAGGCGGTAATCGCCGAGTGCGTCGCCGGCCTCGCAGGCGCTGCCACGCAGGACCACGCGCTGCGGCGGCGTGGCCGCGGTCGTGCCATCGTTCGCGAGCGTCAGGTCGTAGACCGGGCCGGTGCCGCTGGCCTGCACCTGCACGGCGGTCTGGAGCGGACGTCCGTGCACCACGGCCTGCAGTGTCGCCAGCGGCCAGGCGCGGCGGTCGCCCGGCAGCGGCAGGCGGAACCAGACGATGCCGGCCAGGTGCGACGGGCGGCGCGCACTCAGCGCATCGACGAAGGCGGCGAGCTGCTGCGGCGACACGCGCAGTTCGCGGCGTGCGCCGCTCGCCGCCAGCGGTACCTCGCTTTCGATCAGCGGTGCGGCGTCGGCGTCGGTGCCGTCGACCAGGGCCACGCCGTAGGCCGGCAGGGCCAGCCAGAACGGCGTGGCGCTGCGCTGGGCGTAACGGTCGGCCCAGCGCCGCGCCCGTGCCGGATCGAACAGGCCGGTCGTCGGTGCGTCCACCGCATGCACCTGCAGCACCGAGCTGTCGACCGTGCGCAGCAGCGACGTCAGCGCGGGGCTGTCCAGCCAGGCGGGCAGAGTGGTGATGCTCAGCGCCAGGTCGGCCGGCAGCGCGCCGCGCAGTTGCCGCAGCAGCGCCGCATAGGCGGGCAGACGCGCGGTGGCGCAATCGTGGTCGATCTCCACGCCGCGCAGCGCCACGCCGGCGGCGCGCCAAGTGCGCACCACCTGCAGCACCTCGGCGTCGATGCGCGTCGCGTCCAGTTGCGGCAATTGCCCGTCCAGCCGCACCACCGCAATCACCGGGCGGCCATCGGCGGCGAGCTGCCGCAGATCCACCGCGGCGCGGCCCCAGCCGGCGCGCGGATGCGCCTGCAGCGCGAGTACGCGCAGCGCCGAGAAGTCCGCCCGGGTCTGTGCCAGCGCCACCGCGTGCGCGCCACTCCATTGCCGCTGCCAGACGTAGACCTGGTGTTCCAGCGGTGCAGGGGCCGATGCCGCGCAGCCACCAAGCAGCAGACTCAGCCCGAGCAGCGCGCAGCGCAGCGACACGACAGCTGCGTCAGGACACGCACGGCCGCATGCGGCCGCGGCACGGGAATGACGCCGTTAGGCTGGCAGTGCCCGGAACGGGGCATGCCGTGGCGGTCACGAGAACAGTCGTCCGAACAAGCCCTTCTTCGGCTTGGCGGCCAGTTGCCTGGCCAGCGCGTAGCTCTCGCGCACGTCCGCACGCTCGTGCAGCGCCAGCGAGCGCTCGAAGGCGGCGACCGACGCGGGATAGGCACCGAGGTTCATGTGGCAATTGGCTTCCATCATGTACAGCTGCGCCGCCGAGCCGGCGTCCGCCTGCACCACGGCGTCGTCGAGCAGGGCGCGTGCCGCGTCGCAGGCCGGCAGTGCGCTGCGGTAGTCCTTGAGCACGTAATGGCAGTTGGCCTGGTAGTAGTGCGTGTAGAAGTCGTCCGTGCCGTCGCGCTGCACGGCGAGGAAGTCCTGCAGTGCGGCCTTGGCGTCGGGCAGATAGTACAGCAGCAGGTAGCCGCGCCCGTGCCGCGCGCGCTTGAGCGCCTGTAGGTCCTGCTGCTGCGAGGCCTGGGTGATCAGCGTGCCGTACGCGTCGACCGCGGCCGGGTAGTCGCGCGCCTCGCTCAGTGCGCTGGCGTGCACGAACAGCGTGTCCAGGTCGTGCGGATTCGCCTCCGCTGCCGCCCGCGACAGGGCGGTATCCACGTGCTCCGGCTGCAGCCGGCCCAGCGCCCGCGCCGCGGTGAGACGGTGGTGCGCCTGCACCAGCGCATACATCCGCAGCAGTTCCGGATCGTCCTGGGCGTCGTCGGGCAACGCCTCGAACTCTTCCTGCGCCGCATCGGCGATTTCCAGCACGTCGGCATGGCGGCCGACGCGATTGAGATGGCTGCATGCCGCTTGCGCGCAATCCAGGAACAGCGGCGTGTCCAGTTCGTAGTCCATCATCAGGGTCAGCGCCAGATCCGCAGCCTCGGCGTGCATGCCCTGGTGGCGATAGGCCTCGCGCAGGTTCTGGTGCAGGAACTGGAACTGGCTGTGGCGCAGCCCTTCTTCGAGGATGGCCTGCGCCTGTGCGTACAGGCCCCGGTCCAGGTACAGCAGGCCGAGGTTGTTGCAGCACATCGCGAAGGTATGCGTGTCGGTATTGCACGGGGCGGCGTCGCCCAACTCCAGGGCCTGCCGGAACAGCGTGGTGCCGTGCTCGTAGAGGGCGAACTGCACCGCGTCGACGTAGCCGGCATCGGCCGGCTCCATCCCGGCGTGTTTCCATTTGCCGATGGAGACGCCGGCACCGTAGTAGTGGCAGGCGTTGCCGTCGCGGAAGTCCAGCTGCAGCAGCTGCGGCGACTGCCCGGCAGGCAGCGATTCCATCTCGAACAGGCGGACCTGCAGGTCCACCTGCGGCTGCAGCGCATGGGCGTTGCGGTAGGCGCTGATCGCCGCGGCGGGTTCGTCCAGCCAGTAGTGCGCGCTGCCGAGCAGGCGGTGCGCCTCGGCGTCGTGAGGGGCTAGGCCGATCGCGCGTCCGGCCCACTCGGCGACGGTACGCAGCGCCTGCTGGCGATCGCCGGTGAAGTGCGCGCTGCGGTCGAGGTAGATCAGGCACTTCAGCCGCCATGGCGCCGGGTCGCCCGGCGTGGCCTGGATCCGGGCGTCGCAGCGCTGCATCAGCACATCGAGGTCGGCCTCCTGCAGATGGTTGAGCACGGTCGTGCCGGACCACAGCCTGTACAGGCCGTCGACGTCGTCTTGGCGAAGGGCGGCCATGCCGCGTTGGATCAGGGTCTGCATGCAGCGGATGCTCCGGAAAGACGGTGCGGGACCCGGCAGCAGCGCGCGGCAGCGTCTCCCGCAGGGCGACGTTGCGGTAGATAGACGAGCCAGCTGCGGTTTTCCCTACCGCGACCGCGGTGCGCCCGGCGCCGGTTACGCTGCGTCGCCGCTACGGCGCCGCCCCGAAGCGCCGGCTGTACTGCACGAACAGCTGGCGGCCGACGGTGTCGAACCAGGACAGGTCGTAGAACGGATACACGACGGCGCTGCGATCGCGCGGCGGCATCGCATCGAACAGGTTGGTGGCGCCCAGGGACAGCCTGGTGCGTGCGTCGAGCCGGTAGTCCACGGTGGCGTTGACGCGGTAGCTGGCGCCGATCCAGGGCGACAGGCCGCTGCTCGGGTCGTAGGTGCCGGTGGAGGACGCCCAGCTGGGCAGGCGCCCCAGCCGCTGCGCGTGCACGGTCGCCGACCAGGCCTGGCGCGACCAGGTCAGGCTGGCGCTGGCTTTGGTGCGCGGCATGTCGACCCCGCTGTTGATCGCGAACGCGTCCTGCATCGGCTCGCCGGCATAGAGTTGGGTGCGGTACTGGCGGACCCAGGTGTAGGCGAGCGCGGCATCGAAGGTGCCGAAGCGGGTGTCGCGTTGCCCATGCAGCAGCGCATCGAGGCCGCTGGTGGTGGTGCGGGCCAGATTCAGCGGACCCAGCGCCACGGCGTACAGCCGTCCGTCTGTCGTGCGGATGACCCGGGCGACGCTCTGCTGGCAGGCGGCCGAGGCGAGCGGGCGGCGGCCCAGGCGACAGTCGGCTTCGTCGCGCAGCGCGCGGTCGGCGGACAGGTCCTGGACCTGGTCGCGCAGGTCGATGGCGAAGTAGTCCAGGCTCAGGTCCAGCCCCTGCCGCGGCGACCACACCAGCCCGGCGGTCCAGGAACGGCTGGTCTCCGGTTTCAGGTCCAGGTTGCCGCGGCGCCGGCGCAACAGTGGCGCGTTGTCGAAACGGCAATCGGCCGCCACCACGGCGGCGTCTTCGCGGGCGCAACGGAGGTAGTCCGTGCCCTGGCTTTCGTCGATGCCTTCGCCGGCATACAGGTAATGCAGGTCGGGCGCGCGGAACGCCAGGCCCTGCGAGGCGCGCAGCAGCAGGCCTTCGCTCGGCCGCCACTCCAGGCCGGTGCTCCAGGTGAAGCGGCCGATCTGCCGGCCGGAATAGGCATAGCGGTCGTAGCGCACCGCGCTGTCCACCGTCAGCGATTCCAGCAGCGGCAGGCGCAGTTCCGCGGCGAGTGCCCAACGCCGGCGCTGGCCGGCGCCGTCGGCATCGCGCCAGCTGTAGTAGTAGGACTGCGTCGCCAGCGGGTCGGGGTGCAGGGCATAGGCCTGCTCGCCGGCTTCGGCGGTGAGCGCGAGGCCGGCATCGCCGCCGCGCAGGCCGAACAGCGCCGGTTGCCGCAGGGTCACTGTGGCGGCGTCGATCCGCGTTTGTGGGCGGTAGGTGGTGCGCGCGGCGATCGCGGCGTACTCGGCCGGCGTCAATGCGGTGTACAGCCGCGCCGGATCGGCTTCGAAACTCGGATAGCCCGAGCGCGGGTCCACGCCGACCTGGTCGCCGAGGAACCAGGCATTGGCGCGCGCGGCGACGATCTGCGGCCAACGGGTGCGCAGCCGTGCCTGGGAGTGGCTGAGCACGGCCTCGTAGGACCAGCCGTCGTCGCCGAGCGCGCCCTTCACGCCGGTCGCCACGCTCAGGCGCTGCTGCCGGTTGCGGACCATGCCGACCGCCAGGCCACCCATTTCCTCGGGCGTGAACTGTCGGTTCCAGTACTCCACCTGCGCGGTGCGCCGGTTGTAGAAATAGCCTTCTTCGTTGCCGTCCGGGCGCATGTAGGCCCAGGTCTGCACGCCGCGCATCAGCGCGATGTCCTGCAGGCCCAGTTGCAGGTCGGCGAACCACTCGGCGCGCTCGCCCAGGGCGCGATGCAGCGTGGCATAGGCATCGACGCTGCGCCGGCGATGCAGCATGGTGCCGTAGGCAATGGCGCGGGAACTGCCGCAGTAATAGCCGGGCAGGCCGCCGGCACCGGCGCCGTCGCGCGCGCTGTAGCCGGTGTCGTGCCCGTTGAGCGAGGCCAGCCGTGCGCAGGTCGCGGCGCCGGGGTCGAGATAGACGTCGTCGGCATCGGTGCGCAGGAACGTGCGCCGCGGTGCGGTCGCGCGTGCAGTGGGGGCGTCGCTGCTGGAGTCCTGGCGGGCGCGCTGGTAGGCCCACAGCGGCTGTTGCAGATTCGCCTCGATGCCGACCAGGCCGGACAGCACCTGGCCGGAGAAACCGTGGGTGAAGCTGGCCTGCAGCGTGCGCGCATCGCCGCGGCTGCTCTGGCCGGCACGGGCGTCCACGGTGGTGCCGTCGGCGTCGCGCTTGAGCAGGATGTTGATCACCCCGGCGATCGCGTCGGAACCATAGATCGCCGAGGCGCTGCCGCTCAACACTTCGACGCGCTCGACCATGGCCAGGGGCAGGCTGGCCACGTCGACGAAATTGCTGCGGCCATTGAACGGCAGCGGAAAGTCCGCGACGCGGCGGCCGTTGATCAGCACCAGGGTGTGGTTCGGGCCCAGCCCGCGCAGGCTCACCTGTTCGGCGCCGGGCGTGTAGTCGGCGCCGCTGGCCGACTGCTGGCTCTGGGTCTCGCCGCCGTTCTGGGTCAGCGCACGCAGTACGTCCGGCAGGCGGCGGAAGCCGTTGGCGCGGATCTGCTCGGCATCGATCGCCGTCACCGGCGCCGGCCCTTCCAGTTGCGCGCGTGGGATCCGCGAGCCGGTCACCTGCAGTGGGGCGAGCTGCGCCGGCACCGCGGCGGGCGAGGTCTCCGCGGGCGTCGGTGCAGCGGCCGGCGCGGCGACCGCCGCCTGTCGCCGCAACACGATGTCGGTGCCTGCGCGCTGCGCCTGCAGGCCGGTGCCCTGCAACAGCGCGTCCAGTGCCTGCAGCGGGTCGGCGATGTCGTGCACGCCGCGCGTGGACAGGTCGCGGACCAGGTCGGGTCGATACAGCAGTTGCAGGCCGGCCTGCCGCGCCAGCGTGTTCAGCGCCGGCGCCAACGGCCCGGCCGGGATATCGAAGCCGCCACCCGGTTGCGCGATCGCCGACGCGGTGACCGTGGCGAGCAGCGTGCACCATATGCGTCTTCGGTGGATCGACCGCTGCGGCATACGCATCTCCTGGTGGCGCGACGGGGCGGGGAGGGGCGGGCCGCTGCAAGGCACGCCGCAGCGGCTAACGGCGGTGCAGAATCACCGCTTCCGCATGCGGTTCCATGCGTACCGGATATTCGCGTTCCAGCAGCCGCGCGAAGCCCTCCAGGTCGTTCCAGCGGATGCTGCCGCTGATCCGCAGCGCATGCAGTGCCGGATCGGCCAGCACCAGCGGACGCCGGTTGAAGCGGTTGATCTCGGCCACCGCCTGCGGCAGCGTCACATCGTCGAAACTCAGGTAGCCCTGGCGCCAGTCCAGTTGCCGCTGCGCCTCGGCGATGCTGGTGCGGTGCACGCGCGCGCCCCGCGGGCCGGCCGTGGCGATGCTGCCGGCGGGCAGCAGTACGGCCTGCGTGCGGTCGGCGGCGCCGGGATCCTCCAGGCGCACCAGGCCCTCGGTCACCACCACGCGCAGCGCGTCGCGGTCCTGGCGCACGTCGAAGCGGGTGCCGACCGCGACCACGCGGCGCGCGCCGCTCTGCACCACGAACGGCCGCGCCGGGTCCTTGCGAACCGCAAAGAACGCCTCGCCCCGCTGCAGCGCCACCCGGCGCGCCTGCGGCCCGATGCTGGCCTCGAGCAGGCTGTCGCTGCTCAGCGTCGCCTGCGAGCCATCGGCGAGGGTGACGGTGCGCAGTTCGCCGATCTCGGTGCGATAGGCCTGGGCGGTCGGTACCGCGGGCGCCAGGCGCAGATACAGGCCGGCGGCGACCGCGACGCTGGCCGCAGTGCAAAGCGCGGCCAGCAGCCAACCGTGGCGCCGGGTGTCGGCGCGTCGGCGTGCGGAAGCGGGGCGCGCGACGACCGGCATCGGCAGCGGCGACGGGAGCGACGGCCCCGGCGTCACCGCCAGGCCGGTCGTCAGGCCGCGCGGTGCCGGTTGCCCGGCGGGAATGCCTGCGCCGAGCGCACGCAGGCGCGCGGCTTCGTTCCAGGCCACGTCCAGGCGCAGGAACGCCACCCGGTGCGCGGTGGACGCCTCGAGCCATGCGTCGAGTTCGGCCTGATCCGCCGCGCTCCACGTGCCGCTCTCGCGTCGCGTGAGCCACTGCGCGGCCAGCGCCTCAATCGCCCAGCTTTCCATCTTGCGCTTCCTGCAGCATCACGGGCATCGGCGCGGCGGTCACCACCGCGCCATGGAAATGATCGGCGAGCAGGCGCACGCCCTTGGCCATGTGTTTTTCGACGGTCTTCTCGCTGATGCCCAGTCGCACCGCCACCTCCTTCTGCGACAGTTCCTCCACCCGGCGCAGCCAGATTACCTCGCGGCAACGGTCCGGCAGCCGGTCCAGTGCGTGGGCCAGCCGCGCCAGCACCTGGCGGCCGCCGAGCCAGCGCTCCGGCGAGCGTTCCTCGATCAGGACGTTCAAGTCGTCCGGATTCCCGACCGCCTCGATGGAAACGATGCGGCTGCGCCGCACCCGGTCGGCCATCAGGTTGCGCGCGGTGGCGAACAGGAACGCCTGCGGCGTGTCCGGCAAGGCGCGTCGCGCCGCTTCGTAGACGCGGATGTAGACCTCCTGGCGCAGATCGTGGATTTCCTGCGGATGCGGCCAGCACCGCATCAGGTAGGCGACCAGCGCCGACTCGTGGGCGAGGACGTGCTGCGCGAACCAGCGGTCCAGTTCAGTGGCCATGGCCCGGCTCTATGCAGGAGTTCCACACACGACCGGCGCGGCGCAGGCGATGGGCCTGCGCGTCGCTGCCCGGAGGGGGCGTCGCCGATGGCGCCAGGCAACCGCCATGGCGGTCAAGCAGGGTGCGTTCCGTCACTCTCGCTGCTCCTCGATCCGCTGCCATGGGGGAAGCGGCGGTCTGCTTCGTCTATTCCAGCACGGGCCGAGGCGATCGGCCCGCTCATCCCCCCTAGTTTCCCACCAAGGACCCGGCCAATGCACCTGCTGTCCCGTTTGCGTCACCACACCTTCGCCCTGCTGCTGTGCGCGCTGCCGCTCGCTGGCGCCACGGCCATCGCGCACGCCGAGCCGGCGCGGCCGGAGGTGGCCAAGCAGGTCAAGGCCTACGCCTCGGCCGATGGCGTCAAGGTGTCCACGCTGCGCTACGGGCCGCGCGAGCGCCAGCAGGCGTTGATCCAGGTCATGGATGCGGACAGCGCCATCGACGGCAAGATCCTGCTCGCCAGCACGCGCACCACCGACCGGGACACCCGCTATACCGTGCAACTGGACGGACGCCCCTACGTGCTGCTGATCGTCAGCGAAGCCGCGGGCGAGCTGTACGTGCCGGGCACGCCGAAGCCGACCTCGGTGCGTTACGACGCGGACCTGTCGGCGCAGAGCAACCCGGAGCACTATTTGACCGATTACCAGGAGCAGGGTCACTGACAGGCGGCATCGGCGCTGTGCCTTGCCGCCTGTGGCGGCCTCCCGGCAGCGCCGGCAGACGCCGATTTGCGATGATGCCGGTCTCGTCCCTCGATCCTGATGTCATGAATCCATCGCGACCTGTTTTGCGTTTCGCAAGCGTGTTCGGTGCGGCCCTGGTTGCCATGACCGGCCTGTGCGCTGTCGCCGATGCCGCGCCGCCTGCCGGTGCCGTCACGCGCTGCGGCTGGTTCGACAATCCCTCGCCAGGCAACGCCACGCTCGTGGACAAGGACGGCGAGTGGACGGTCGGCCAGCAGGGCGGGCACCAGGCCGAGGGCACATGGCCGACGTTTTCCCAGGCGCGTTGGGTGGCGACCGGGACGGGCAGCGCCGGCTACGGCTGCGCCTGCCTGAAGGTGCGTGTGCGTGACGACACCCGCGAAGTGACCACGATCGTGTCGGCGACGGCCCAGCCCTTGAAGACCTGCCGGCAGGACAAGGGGCTGCGGGGCAGGGAGCCGGAGAATCCGCTGAAGTAGCGCCTTGGTTCCGTGCCGGGTTGCCGGCGCGATGCCATCGGGGACGCGTTGCCGCCGAGAAGGCGTATCGCGAGGCAGGCTGACCGCCGGTTCCAATGCCACGGGGAGCGTCTTGCTGTTTGCGTCGGAAAGACGCCGCTAATGTTTCCGGCAGTGGGGTTCCGATTCAGCGAGGCGGCAGTGCCCAGCCGAATGCCGCCATGGCCACCGTTCGGTGCGTTCGGGTTTGGACGGCCGGGGTTGCGTGTGGCATCGGCCGGCGGCCGCCCGACCCGGCGCGCACAGGCCGCTGCCGATCCGACCCCGCCGCAGAAACGCGAGCCGGAAGGGCCGAATCGCGACCTGGCACCGTGCCGGCCGGCGTCGGACATTTTTTTGCAACGAAGGGCTAGCGCACCTCCGGGGAGGCGTGTAGAATGCGCGGCTCCCAAGCGGGAATAGCTCAGTTGGTAGAGCGCAACCTTGCCAAGGTTGAGGTCGCGAGTTCGAGTCTCGTTTCCCGCTCCAAATTGCGTCACGTGCCTCTTGCGAGGCGAGTGAAATCCCGAAAAAAGGAGCCTCGGCTCCTTTTTTCGTTTCCGCGATTCGGTTTTTTATCAGTTGCCGGCAGAACGCCGGACCAAGCCTCGCAGCAGACCCCGCGCGACGAGGTGCCTGGCATCCTGGACATGCCCGACGTTCGGTCACGCAAGCGAGCCGGCGAGGAGCGCCTGCCTGGTCGCATCGTCGGCGGGGTAGAAGCATTCCAGCGTCAGCTCGGCCAGAGTCACGTCGGTTGCGGTGCCGAAGACGGTGGTGGTGGACAGAAACGACAGGATGTTTCCACTTCCTCCGCTGCGGATCGAAAGCGGCACCGCGATCCGTGCGGTAGGCCCGGGTGGACGATCGCCGGCCGGGCAGGGGAACCCGTTGAGTTCGGCATGTAGCGTTTCGAGCGCTGGATCGGCCGACTGGTCGATCTCGAGGCGAAGCCGGGCCAGCAGATGGTGCCGCCATTCGGCCAGGTTGACGATGCATGGCGCCAGGCCGTTGGGGTGGAGGGTGGCGCGCAGCACGTTGACGGGCGTGGCCAGCAACGTCGGATCGATGCCGACCAGCAGCGCGGTCGCCGCCTCGTTGGCGCGCACCAGGTTCCAGTGACGGTCGACCGCAAGGGCGGGAAACGGGGCGTGCGCGCGTAGCACCGCGTCGATGGCCGCCAGCGCGGCCGCCATGTCGGGTGTGTCGAGGGCGCGCTCGCCATGCACTGGCGCGTATCCCGCCGCGTGCAGCAGCCGGTTCTGTTCCCTGAGCGGCATCGCCAGCGGTTCGGCCAGGCGCAGCAGCAGGTCGCGGCTGGGGGCCGCTCGCCCGCTCTCGACGAAACTTAGATGCCGCGTGGACACCTCTGCCGCGCAGGCCAGATCGAGTTGGCTCAGCCGGCGCCTGGCCCGCCAGTCGCGCAGTACGTCGCCAACAGTGATCGCGCGTGTGGTCATGTCCTCATCCTACCGACGTGCGGCGGTGGTGCCATTACCTGCGAGGTAATCGCATCGGCCGAGCGGCATCGGCATGCTCGACCCATCAACGACGAGGAGACGGCGATGAATGACCCGAACCTGCTGGCACGTGCCTATCTTGCGCTATGGAACGATGCCGATGCGGCCTCGCGCGACCGTCGCTTGGCGGACGGCTGGATCCCCGACGCCTGCTATGCCGATCCTATGATGACGGGCGCAGGCCATGACGGCATCGCCGCGATGATCGCAGCCGCCCGCGCACAGGTTCCCGGTCACCGATTCGCGCTGCGCGGCGCGCCCGATGCGCACGATCCCTTCGTGCGTTTCTCCTGGACGCTGTCGCCCGAACATGGCGCACCGATCGCCGTCGGGACCGATATCGCCCGGCTCGCCGCGGATGGGCGCATCGCCGACGTCATCGGCTTTCTCGACAAGGACATCGCATGACGCCGGCATTCATCCCGCGTGGCGACGGCCATGCGCTGTTCGTGCGCGACTGGGGCGAGGGGACGCCTGTGGTCCTGCTGGCGGGCTGGGCGATGGACGGCCGGATCTGGGGCGACACCATGCTCCATCTCAACGCCGGGGGCCTGCGCACCATCGCGTACGATCGCAATGGCCACGGGCGCTCGACCGACCGTGCCGGCTACGGCTACGACGCGCTTGCCGACGACCTGGCCGCCGTCCTCGAGGCGCTCGACCTGGAGGGCGTCACGCTGGTGGCGCATTCGGGCGCTGGCGGCGAGGCGATTCGCTATCTCGCGCGTCACGGTCGTACGCGGATCGCGCGATTGATCCTGGTCGGTGCGACCGGTCCGCGGGTCGTCGGTGATGCCGGGATCACGCCGGCGATGGTGGACGACCTGTGCACGCAGCTGGCGTGCGATCTGTCGGGCTGGATCGACGCCAACATCGATCCCTTCGCGCCGGGGGCGTCGAGCCGCGTCAACGCATGGATGGCCACCATGGTGCTCGACTGCTCGCGCCGCGCGGTGGTCGCGTTCCAGCGCACCATCGCGCTGAGCGACCTGTCGGCGGAAGCCGCCGCGCTCGATCTGCCGGTCACGATCATTCACGGCGATCGCGACGCGTCCGCGCCACTCGAGGTGAGTGGGCGCGTCTATGCTGCGACCATTCCCGGCGCCGAACTGCTCGTCTACGAAGGCGCGGCGCACGGCGTGATGGTGACGCATGCAGCGCGGCTTGCCGGCGACATCGTCAGCCGAGCGGCGTCATGAGCTGGCTGGCCACTGCCCAGGCCGGCGTCGCAGGCCGGCTGCCGGGTACATCTGTCGCGCGCTCGCTGGGAATGCTCGCCGATCCGGTCGCCCGGGATTGGGTCCGTCCTGTCGCCGAGGCGGGACTCACGGTAGCGCACGCATGAACGCGAAGACACTCCCGGAAACGTACGTCATCACCTTCCACGTCAAAGTGGATCAGGTGGATCGCTTCCGCGCGCTGCTCGACCCGGTGCTCGATGCAATGCGTCACGAGCGGACCTTCGTGCGTGCGGCGCTGCACGTCGATCCCGAGCGGCCGACCGTGTTCCAGCTTCACGAAACCTGGACCGATCGCGACGATGTCCTCAACGTTCAACTGCATCGTCGCTATCGTCACGAATGGAATGCCGCGCTGGACGACATCCTGGTTGCGCCGAGGCACATCGCGATCTGGACCGTCGTGCGAGTGGATTGAGGTTGGATGGCAAGAGCGACAGCCACCTCGTTGCGCCGCCGATGGTCTGCCAGCGTACTGCCGACCGCACGGCAGGAGGCGCAGCGCAGGCGGCGGCCGCAGCTGTCGTGAGCTTGCTCAACGCTGCCCGGGCAACGGCGCACGAGGCCTGATGATCGAGCCGGGAAAGCGGAGTGATCTCCACGCCTGGCGCCTGCGCAAGCCGCAGACCCAGGGAGTAGCCGGATCGGCTCACGCCGCCAGCCACCACCACGCCAGCAACGCCGCCAGCAGCGTGGCGGCGCCGCCCAGCAGCCGCGGTCGGCGCCACCAGTGCCGCGGCTGGCGATCGATGGCATTGGCACCGGCCAGACGCAACAGGCCGCGAGCGAAACCATGACGATCCATGCTGCGGTCGCAGGCCTCGACGCACGCGCCGCAGGCGGTGCAGGCGTAATGCGCACCATTGCGCGGATCGATGCCGGCCGGGCAGGCCTGTACGCAGGCGTCGCAGGCCACGCAGTCGCCGAGTTGTTCGGCGCTGAACTTTGGCAGAGTGCCGGCATACGCGGCCAGCGCCTCGCCGCGGCTGCCGCCCTGGCCGGCGAGCTGGGCGATGCTGGCGCGCACGGCGTAGTCGCGGGCGGTGACGGGGTCGAGCAGGCGCCGCCCGCGCTGGGCGATGCTGCCAGTGCCGCATGCGCGGGCGCCGCGCGGTTCGCCGCGCATCGCGTCGTAGCCGACCAGCGGCGTGTCGCGGTCGCACAGCAGCGGTTGCAGGCGCGCGTACGGGCACAGGTAGCGGCAGACCTGGCTGCGCAGGAAGCCGGCGTTGCCCCAGGTGGCCAGTGCATAGAACAGCACCCAGAACGTCTCCCCGCCGCTCCAGGCGAACGGATGCAGGCGCGCGACCAGATCGGCGATCGGCACGAAGTAGCCGACGAAGCTGACCCCGGTCCACAGCGCCACGGTCGCCCACAGCAGGTGCCGTGCCGCGGCCGGCCAGTCGGCGAAGCGCCGTTCGATCCAGCCGAAGGCATGGCTCCACACCGTCTGCGGACAGGCGAAGCCGCACCACAGGCGCCCGGCCAGGGTGGTGAGCACTGCCAGCGATGCCGCGGCGGCGCCGAGCGCCAGCAGCAGCCAGCCGACGTCGTGCGGCCACAGGGTCCAGCCGAACACGTCGAAGCGCCGCGCCGGCAGGTCCAGCAGCAGCGCCTGCCGGCCCTGCCAGCGCAGCCACGGCAGCAGGTAGAAGGCGGCGAACAGCAGCCACAGCACGACGCGTCGGAATCGCGTGTACCGATGCGGCGGCGCCGGTCCTGCCGCGGCTGCGGGCGAGGCGACGACATGCACGTGGATCGGGCGAGGCATCGGCAGCCGGCTCAGGACAGCGGCGCGGCGTCGCCGTGCGGCGCCGGACGCAACAGGAAGCCGGTCAGCAGGCTCGAGGCCAGCGTCGCCAGCCAGAACATGAAGAAGCCCACCGTATAGCCCAGCTCGCGGCTCAGCTGGCGGCCGGGGAAGGTGATGTCGCGCAGCGCCAGCGGATCGACCAGGGCGAAGAACAGTACGCTCATCGCGCCGGCCACCAGGAAGCTCGGCCACAGGATCACCCCCAGCCGCTGCACCAGCGGGCGCGGCGTACCGGGATCGAGCGGGTCGAGCAGCGGATCGTCGGGAGAGGCCATGACGGTGGATTCCATCGCGAAAAGGAGGATGCGGCATGCGCCAAGGGGGCGGCGCCACACACGTCGCCGCGCCTGCCAGCCGCCTGGCCGCCAATCCCCCGTCGACACCGGCGTCGGCGCATGCCGCAGCGGCAGACTAGGCAGTGTCGGCAGTGCCGACATTGATCCTGATCAAGGCCGCCGCGGTGGCGGCGTGGAGACTGTCCGCGTCGAGCGAGGAGGAGCGGACCATGCAGGACGAGATCGAGGGCATGCCCTTGCCGGGGCCGGAACTGTGCAGCGAGGCCGAGGTGCAGGCACTGGTGGAGACGTTCTACCGCCGCGTGCGCGCCGACGCCGATCTGTCGGCGGTGTTCGCCGCGCACATCGAGGACTGGGACGCGCACCAGCAGCAGCTGTGCGATTTCTGGTCGGCGATGCTGCGCGGCACCCGCCGCTTCCGCGGCGCGCCGATGCCGCGGCACATGGCCATGCGCGAGCTCAGCGCACTGTTGTTCCAGCGCTGGCTGGGCCTGTTCCGTGCCACCACCGCCGAGCTCACCAACACGCCGATGCGGCTGCTGGCCGACGACATCGCCCAGCGCATCGCCGAGACCTTCTGGCGCCGCCACCAGATGAGCTGGTGCCCGTTCGAGCCGGCATCGCCGCTGCCGCCGGCCGCGTGCGCGGATTGATCCAGGTCAAGGCGGCCGTGCCGGGCGCCGCGCATGCTCGGTCCATGGACATCCTGACCGCGCCCGATCCCTCCGCCGCCTGGACCTTCGACGCCGACCTGCTGCGCCGCTACGACCGTCCCGGCCCGCGCTATACCTCGTACCCGACCGCACCGCATTTCCAGACCGGCTTCGGCCCTGCGCAGTTGTTCGCCGCGGTCCAGGCCAGCGATCCGCGGCGACCGCTGTCGCTGTACGTGCACGTGCCGTTCTGCCGCAATCCCTGCTTCTATTGCGGCTGCCATCGCGTGATCACCCGCGACCCCCAGCGCGGCCGCACCTACGTGCAGCGGCTGCTGCGCGAGGCGGCGATGATGGCCGCGTGTTTCGAGGGCGAGCGCGAGGTGGTGCAACTGCACCTGGGCGGCGGCACCCCCAACTTCCTCGCTCCCGAGTTGCTGGGCGAACTGGTGCAGGGCCTGCGCGGGCTGTTCCGCTTCAGCCAGGCGCCGGACCGCGAGATGTCCATCGAACTGGACCCACGCACGGTGACGCCGCAGGACATCGCCGCGCTGGCCGAACTGGGCTTCAACCGCGCCAGCCTGGGCATCCAGGATTTCGACCCGCTGGTGCAGCAGGCGATCAACCGGCGCCAGGGCGTGCACGAGACCCTGGACATCCTGCGCGCCTGCCGCGTGCACGGCATGCGCTCGGTCAACGTCGACCTGATCTACGGCCTGCCGCGGCAGACCCTGGCCGGGTTCGAACAGACCCTGGAGACGGTGATCGCGGCGCGCCCGGACCGCCTGGCGGTCTATGGCTACGCGCACATGCCGCAGCTGTTCAAGGCGCAGCGGCGTATCGCCGACGCCGATCTGCCCGACGCCGAGCAGAAGCTGGCGCTGCTCGGCCTGGCGGTCAGCAGGCTCTCGGCGGCCGGCTACCAGTACATCGGCATGGACCACTTCGCGCTGCCGCAGGAAGACCTGGCGCGCGCGCAGCGGCAGGGCAGCCTACACCGCAACTTCATGGGCTACACCACCCACGCCGACACCGACCTGCTGGGCCTGGGCGTCAGCGCGATCAGCCGCATCGGCGCCAGCTACAGCCAGAACCAGCGCGACCTGCCGGCCTGGGAAGCGGCCGTGGACGCCGGCGACAGCCCGGTGCTGCGCGGCCTGCAGCTCAGCGCCGACGACGCCCTGCGCGCCGAGCTGATCCAGCAACTGATGTGCCAGGGAAGCGTGGACGTGGCGGCGGTGGCGCGGCGCCACGGCATCGACTTCACCAGCTACTTCCGCGAGGAACTGCGCGCACTGGCGCCGCTGTGCGCGGACGGTCTGGCCGACTACCACGACGGCGTGGTCCAGGCCACCGCCCGCGGCCGCCCGCTGCTGCGCCTGATCGCCATGTGCTTCGACCGCTACCTGCGCCAGCCCGACCAGCCGGCGCGCTACTCGCGCGCGATCTGAGCGCCGTGCCGATTCCCTTGCCGTTGGCATCCCCGGTGCCGCCGTGGCGGCGGTATCGGGGACTTTTCGGTGGCGGGGGCGCGCGATATCCAAGGCCATCCCGCGGGAGGGCCTGGCGATCTTGTGTCTGGCACTCCAACCACCCGGCGCCCGTGCGGACGCCAGGATTCGATTTCAATCCAAAGACCAGCGGATGCCCAGTTCGTCGGGGTCGATATCCTTCTCTCTGAGCGCGCCGATGATGATGGACTCCAGGCTGTCGCGATCCGGTGCTCCATCCACTTCGTCCCGGATTTCCTCGCCCAGCTGTTTCTTTTCGTCGCGGGAAAGCGGGCCACTCCACGTGTCCCTGATGTACTGGGCGAACGTACGCGCGCGCTTTTCTCTTTCGTAGGTCTCGTTCACTCGCTTCTCCATAAGCAGCCGGCGCGGCTGGTGTGGCAGTGTTTCTAGCACGGTGTCGTCCGGTGCGATGCAGTGCCTGTCGCTTGCGTTCGGACAGTTTGCGGGTCATCCCACAATGGATGCGCTTTCCCGGCGCTTTCCGCCGACTGGCTGTGGGGCAAACGCTGCGCTCGGCCAGCGAACAGCCCGGGCGTCAGACACCACCGTGCATGCGGCGCATCTGTGGTGATCGGGATGATTGGCGTGCCGAGGCGGTAGAGCTGGGGCTGCCGTGCCTGATGTGGCCTGTCGGTTCCGCCTGCCAACATGTGGTGCCCGGAGCCGGAATCGAACCGGCATGGGGTCGCCCCCGGCGGATTTTAAGTCCGATGCGTCTACCAGTTTCGCCATCCGGGCCTGGTAGGGGTAGGTTGCCCGATCGCGCACGAATTGGGAACTGTGCGACCGATCCAGGCTCCTTGCGCAGAGGTGCGATGGCGCCCGGCCTACCACGCCCAATGTGAACGCTCCGCTTTCTTTCACCTCGCCGAAAGGAGTGCGAAAGACAGCGTGCCTAGGCTCTGCCCCCATCAGCCGGAGAGCCACCTTGCGCGCCCAATGGAACATCCTTTGCGATTTTGACGGTACCGTGTCCCTGCAGGACGTGACCGACAGCCTGCTCGAGCATCTCGGGCGCCCCGGTTGGCAGGAACTGGAGGACGACTGGGTCGCCGGTCGGATCGGGGCCCGCGAGTGCATGAGCAAGCAGGTCGCGCTGCTCGATGGCGACGTCGATGCGCTGCACCGGGTGCTGGATGCGGTGCGGATCGATCCGGCCTTCGTGCGCTTCGTGGCGCTGGCCGAGCGCCTGGGCATTCCGCTGAGCATCGTCAGCGACGGCCTGGACTACGGCATCGCGCGGATCCTGGCCCGCCACGGCCTGCACCATCTGCCGATCATCGCCAACCGCCTGCTGCGTACCGACGCGGGCGAATGGCGCATGGCCTCGCCGCATGCGCGCCCGGACTGCCCCAGCGGCACCTGCAAGTGCGCGGTCATGGCGCAACAGCCGCCCGAGCGCGCGACCTTGCTGATCGGCGACGGCCGCTCCGATTTCTGCCTGGCCGGCAAGGCCGACCTGGTGTTCGCCAAGGACGGTCTGCTGCGCCATTGCCGCGCCAACGGGATCGCCCATTGCGCGATCACCGGTTTCGACGATGCCATCGCCCTGCTGCCCGACCTGGCGGTGCCGGCGACCACCACCGTGTCCTTCCCGCTTCCCGTCACCCAACGAGCCTGATCCCGATGAACCGGAATGTTTCGCTTTCCTCGCTCGCACCGCTGCATGGCGATGCCGCGCCCGATCCGGAGGCGCTGCTGCGCACCGGTGCCGACCACCAGCGCGCGCTGACCGATGCGCAGATGCTGGCCGACGAGTCCCAGTACTGCTCCTACGGCGACACCGTGCACTACAGCGAGCCGCCGCGCATCTTCGGCCGCTGCGACGGCAGCTACCTGTACGACACTGAGGAAGTGCCGTACCTGGACCTGCAGATGTGGTACTCGGCGGTCAACTTCGGTTACGCCAATCCGCGCCTGAACCAGGCGCTGACCCGCCAGATCGAGACCCTGCCGCAGGTCGCCAGCCAGTACCTGCACCCGACCAAGATCGAGCTGGCCAAGACCATCGCGGTCGACGCCGAGCGCAAGTGGGGCCGCAAGGGCCGCGTGCACTTCAACGTCGGCGGCGCGCAGTCGGTGGAAGACTCGCTGAAGCTGGTGCGCAACGCCAGCGCCGGCAAGAGCCTGGTGTTCGCCTTCGAAGGCGGCTACCACGGCCGTACCCTCGGCGCCTCGGCGATCACCTCGTCGTACCGCTACCGCCGTCGCTTCGGTCATTTCGACCGCGCCCAGTTCATCGAATTCCCGTACCACTTCCGCGGCCCCAAGGGCATGTCCAAGGAAGAGTACGGCGAGCAGTGCGTGGCCAAGTTCGAGCGCCTGTTCGAGACCGAGTACAACGGCGTGTGGGATCCCAAGGCCGGGCAGTGCGAGTACGCGGCGTTCTACGTCGAGCCGATCCAGGGCACCGGCGGCTACGTGATCCCGCCGCCGAACTTCTTCACCGGCCTGAAGCGGGTGCTGGACAAGTACGGCATCCTGATGGTGGTGGACGAAATCCAGATGGGCTTCTTCCGCACCGGCAAGCTGTGGGCGATCGAGCATTTCGGCGTGACCCCGGACGTGCTGGTGTTCGGCAAGGCGCTGACCAACGGCCTGAACCCGCTGGCCGGCATCTGGGCGCGCGAGGAGCTGATCAACCCGACCGTGTTCCCGCCGGGTTCGACCCACTCCACCTTCGCCTCCAACCCGCTGGGCACCGCGGTCGGCCTGGAGACCATGCGCATGCTGGCCGAGACCGACTACGAGTCGATGGTGATGGCCAAGGGCGCGCACTTCCTGGACGGCCTGCGCGACCTGCAGAAGCGTCACCCGGAAATCGGCGACGTCGACGGCCTGGGCCTGGCCCTGCGTGCGGAAATCTGCCAGGCGGACGGCTTCACGCCGAACCGCAAGCTGCTCGACACCATGGTCGACATGGGCCTGGAAGGCGAGCTGCGCCACAACGGCAAGCGCATCGGCCTGATCCTGGACGTGGGCGGTTACTACAAGAACGTGATCACGCTGGCGCCGTCGCTGCACATCAGCCACGAAGAGATTGACCTGGGCCTGTCCTTGCTGGACCAGTTGCTGACCCGCGCCAAGCAGGTCGCATGAGCCGGGCGGGAGACGACGCGCGCGGTTCGCGTTGCCTCCCGCCGTTGTTTGCGGCGGCGGGCGTTTCAGCCCGCCGCGCGCAGCGCGATCACCGCATTGAGTCCGCCGAAGGCGAAGGAATTGCTCAGCACCGCCTGCACATCGCGGGCGCGTGCCTGGTTGGGCACGTAGTCCAGATCGCATTCGGGATCGGCATCGAGGAAGTTGGCGGTGGGCGGCACCACCTGCTCGCGCAGCGCGCCGATCGCCGCCACCAGTTCCAGCGCGCCGGCCGCACCGAGCGCGTGGCCGTGCACCGCCTTGGTCGAGCTGACCGCCAGCGCCTCGGCGTGGGCACCGAACACCTGACGCAGCGCCTTGGTCTCGCACCGGTCGTTGGCCTGCGTGCCGGTGCCGTGGGCGTTGATGTAATCGATCTGTTCCGGCGCCAGGCCGGCATCCTGCAGCGCCAGGCGCATCGCCGTGGCGGCGCCGTCGATGCTGGGCGCGACGATGTCGCCGGCATCGGAACTCATGCCGAATCCCGCCAGCTCCGCCAGCGGCAGCGCGCCGCGGGCGGCCGCGTGCTCGGCGCTTTCCAGCACGAACATCCCGGCGCCTTCGCCCAGCACCAGGCCGCTGCGCTGCGCGCAGAACGGCCGGCAGGTGTCGTCGCTGACCACCCGCATCGCTTCCCAGGCGCGGATCAGCGCCAGGCTCAGGCAGGCCTCGCTGCCGCCGGCGATGGCCACGTCGGCCAGGCCATGGCGGACCATCAGCGCGGCCTGGGCGAAGGCGTGATTGGCCGAGGCGCAGGCGCTGGACACGGCGAAGGCCGGGCCGCGCAGGCCGAAGGCGATGCTGATCTGGCTGGCCGGCGCGTTGGCCATGCTGCGCACGATGGTCAGCGGATGCAGGCGTTCGGCCTGGTCGCGGTACAGCCGGCGCGATTGCTCGTCGCGGCTGAGTTCGGCGCCGACGCCGGTGCCGACCACCACCGCGCAGCGCGCGCCGAGCGCGGCCTCCACGCGCAGGCCGGACTGGGCGACCGCCTCGTTGGCGGCGACCAGGGCCATCTGGGTCATGCGATCGAGCTGGCCGGGAGCGATGCCGCAGGTCTGCGTGGCATCCGGAGCGAACCCTTGCAGGGTCGCGGCCACGCGCATCTTCAACGTGCTGAGCGGATCGGGCGAGGGCAGGGCGGCGATGCCGCTGCGGCCCTCGCGCATCGCGCTCCACAGCGCCTCGGCGCCCAGGCCGAGCGCGCTGACCGCGCCCATGCCGGTGACCACGACGCGCCGCGCGTGCGGGGAGGCGCCCATGGCGCGTCAGTGCGCCGGTTGCGCCGTGCCGGCCGCCGCCTTGGCCGCCAGGGCGTCCTCGACCGCCTGCACCAGCTTGCCGAGCGAGCCGTCGTCCAGGTTCGGGTCGCGCTGCGGGAAGGTGATGTCGAAGTGCTCTTCGATGTCGAACAGGATTTCGATGGCCTCGAGCGAATCCACGCCCAGGTCCTGCAGCTTGGCATCCGGGGTCAGGCGCGCCGGGTCGATCTCGCCGTGCTTGGCGACGATGCTGTGGATTTGCGACTCGATGGACGGGGTCATGGCAGTGCTCCGCGAAATGAAGGGCCACCGTGCGGCGCCCGCCGCCGGTGGATCACACGCTGCGGCCTTGGCCGCAGCATCCATTCTCCACGCTAGACGATCAATCTTGCAGATGCCTTTCGTCAACCAACTCGAGCCGCAGGCCTTGCAGCGGCAGTTCCTGCAGCACCCGCCGTCCGGTTTCCTGATCCAGCCCCTGGAGCACGGGGTGCCGGCCTTCGAGGCCGATTTCGACCTGCTCACCACCGCCGAACCCGAGCTGCGCGCGAAGGTGGCGCGGCTGCCGCTGCAGCGCCTGTGGCAGCGCCTGCTGCGGCCGCGCACCAGCTTCGTCGGCAGCACCGTCAGCGAGTACGCCTGGCTGCCGCGCGCGGCCGACCCGGCGCAGTTGCCGCGGCAGTGGCGCGCGCAACTGGGCCGGCGCCGCGCGCTGATGATCGTCAAGGACGTGCCGCAGCGTTCGCCGTTGCTCGACGCCGCCGACAACGCCTGGGCGCAGGCGTTCCTGGACGCCTGCGAGCGCAACGGCTACGTGCTGCTGCGCGGGCAGGCGCTGGCCTGGGTGCCGATCGACTTCGCCTCCACCGACGAGTACCTGGCGCGGCTCTCGCGCGGGCGCCGGCGCAACATCCGCCGCAAGCTGCGCTCGCGTGCCGATCTGGGGATCGAGGTGCTGCCGACCGGCCCGGCCTTCGCCGACCCGGCGCTGCGCGCGCACTGCTATGCGCTGTACCAGGAGGTGTACGCGCAGAGCGAGATCCATTTCGACCTGCTCACCGAGCCGTTCTTCGGTGCGCTGCTGACCGACGCCGACTCGGGCGGGCAGGTGTTCGTGTACCGGCACCAGGGCCGCATCATCGGCTGGAACCTGTGCTACGTGCACGAAGGCCGGCTGCTCGACAAGTACATCGGCCTGCATTACCCGGATGCGCGCGACCACAACCTGTACGCGCTGAGCTGGATCGAGAATCTCGACTACGCCTGCCGCCACGGCCTGACGGCGTATGTCGCCGGCTGGACCGATCCGGAAGTGAAGGCCCAGCTCGGCGCCAGCTTCACCTACACCTGGCATGCGGTGTATCTGCGCAATCCGCTGCTGCGCGCCGTGCTGCGGCGGCTGCGGCCACTGTTCGAATCCGACGACGTCGGGCCGGCCACCGATGCCGCCGAGGAGGACTGAGATGCGTACCCCGGTCCTGCTCGATCTCGACGCTTCGCTGGGCGCAGTGCCCGACGCCGTGCGCCTGCCATTGCGCGACTGGTGCGACGGCCTGCGCTTCGCCTGCTCGATGGCGCGGCTGCGCCGCTTCGGCGCGGCGCTGGAGCAGGCGCTGCCGGCGCGGTACGGCACCGTGCTGCTGGGCAGCGGCGATTTCCATCACCTGAGCCTGCCGTTGATCGTGCGCCTGGCGCAGCGTGCGCAGGCGCCGTTGCGGGTGGTGGTGTTCGACAACCATCCGGACAACATGCGCTTCCCGTTCGGCGTGCACTGCGGTTCCTGGGTACGCCGCATCGCCGCGCTGCCACAGGTGGCGCAGGTCGAGGTGGCCGGCATCACCTCCGGCGACGTCGGCCCCGGCCATGCCTGGGAAAACCATCTGCTGCCGCTGTACCGCGGCAAGCTGCGCTACTGGTCCAGTGGCGTGGACGTGGGTTGGGCGCGGCGATTGGGCCTGGGCCAGGCGGTGCGCGGCTTCGACAGCGTGAGCGAGCTGAGCGACGCCTTCGTCGAGCACCTGCGGCGCACGCCGATGCCGACCTATCTGTCGCTGGACAAGGACGTGCTGGATCCGCAGGACGTGCGCACCAATTGGGATCAGGGCCAGTTGCGCGTGCCGCAGTTGCTGCAGGCGATCGAGGCGCTGCGCGGGCAGGTGTGCGGCAGCGACATCACCGGCGAGGTCTCGCTGGCCCATTACCCGCAATGGTGGAAGCGCAAACTGGCAGCGCTGGATGCGCAACCCGAACCCTCGCCGGCGGATCTGGCGGCCTGGCAGGCGCAGCAGCACGCGTTGAACCTGCGGCTGCTGGCGGCGCTGGAAGCGGCCAGCGTCGGCTAGCGCGGCCCCTGTCTGTCTGTAGGAGCGGCTTCAGCCGCGAGAGGCGTTATCGGTAATGCCCTCGCGGCTGAAGCCGCTCCTACAGGAGTCTTCCCGTCGTTACGCGAGGTGCATTTTCACCGTGACGCTGGTGAAGCCGCACGTCGCGCAATCAGGCGCTCGGCGCAGCGGCGTGCACCAGATCGATATCCAGCGGTGCCGGCCCGACCGCGCCGGCGCAGGCCGCCTGCAGCGTGGCGACGATGGTCTCGAAGCGCGCCTCGTCCAGCCAGGGGCTGTTGCTGATGCTCAGGCAGCGCGCGGCGAAGTCGCTGGCGTTGGGCATCGGCGTGCGCTCGACGATGCCGTCCAGGTAGTCGTAGTCGGGCAGGGCGTGCACGAACGGCACGGCCACCCCGAGTCCGCGCGGCCACAGCGCATCCAGCACCGATTCGCGTGCGGCCGCATCGGGCAGCAGCACCATCAGGATCGGCCAGCTGCCCTGGGCGCCGGCGGTATCGGCGACCACGCTCAGGCCGGGGACGCTGGCCAGGCGTGCGCTGCGACGCCGGCCCTGTTCGCGGATCTGCGCAAGAAATGCCGGCCAGCGCACGCTGGCGCGCACGCCGACGCCTTCGCGCCAGGCGCCGACCGCGTGCTGGGCGATGGCCGTGCCGAAGCGGTCGCCGGCTGCGCCGATGCGGTCGCCGCGACGCAGCGCGCGGCGCACCGGTGCGCCGTATGCCCAGCGCAGCGGCTGCGGCCGATAGAGTGCGGCATAGCCGAGCAGCTCCAGGCTGCGCCGCAGTTCCCAGCGCCAGTCGCGCTGGCCCAGGCGCGCGGCGGTGTCGGCCAGGCTGCGCTGCAGCGGCGCATGCCGCGACATCAGCAGCCCGCCTTCGTACAGCGTGAGGCCCTTGCCGGCGGCCAGGCTGCAGAAGCCGATGTCGCCGCCCAGGCCGGCCGGGCGGCCGTCGGGGTGCACGCCACCCAGCGCCTGCGCCGCGTCCTCGATCAGCAGCGCGCCGCAGCCTTCGGCGGCGCGGCGCAGCGGCGCCAGGTCGATCAGGCGCCCGCCCAGATGGGTGGCGATGATGGCCAGGGTGTCGCTGCCGCAGCGTTGCGCCAGCTGCACCGGGTCCAGTTCCAGCGAGCCGGGCAGCAGATCGCACAGCACCAGTTGCAGGCCGCAGTGCGCCACCGCCAGCGCCACCAGCGGGCAGGTGTAGGCCGACACCAGCACCTGCCGGCGCCGGTTGGCCGCGGTCAGGGTGCGCAGGGCCACGATCAGCGCGGCGGTGCCCGAGCAGGTCAGCAGCGCCTGCGGCAGGCCGAGCGCGCTGGCCAGGCGTTCGCGCGGCCGACCTGGCCACAGGTCGCCCCACTGCAGCGGCAGGCCGGCGGTCGGCGGAATTTCAATGCGCATCGGCGGGATCCGCGCGCTCGCCGATCGCCAGGCAGACGATGCCGCCGACGATCAGCGCCGCGCCCAGCGCCTGCAACAGGCCGATGTGTTCGTTGAACCACCAGGCCGACAGCAGCATCACGCTGACCACTTCCAGGTGCGAGGCGGCGAACGCCGGGCCGATCGGTGCGTGCTCGAGCAATTTCATCCAGGTGAAGAAGGCGCCGATGTAGCCGAGCAGCGCCGCGTACAGCCATGGGCTGCCCAGCAGGCGCAGCACCCAGGCCAGTTCGGCCTGCGGCGGGAACGCGTGCGTGCCGGCCAGCTTGAAGCCGATCTGCGCCAGGGTGTCGAAGCTCAGCAGCAGGGCGAAGCCCACCGCATAGCGATGCAGCGGTGGCCGGCTCATGAGCCCAACCCCACCACCGCCACGCCGGCGCTGACCAGGCAGATGCCGGCCACCTGCATGCGCCCGAGGCGTTCGCCGAACAGCCAGCGCCCGGCCAGCATGATCGCCACGATGTTGATCGAGCCCAGCAGCACGCCGCGGCCCAGCGGCACCAGCGACAGGAACGCGGTCCAGGCGAGGAATTCGAGCACGTAGCAGGCCACGCCGAACCACAGCTGCGGCTGCCGCGCCATACGCTGCCAGCGTGCCATGCCGGTGCCCTGCGGGTGGCTGGCCACGTACTTGAAGGCCAACTGGCCGGCGGTGTCGAGGACCACCGTCGTCAGCCAGATCGCCACCACCGAGCCGCTCATCGCCATCAGGCGGCCGCCTGCTGCGGGGTGGTCAGGGCCGCGAAGAACTGCGCCAGGCGCGCGCCGAGCACGCGCCGTTCGCGGTCCAGGGTGATCATGTGATAGCTGTCGTGCAGCAGCAGCAGCTCGGTCGGCCCGGACACGTTGGCGATCACCAGCCGCGCATTGCGCAGGTCGGCGATGTCGTCCTCGGTCGCGTGCGCGACCAGGCATGGCGCGACGACCTTGGGCAGGTCGCGACGCACCTCGCGCGCGAGCAGGTACATCTCGGCCAGGGCGTGCCACGGGTTGCCGGGCAGGCCGGCGGCGCTGCTGTCGCCGCCGAGCATGGCGCTGCTGACCTGGGCGCGGATGCGCTCGTCGCGCAGGCCGTACGGCGGCTCTTCCAGGAACATGCGGCGCTTGCCGATGCCCAGGCGCTTGAACCACGGCAGCAGGAACGCCAGCCGCGCGCGCTTGGGGATGTTCCAGCCGTCGTAGCGGAAGGTGGCGCCGAGCACGCCCACCCCGTCCACCCACTGCGGACGCTCCTGCGCCAGGCGCAGCGCCAGCACCGCGCCCATCGACAGCCCGGCCACGAACAGCCGGTCGACCTGTGGGCGCATGCGTGCTGCCGCCGCCTCGACGCTGGCGTACCAGTCGCGCCAACTGGTGGCGAGCAGGTCGTCCTCGTCGCCGCAGTGGCCGGCCAGTTGCACGCCGTGGACGCTGAAGCCTTCGCGGTTCAGGCTCTTGCCGAGCAGGCGCATCTCGCTGGGCGTGCCGGTCAGGCCATGGATCAGCAGCACGCCATTGCGGCCGCCTTCGAAGTGGAACTCGGCAGATTGGATCATGTGAATGGGCGCGGCTGTGCAGTCTCGGCAATCCGTGCAGGGTCGCCGCTGCGCGTTTCAGCAGCCTTTCGCCGCCGCGGCGGCGTGCAAGCTCAATGCTTGGCCGCGGCCGGGTTGCGGAAGCGCACCAGCACGCGCTGGCCCAGGCGCAGGGTCGAGGGCTGGGTGAAGGCCAGCACGCAGGCCACGCTGCGGTCGTTGCCGGCGGGCGTGGCGTCGTCGTGCAACTGGGTCGGGCCGTAGGCCGGCGCCAGCCAGCGCACCACCGCCTGGCCGAGCACGGTCTGGCGGCCGTCGTCGCTGATGACCTCGGCGGCCATGCCCGGGGTGACGCTGCCGGCATAGCTTTCGTTCAATTCGGCGCGGACCAGGCGCGGCGCGTCCGGCAGCAGGGTCAGCAGCGGCGCGTTGGCCTCGCTGCGCGCGCCGACCGCGGCCGAGAGCTGCAGGACGCGGCCGGCCACCGGCGCCTGCAGCCGGTACTGCGCGCGCTGCAGCTCGGCCGCGCGCACCTGCGCGTCGGCCAGCGCCGCGTCGCTGCGTGCGGTGTCCAGCGCATCGGCCAGGCTCTGTACCGCGTCGCTGGCATCGTCGGCGGTCTGCCCGTCGCCGGCGCCCAGGCGCGCGGCCTCGGCCAGCCGCCGTTGCTTCTGCTGGGCGCTTTGCAGGCGCTGCTGCAGTTGCTTCAGGTGGGTCGCCGCGGCCTGCGCGCGGGTACGGGCGATGTCCAGGTCGACCGCGGCGGCACGGTCGTCGCCGGCGACCAGCACGGCGCCTTTCTGCACCGCGTCGCCCTCGTGCACCGGCACCTCGCGCAGGGTCGCGGCGACCGGCAGGCCGAGCTTGAGCACGCCGCCTTCCACATCGATGCGGCCGCGCGCCACCGCCAGGTAGGCCGGGGTGGCGGCCGGCGCCTGGGCCGGCGTGCGGTCCGAGGGCGCGCATGCGGCCAGCAGCAGGCTCAGCAGGGGCGCGGCGGCGAACGCTTTCATGGTGCGGGATTCCGTGAGGGCAGGGGCGAGGGCGGCGCGTTGACGCGGCGGTCGTCGAGGATGCGGCCGTCCTCCATCGACAGCACGCGGTCGGCATGGCGGATCAGGCGCGGGTCGTGGCTCACGCACAGCACCATGGTGTTGTGGCGGCGCGCGATGCGGTGCAGCAGGTCGATCACGATCTGGCCGTTGCCGGCGTCCAGCGCGCTGGTGGGTTCGTCGGCGAACAGCAGCGCCGGGTGCTTGGCCAGCGCGCGGGCGATCGCCACGCGCTGCTTCTCGCCGCCGGACAGTTCGGCCGGGCGCAGGTGCTGGCGGTGGGCGATGCCGACCTCGGCCAGCGCCTCCTCTGCACGGCTGCGCACTTCCGCGGAGGGCAGGCCCATGTACTGCAGCGGCAGCCGCACCTGGTCCAGCGCGCACAGCGCCGGGAACAGGTTGAAGCCCTGGAAGATGAAGCCGGTGTGGCGCAGGCGGAACTGCTCCAGCGCGGTGGCGCCGAGCGCGCCCAGCTCCTCGCCCAGCGCCAGCACCTGGCCGGCGTCGGCGCGCTGCAGGCCACTGAGGATCGACAGCAGCGTGCTCTTACCGCAGCCCGACGGGCCGGAGATCAGGGTCAGCTCGCCCGGCCACACCTGCAGCTCCACGTCGCGCAGCACCGGCGTGCGCAGGCTGCCGGAGACGAAGCTCTTGCACAGCCCGCTGCCGCTGAGGGTGGCGGCGGCCGGGTGCAGCGCGGCGGGGGCGACGATGCGGCTCATCGCAGCAGCAACGCCGGATCGGCGCGGCGCAGCCCGCGCAGCGCGGCCAGGGCCGAGACCACGGTCAACAGCATCACAGCACACACGCACAGGCCCCAGCCGCTGGCGTTGAACGCCACCGGCACGTCGTGCGCGCGGGCCAGCGCGACTAGCGCCGCGCCCAGCGCACTGGCGCCGATCAGGCCCAGCGCACCGACCCAGGCGGCCTGTTCCAGCACCACCCAGCGCAGGTTGCGCATGCTCACGCCCAGCGCGTTGAGCGTGGCGTACTCGCGCGCGGCGCCGAGCACGGTGCCGAGCAGGGTCTGGCTGGTGATGGCCACGCCGACCAGCAGCACGATGCCGCCGAGGAACAGCACGCCGGAGCCGGCGCCGGTGTCGAACATCCAGAACAGGATGCTGCGCCGGGCGAAATCGTCGGCGCTCCAGGCTTCCACGCGCGGTCGCGTGACCGCGCTGTCGATCGCCTGCGCCACCGCCTGCGGGTCGGTGCCGGGACGCAGCCTGGCCACCATGTAGGTCGGCCAGTCCGGGTGCGCGGTGTCGCTGTTGAGCGCACGCGCGGTGTCCAGCGAGGCCAGCACGTTGACCCCGCCGAGCGCGCGCAGGCCGCGGCCGACCCCGATCACCCGCACGCGGTGGCCGTTGATGCGCGCGCTGCTGCCGACGCCGACGCCGAGCTTGTCCAGTTCCGCGCGATCCACCACCACGGTGTCCGGTTCGCGCAGGGCCGCGCGCAGGGCCGGGCTGAGCAGGCGGGAAAACATCAGCCCGCCGTCGCGGGTATCGATGCCGGAGATGTAGACCGACACCGCACCGGTGTCGCCGGGGCCGCGCCAGTCGCCGTCGAACCAGATGAACGGCTCGACCTGCACCACCCGCGGGTCCAGGTACAGCGGCGCGGCCGCGTCCGGATCGATGGCGCGGCCCTGGTCCACGCTCTGCGTGCCGGGGTAGCCCAGCCACAGGTCGGCGTCGGAGCCGGACACATAGACGCTGGCACTGCCGAAGATGCCCAGCACCAGCGCGGTCTGCAGCAGCAGCAACAGGCTGGCGAAGCCCACCGACACCACCACCGGCAGGAAGCGGCGCCACTCGTAGCGCAGGGTCTGGCGGGCCAGCGCGACCATCAGGGCTGTGCGCCTTCGTGGTCGCCGACGGTGCCTGTGCCGGGGATCGGCGCAGTGGCGCTGCCCAAGGCGGTGTGCAGGGCGACGTAGGCCAGGTCGCGCTGGCGCTGCGCTTCCAGCAGTTCCAGCGCGGCCTGGTCGCGCGCGGCCTGCTGCGTGGCCACGTCCAGGTCGCTGCCCAGGCCCAGCCGCCGGCGCTGCTGCGCGACCTCGCTGGCCTGCTGCTGTGCCTGCAGCACCTGCTGCTGGGTCTCGACGTTGCGCCGCTGCTGTTCCAGTGCGGTCAGCGCGTCCTCGACCTCGTTGACTGCCTCCAGCACGGTCTGCCGGTAGGCCAGGGTGGCCGCTTCCAGCAGGTCGCCGCGTGCCTTGGCCTTGGCGTGGCGGATGCCCCAGTCGAACAGCGGAATGTCGATCACCGGGCCGAACGAGGCGATGCCGTGGGTGGCGGTGCGGCGATGGCTCAGCAGGGTGGTCGACCAGCGGATCGAGCCGCCCAGGCCGATGCTGCCGTACTGATCGGCGCGGGCCAGATCCAGCGCGCCGGCCGCGCTCAGCACCTCGGCTTCGCGCGTGGCGATGTCCGGACGCCGGCGCAGCAGGTCGGCCGGGACGCTGTCGACCGCGGCGATCTGCAACGCCGTCGTCGCGGTGCTGGCCGCGGCCGTGCTCCATGCCGGGTCGGGCGTGTCGCGGCCCAGCAGCACCGCCAGGCGCCGCGCGGCTGCGGCGGCGGCATCGCGCGGCTCGCTCATGGCGGTTTGCGCCTGCAGCGCGGCGGCCTGCGCCTGCGCCGCGGAGGCCGGCGTGGCCAGATGCAGGTCGACCAGCGTCGCCTGCAGGGTCGCCTGGCGCTGGCGGGCGGCGACGACATCCTGCTGCAGCCGCTCGGCCTGCTGCGCGTGGCGCAGGTCGATCCAGTTGCGGGTCACCTCGGCGATGGTCGCCGCGCGGACCTGCGCCAGGTCGGCCTGGGCATTGTCCAGATCGCCGCGGGCCATGCGCCGGGTCGCCTCGCCGCGGCCGAACAGCGGCAACTCCCATTCCGAGTCGAGCCCGACCACCAGGAACGAGGCGCTGGCATCGGGGTCGATCGGGTCGAGGGTGCGCGCACGCAGCTGCGGGCGCTGCGATGCGCCGGCCACGGTGTCCAGGCGCCGCGCCGCGCGCAGCTTGGCCAGCGCCTGGCCGACGTTGAGGTCGTCGCGCAGTGCCTGCGCGACCAGCGCGTCGAGCTGCGGGTCGTGGAAGTCCTGCCACCAGGCCGTGCCGGGTGGGCGCGGGACCGCGGCCTGCGGCGTCGGGCTGCTCCACCGCGCAGGCAGCGACTGCTGCGGCAGGTCCGGCAACGGCGTGCTGGCGCAGCCGGCCAGGGCCAGTGCGGCGGCCAGCGTCAGCACGCTGGCCGGGCGGATCCGGATCCGGCTCATGCCTGCGGCTCCGCGCCGGCCGGCAGGTCCAGCTCCGCACGCAGGCCACCCAGCGCCGAGCGCCGGTAGCGCAGCGTGGCGTGGTGGCGGGCGGCGATGTTGGCGACGATCGCCAGGCCCAGGCCGGTGCCGCCTTCGGGCGCGTCCGGGGCGCGGAAGAAGCGCTCGCCCAGGCGCGGCAGCAGGGCCTCGTCGATGCCGCTGCCGGCGTCGTCCACGGCCAGGCGCACGGACAGCGGATCGCGCCGCAGGCTGACCGTGACCACGCGGCCGGCGGCATGGCGGAACGCGTTGTCCAGCAGGTTGTCGAGCAGCTCGCGCAGCGCATAGGCGTCGGCGGCGACCCAGGCCGCAGCCGCGTCGTCGTCGCCGCCGTCGTAGCCCAGGTCCACGCCGGCGTGCAGGGCGTCCGGGATGCGCTCGGCCAGCGCCTGCGGCAGCCATTGCGCCAGGTCCAGCGGCAGCAGCGGGCGGATGCTCTCGCGCGGCGCCTGGGTGCGGGTCAGCGCCAGCAACTGGGTGGAGGTGCGGGTGGCGCGGTCGGTCAGCTGGCGGATGTGCTGCAGCGCCTGCGCGGTGTCTTCCGGACGCTGGCTGGCCTGGGCGCGCTGTACGTGCATGCTCAGCCCGGCCAGCGGCGTGCGCAGTTGGTGCGCGGCATCGGCGAGAAAGCGCTCCTGCAGCGCCATCATGTGCTTGAGGCGGCCGAGCAGGCCGTCGATGGCCTGGGTCAGCGGCACGATCTCCACCGGGATGTCGGGACCGGACACCGGGCTGAGGTCGCGCTGGCTGTCGTCGAGCCGCCGCACCGCCGGCTCCAGCATGCGCAGGCCCACGCGCACGCCGTGCCAGACCAGCACCAGCAGCGAGCAGGTGAGCAGCAGTTCGGTCGGCAGCATCAGCACCAGGATTTCGCGGGCGCGGCGGTGACGGTCGTCCAGGGTCTCGGCCACCGACACGGTGAGCCAGTCGCCCGGCTCCAGCGCCGAGGGCAGCAACAGGCTGGCCACACGCACCGGCACGCCGTTGTCCATGCGGTCGTCGTACAGCATCACCCGGCCGACTTCGGCCGGATCCGGATGCGCCGGAATCGGCTGGGTGCTGCCGCTGATCACTCCGTGGCGGCGGCTGTCCAGCTTGAAGAACACCCGGCCGTCACTGCTGTACTCCAGCAGTTGCCGCGCCTGCAGGGTCAGCGGCATGCGCTCGCCGGGGTCGTTGACCGCATTGGCCAGGCCCTGCGTGTCCTCCTTCAGGTCCATGTCGTGGACATGATTGGTGTACTTGAGCATCAGCAGGTAGAACAGCGCCGAGATCGCCAGCATCAGCAGCGCGGTCGGAATCAGCAGGAACGCCAGCAGTCGCTGGCGCAGGCTGGGGTGGCGGTATGCCGGCGACTGCGCGGCCGCGGTCGCGCTCACTGCGGCAGCTGTGCGTGGTCGGCGGCCGGCGAGGCGGCGCGCGACTCCTCCAGCAGATAGCCCAGGCCGCGGATGGTGCGGATGCCGACGCCGGCGCCGTGCAGCTTGCGCCGCAGGCGGTGCATGGAGATGTCCAGGCCGTTGTCGGTGATTTCGTGCTGCCAGTCGCACAGCGCTTCGGTCAGCTGGCTGCGGCTGACCACGCGCCCGCTGCGCAGCAGGAGGGTCTCCAGCAGCGCGAACTCGCGCGCGGTCAGGTCCAGCGGCTGGTCCTGCAGCCACACCCGGCGCCCGGCCAGGTTGATGCGCAGTTGCCCCAGCACCAGTTCCGGCACGCCGCCGCTGCTGCTGCGACGCAGGAGCGCGCGGGTGCGGGCGAGGAACTCGGACAGTTCGAAGGGCTTGATCAGGTAGTCGTCGGCGCCCTGGTCGAGCGCGTGGATGCGGTCTTCCACGGCATCGCGCGCCGTCACCACCAGCACCGGGATCTCGTCGCGGCGCGCGCGCAGGCGCTGCAGTACCTGTAACCCGTCGCGGCGCGGCAGGCCCAGGTCCAGCACCAGCAGTTGATAGCTTTCGCTGCCGAGCGCGCGCTCGGCGGCGGCACCGTCGCTGACATGGTCCACCACGTGGCCGCACTCGGCGAGCGAGTCGCGTAATGCAACGGCAATGGACGTATCGTCTTCGGCGACCAGGATGCGCATGATGCGAAATGCTTGCAACGGGGATGTGGGAAAACCGTCGTAATCGGCGGCGGCGAAGTCGCTACGTTCACATACGTGGATGTAGCTTCGATGGAGTCTGCATCCAGATTCTGCGATGCGGTGATGACCATTGTCATCCATGACATCGCTGCGCGCTCGCCGGTCCTGACCCGCCGGGTAGGAAAAATCCTATAGCCGGCCGCGGCATCCGCCGATCCTCACGCCTGCGGGGCCGCGGCATCATGAACGGGTCGGCAACGTCACCGCTCCCGCGCCAGGGAGACGGCTCGCACGGAATCGAACGGATCTCGATTCGCCGGCCACGTTTCGCTCCCGCAGGCGCCGACGGATCGGCGCAGCGCCACTTGCGATCGGAATCGAAGGGAAGAAAACGCACGAGGCCCCGGCATGCCGGGGCCTCGTGCGTTCAACGTGCGGCTATCGAGCGAGGATCATGTCGGCATCATGCACAGGCGGGATCGGTCTGCACCATGCCGTCAGCGCCACGCCTGCACGCAACCCTTCAGGCTGCGATCGGCCGCCTTTGCGAATCCCCAATCCCGACTCCCGAATCCCGGCCCCTCAGAGCGCCCAATCCAGCCGCAACCCGGCCACCAGGGCATTGGGCAGATCGCGGGTGCGCGCCGGTTCGTTGAACTGGTCCGGATGCACGATGTAGTGCAGGTTCTGGGCGATGCGCAGTTGCGGGGTGACCTGGATGCCGTAACTCAGCTCCATCATGGTCTGGGAGCGGTGCGGGGTGCCGCTGCCGCCGGCCGCGGCGCGGGCCAGGCGCAGGTCTTCCAGGGCGTCGTCGCTGTAGTGCTGCTGGGTGACGACGAAGGCGATGTTGTCCTGCGGGCGGCTGGCGAAGGTGCCGCGCTGGACCAGGCCCAGCTCCAGGAAATGGTCTTCGATCAACTGCCCGGAGGTGCCCTTGAGCGCCGAGCCGAACAGGACCAGGCCGCGGTTGCTGTCCGGGTCGGGGCGGGTGACCTGCTGCTCGAAGCGGAAGAACGCGCCGGAGCGGCCGTTGCGGGTGGCATAGTCCAGCCCGCTCAGCCGCGCCGGGTTGCCGTTGCGGTCGTTGAGCGGATCGCGGTAGTCGGAGTTGTCCTGCCAGCCGCCGAGCTCGTACATCGCCGGCAGGCGCGCGCCGCTGGCCTGGGTGCTGTAGCCGATCGCGTACGGCACGATTACCCCGGTGCGGTCGTTGGTGCTCCAGTTGAGGCCGTGCTGGCCGCGCTCGGCCTGGATCGGGTTGACCTCGTAGGCGCCGACGTGGACGTAGACGTTCGGGGTCACCCAGGCCTTGGCATGCGCGGCCCAGCTGGACACCGGCCAGTAGGTGAAGTTGCTGGTGCGGAACACGAAGGTCGGGTTGCCGCAGGCCGAGTTGCCCTGGAAGTAGCCGCACAGTTCCGACCCCAGGAAGTGGATGTTGGCCACGCTGCGGCCGGCCTCCAGTTCCAGGCGGTCGTTGAACAGCTTCTGGTCGATGGTGAAATTGGCCAGGCGGGTGCCCTGGCCGCCGTAGATTTCCTGCACCGAGGTGCTGTTGCCGATGTTGCCGTTGGCCAGGTTGGTGCCGTGGCGATTGATGCCGTAGACCTTCAGCGTGGCACCGTTCCAGCCCATCAGCCGTTGCAGGTCCACATCGGTGCCGAACATCAGCTGCCCGGCGTAGGCGCTGCCCTCGTGCTTGCCGCCGTCCAGCGACATGGCGCCTTCGCCGGTGTAGGCGAGCTTGAGCTTGAATGCGTCGCTGGCGTCCTGGGCGTGGGCCAGTGGTGCGGCGAGCGCCAGCGCCAGGGTGGCCAGCGGCAGGGACGAGACGAGGGGACGGGACATGGCGGAACTCCTCAGCAGGGAAAGGCCGGCGCGCCGCCAGCGGCGACGGGGGGAGGGGCATCGCATGGCGACGCGCCGGCGCATGGACAGGGCTAGGCGACGACCGGCTTCTTCAGCACCCGCAGCGCCACCGCGGTGACCACGGTGCCGGCGAGCAGTGCCACCAGGTACATGCCCAGGTGGCTGACCGCGTTGGGGATCGGCAGCACGAACACGCCGCCGTGCGGCACCTTCAGCTCGGCGCCGGCGGCCATCGAGATGGCGCCGGCCAGCGCCGAGCCGAGCATCAGCGCGGGGATGGTGCGCAGCGGGTCGCGCGCGGCGTACGGGATCGCGCCCTCGGTGACGAAGGCCAGGCCGAGCACGCCGGTGGCGGCGCTGCTGCCGCGCTCGTCCTGGGTGAAGCGGCTGCGGAACACCCAGGTGGCCAGGGCGATGCCCAGCGGCGGGGTCATGCCGGCGACCATCGCCGCGGCCATCGGCGTGTACACCTGACTCGCGATCAGGCCGGTGGAGAAGGCGTAGGCGGCCTTGTTGACCGGCCCGCCCATGTCGAAGGCCATCATCGCGCCCAGCAGCAGGCCCAGCAGCACCGCGCTGCTGCCCTGCATGCCGCGCAGCCATTCGGTGAGCCAGGCCAGCAGTTCGGCCACCGGCTGACCGACCACGTAGAGCATGGCCAGGCCGACCAGCAGGGTGCCCAGCACCGGCAGGATCAGCACCGGCTTCAGGCCTTCCAGGGTGCGCGGCAGCTTGATCGCCCGGTTCAGCGCGGCCACGCCGTAGCCGGCGATGAAGCCGGCGAGGATGCCGCCGATGAAGCCGGCGCCGAGGTTGGCCGCGACCATGCCGCCGATCATGCCCGGGGCGATGCCGGGGCGGTCGGCGATGGAGTAGGCGATGTAGCCGGCCAGGGCGGGCACCATCAGGGTGAAGCCGGCCTTGGCGCCGATCTGGAACAGCGACCAGGCCAGCGTGCCCTTGTGCGCGTCGTCGAAGGCGTAGATGCCGCCGAGCGCGAACGCCAGCGCGATCAGCAGGCCGCCGGCGGTGACGAAGGGCAGCATGAACGACACGCCGGTCATCAGGTGCTTGTACGGGCCGGCGGAGCGGCCGCCCTGGGCCTTGGCCGGGGCGTTGCCGCCGCTGCCGGCCGCGTGCACGCTGGCCTCGGCCAGGGCCTTGCGGATCAGCGCCGGGCCGTCGTTGATCGCCGGCTTGGTGCCGCTCTTGAACAGGCGCTTGCCGCCGAAGCGGCCCAGGTCGACCTCGCGGTCGGCGGCGATCAGCACCAGGTCGGCGGCGGCGATCTCCTCGGCGCTGAGCGCGTCCTGCGCGCCCACCGAGCCCTGGGTCTCCACCCGGATCTGGTGGCCCAGCGCCTTGGCCGCCTGCTGCAGGCCCTCGGCGGCCATGAAGGTGTGGGCGATGCCGGTGGGGCAGGAAGTGATGGCGACAATGCGCTTGCCGGCGCCCTCGGTGCCGCCGGCAGCGGCCGGGCCGGCGGTGTCGGTGGCCGCGGTCAGCAGCGGCGCCAGCACCGCGCCGGCATCGGCCAGCACCGCGTCCAGGCTGCTGCGCTGCACGCCGCGCCCGGCGAAGCGAGCGGCATCGGCGTCGCCGTCGCCGACCAGCAGCAGCGGCGCGGCGGCGGAAGCGGCGGCCAGGTCCAGCGGCGCGATCACGCCCTGTGGCGTGCGCACCTCGGCCTGCAGCGTCGCGCCCCGCAGCGTGGCGGCATGGCGCAGCGCTTCGGCGGCGAGGACGGCTTCGGTACTGCGATCGCCGGCGGCGATCACCACGAGGATCGGATTCATGCGGGCTCCCGATGAGCGCAAGAGGGCGCGGCGCATGGCAGCGACGCGGCGGAAGTCATGCCAGGGTCTCCACGCGGACCGCGGCGGCCAGCTCGGCCAGGTGCTCGCGCGGCAGGCGGCGGGCGACGCCGCTGCCCAGGGTGGCCACGGCGAAGGCGGTGGCCTGGCGCGCGCAGGTGGCCAGGTCGGCGTCGGCGCGCAAGGCCGCGACCAGGCCGGCGACCATCGCGTCGCCGGCGCCGACGCTGCTGCCGCCAGTCAGCTGCGGCGGCTGCGCCAGCAGCGCCTGCTCGCCGCGCACGAACAGCGCGCCTTCGCTCCCCAGCGACACCACGACCAGGCCGATGCCGCGCGCCCGCAGCGCGCGCGCGGCGCCGAGCAGCTCGGCCGTGCTCGCCAGCGGCGCGCCGGCCCATTCCTCCAGCTCGTGGCGGTTGGGCTTGATCGCGAACGGCAGTTGCGCGCGCGGCGCATCCAGGGCGGCGTGCAGCGGCGCACCGCTGGTGTCCAGCAGCACCCGCGCGCCGGCGGCGGCGGCCTGCGCCTGCAGCTGCCGCCAGGTGTCCTCGGCCAGGCCCGCCGGCAGGCTGCCGCTGAGCACCACCGGCAGGCCGGGACGCAACAGCTCGGCCAGGCGCGCGCCGACGGTGTCGAGGTGGGCCTGGTCCAGCGCCAGGCCGGGCAGGTTGATGTCGGTGGTGGCGCCGCTGTCGGCGGCGACCAGCTTGAGATTGCTGCGGGTGTCGCCGGGCACGCGCAGGCAGCGGTCGTCGATGCCGCGTTCGGCGAACAGCGCCTCGAACACCGGCGCATTGCCGGCGCCGAGCACGCCGAGCGCGGCGCAGCGCAGGCCGGCATCGGCCAGGCAGGCGGCGACGTTGATGCCCTTGCCGCCGGCGATGGCGTGGGCGCTGCGCGCGCGATGCACCTGGCCCGGTTGCAGCCGGTCGATCGCCACGGTCAGGTCGATCGCCGGGTTCAGGGTGACGGTGACGGCATCGACGCTCATGCGCCGGCTCCGCCGTCGAGCGCCCGCACCTCGGCCGCGCTTTCGCAGTCCAGCGCGCGCTGCGCCAGCGCCTGCAACGCGTCCAGGCGGCTACCGCGCAGGCGCGCCTTCACCGCGGGGATGTCGTTGGGGGTCATCGACAGCTCGTGCACGCCCAGTCCGGCCAGCAGGGCCGCGCCGAACGCATCGCCGGCCAGGCCGCCGCACACGCCGACCCAGCGCCTGTGGCGCGCCGCGCCCTCGACGGTGGTGCGGATCAGGCGCAGCACCGCCGGGTGCAGGCTGTCGGCCTCGGCGGCCAGGTCCGGGTTCTGCCGGTCGATGGCCAGGGTGTACTGGGTCAGGTCGTTGGTGCCGATCGAGAAGAAATCCGCGTGTTTCGCCAGCGCATCGGCCTGGATCGCCGCGGCCGGCACTTCGATCATGATGCCCAGCGGCACCTCCGGCGCCTGCAGTTCCGCGCGCAGGCGCTCGCACTCGGCGCGCAGCGTCAGCAGTTCCGCCGCCGAGGTGATCATCGGGAACATGATCGCCAGGCGCGCGCCGTCCTTGGCCGCGCGGTACAGCGCACGCAGTTGCGGTTGCAGCAGGTCGGCGCGGCGCAGCAGCAGGCGCGCGCCGCGCACGCCCAGGAACGGGTTGTCCTCGCGCGGCAGGTTCAGGTGCGCGACCTGCTTGTCGCCGCCGATGTCCAGCGCGCGCACGATCAGCGCGCGGCCGTCCAGCGCCTGCGCCATCGCGGTGTAGGTGGCGTACTGCTCGTCCTCGCTGGGCGTGCTGCCGCGCTCCAGGAACAGGAATTCGGTGCGCATCAGGCCCACGCTCTCGGCACCCTGCGCCAGTGCGGCGGCGACCTGCTCGGGCAGGTTGACGTTGGCGCCGATCTCCAGGCGATGGCCGTCCTCGGTCTGCGCCGGCTGGTTGCGCTGTTCGGCTTCGCGCGCACGCAGTTGCTGCTGTTCCTCGATGTAGGCGCGGGCCGAGGCCAGGTCGGCCTCCGACGGCGCCAGGTACAGGCGGCCGCTGCTGCCGTCGACGATGACGGTGGCGCCGTCCTCCAGGTCCAGCAGGTCGGCGCCGCCGGCGACCAGCGCCGGCAGGCCGAGGGTGCGCGAGAGGATCGCGGTGTGCGAGGTCGGCCCGCCCACCGCGGTGGCCAGGCCGAGCACGCGGCTGGTGTCGAGGTTGGCGGTGTCCGACGGCGACAGGTCGTGGGCGAGCAGGATGCACGGCGCGGCCGGCAACTGCTCCAGGCTGCCGCCGGCCAGGCCCGGATCCAGTTGCGCCAGCACCCGGCGGCCGACGTCGCGCAGGTCGCTGGCGCGCCCGGCCAGCACCGCGTTGCCCAGCGCCGAAAGCTTGTTGGCCAGGCGCTCCACCGACTGCTGCCAGGACCAGGCGACGCCGTGGCCCTCGACCATCAACTGGCAGGCCAGGGTGATCAGGTCGGTGTCGTTGAGCAGTTCGGCCTGGGCACGGAAGATCGCCGCATCGCCCGCGCCGAGCCGGCGCCGGGTGTCCTCTTCGATGGCCTGCAGTTGCGTGCGGGTGCGCTGGAGGGCGTCGTGCAGCAGGGCGCCGCCGTCGCTCAGTGGCACGGGTGTGTCCGCCACCGCGACGTCGTGGCCGGCAAGCTTGTGCACCACGCCGATGGCCAGGCCAGGGCTGGCGCCGATGCCGACGATGGCCGGCTGCGCCTGCGGCGGGGTCCAGCCGGCGACCGGCGCGGCGCGACGTTGCGCGGCAGCGTCGGCGTCGGCCTGCTCCTGTGCGGTCAGGCCGTCGATCACGCTGCGCAGCCGTGCCAGCGCCGCGGCGGCGTCCTGGCCTTCGGCCGAAATGGTCACGGTGTCGCCGGCGTGCAGGCCCAGTTGCAGCAGCGACACAAGGTTCTTGGCGTCGCCGACCTGGTCGCCGGCGCGCACCTGGATGCGCGCGGCGAAGCCGCGTGCGGTTTCCACCCAGCGCGTGGCCGGGCGCGCGTGCAGTCCGGTGGGGTAGCGCACGGTCCAGTCGAAGCGCTCGGCCAGGTCGCTGGCCGGGGTGGTGGGCGCGGCGGCGGCCGCGTCCTCGCTCAGGGCGGCGACGATCGCCTGCGGGTCGTCGCTGGCGAACAGCGCCTCCAGCTTGGGCGGATCCTGGATCAGCCGGGTCAGGCGCCGCAGCACGGTGATGTGGGTGTCGGACTGGGCGGCGATGGCGACCACCAGGTGCGTGGTCTGGCCCGGGTTCCACTCCACGCCGTCGCGCAGCTGCAGCACCGCGATGCCGTCGCGGCGCACCAGGTGGCGGTCCTCGCCGGTGCAGTGCGGGATCGCCACGCCATGCCCCAGGAAGGTGTTGGCCAGCGCTTCGCGGCGCAGCATGCTGGCCTCGTAGGCCGGCGGCACGCAGCCGGCGGCGACCAGCAACTGCGCCGCCTGGGCGATTGCGTCGGCCTTGTCGCGGGCCTGGACATCGACCCGGACCAGGTCGCTGGAAACCAGGAGAGAGGCGGGCGTCTGGGACACGCGGAATCCTTGAGGGTGGGCGGCGAGTGGCGCAGTGTGGGAACGTTCCCAGTCAATCGTCAATGTGCAGTGCACAATTCTTTCGGAAAAGCCTGGTGCTACTATCCGGTAGCGCCACACGACAGGGGGTCGACATGGAAAAGAAGCGGGAACGTTGCCAGTGAGCGTCAGCATCCACGACGTGGCGCGCGTCGCCGGCGTATCCACCTCGACCGTGTCGCGGGCACTGGGCCACGGCCCGGTCAGCGAGGAGGTGCGGGCACGGGTGGAAGCGGCGGTGCGCGAGACCGGCTACCGTCCCAACCTGATGGCGCGGCGGCTACGCTCGCAGCACTCCGGGGTGGTCGGCCTGATCGTCGCCGACATCCGCAACCCGTTCTTCACCGCGGCCATTCGCGCAGTCGAGGACGTGGCCTACCGCGCCGGCATGCGCGTGATCCTGTGCAATACCGACGAGGATCCGCAGCGCGAGGCGCTGTATCTGCAGCTGATGCAGGAAGAGCGGGTCAGCGGGCTGATCTTCGCCCCCACCCGCACCACCCAGAGCCAACTGGGCAAGTTGACCTTCGACCATCCGGTGGTGCTGCTGGACCGTGCCGGCAAGAGCGGTACGCACGACAGCGTGGTGCTGGACAACGCCGCGGCGATGGCGGCGCTGGTCGATCACCTGGTCGGCCAAGGCGTGCGCCGCATCGGCGGCCTGTTCGGCAAGACCAGCAGCACTGCCGCCGAGCGCCGCGACGGCTATCTGGAGGCGATGCGCGGGCACGGGCTGACGCCGGACTACCGCGAGGTGGCGCCGAGTGCGGAGGCGGCGATCGCCGAGGTCCAGGCCTGGCTGGCGCAGACGCCGCGACCGGACGCGCTGGTGGCCAGCAACAGCCTGCTGCTGATGGGCGCGCTGAAGGCCGCGCGTGCGGCCGGCCTGCGCGTTCCGCAGGACCTGGCGCTGGCCGGCTTCGACAACGAGAGCTGGACCGATCTGGTCGAACCCGGCATCACCGTGATCGAACAGCCGGTGGAGGAGATGGGCCGCACCGCGATGTCGCTGCTGCTGGAGCGGATGAACGCGCCGACGCAGCCGACCCGCAAGGTGGTGCTCAGTGGCCGCTGCATCGTGCGCGGGTCGAGCCTGCGCTGATCGTCGGCGTTCGGTGCGGTTGGGGAGGGGTGCCGCTGCGGCGACCGTGGTGTGCCGCAGCGGGAGTCGTGGCGTCCTTACTCGCTGCCGTCCGGTCGCGGATAGTCGTGTTCGGGATCGGCGTGGTCGCGCTTGGGGTCGCTATCGGGTTGGTCGCGATCTTTCCACAGTGCGTCGTCGTTGTGGATCTTGTCCGGTGTGTGGCTGCGTTGCTGGGAATCGTGGGCGTTGTCGCGGTTGGCGGGCGGTGACATGGCGGACCTCGTGGATCAGGCGGGGGTATGCGCCGGATCGGGACTGCGGTCGCGCTGCTCGGATCCATCGAGACGTGCCCAGCAGGCGACGACCAGGGTTTCGGCATCGCTCCAGGCGATGCGCGGCCAGGGGTGCTCGGCGTCGTAGCGCTGACGCAGGCGCTGCAGCCGCACGTCGTTGGATTCGCGCGGCAACTGCAGGAACACGTCGCAGGCCATCTTGATCAGGCGCGCATGCTCGCTGAACGACTGCGACCCCAATTTGCCCGCCGCGTGCAGCGCTTTCCAATGCGCCAATTCGGCTTCGACATCCACGAGCAGGCTCGGAGCGTGACTCACGCGAGTTCTCCTTGAGTAAGAGGGAAGAGGGAGGCGGATGGTGCCCCCCTGGCAGCAACCGCTCCATCACCCTAGGCCGTGCCGCGTAAAGGTGAGGTGGTGCTCATGTGGTGTGCATGACAAGACGCGCGCTTGCGCGGCGACAAAGCGTGATCTCGGGCGGCGACTTTCACACACGGCGTTGTGAAGGCGGCCCGCGGCATGTGAAGGCGCGGCACGCAGGCGCAACCCCGGCGTTCCGCGGATCGACTTGGTCCGCGCCGCTCGAGCGGCTTACCATGGATGGCGCCCGCGTCCGCGGGCATCCCGTTTCCCCCTCACGCGCCGACGGCCGCCGCCGCCGGTGCCCGCAAAGGACTGGCATGCCCGTTGCTCCCGTGCTCGATTCCGCGCCGCCGCGCATCGCCGTGATCGGCCTCGGTTATGTGGGCCTGCCGCTGGCGGTGGCGTTCGGCGCCCGCCACGATACGCTCGGCTACGACATCGATGCGCAGCGCGTGGCGCAACTGCGCGACGGGCACGACCAGACCCTGGAACTGGAGGCCGAGGAACTGCGCGCCGGCGTACACCTGCGCTACAGCGACGACGCGGCGGCGCTGCGCGACCGCAACGTCTACATCGTGACCGTGCCGACCCCGATCGATGCGCACGAGCAGCCCGATTTGAAGCCGCTGCGGCAGGCCAGCGAGCTGCTGGCCGGCGTGCTCAAGCGCGGCGACCTGGTGATCTACGAGTCCACCGTCTATCCGGGCACCACCGAAGAGGTGTGCGTGCCACTGCTGGAGCAGGGCTCGGGATTGCGCTGCGACGTCGACTTCCATTGCGGCTACAGCCCGGAGCGGGTCAATCCCGGCGACCGCCAGCGGCGTCTGGCCGATATCCGCAAGATCACCTCCGGCTCCAACCCGGCCGCCGCCGATGCGGTGGACGCGCTGTATGCCGGCATCATCGCCGCCGGCACCTGGCGCGCGCCGTCGATCCGCGTGGCCGAGGCGGCCAAGGTGGTGGAGAACATCCAGCGCGACGTCAACATCGCCCTGGTCAACGAACTCGCCCTCATCTTCGACCGGCTCGGCATCGACACCCAGGACGTGCTGGACGCGGCCGGCACCAAGTGGAACTTCCTGCCGTTCCGGCCGGGCCTGGTCGGTGGCCACTGCATCGGCGTGGACCCGTACTACCTGCTGCACAAGTCCGAGAGCGTGGGCTACCACCCGGACCTGATCCATACCGCGCGCCAGGTCAACAACCGGGTCGGTGCGCACGTCGCCACGCGGGTGCAGGCGCTGCTGGCCGGCAAGGGCGTGGCGATGGCCGATGCGTCCGTGCTGGTGCTCGGCGTCACCTTCAAGGAAAACTGCCCGGACCTGCGCAACAGCCGCGCGCTGGAGCTGGTGCAGGCGCTGGCCGCGGCCGGCGCCCGCGTCGACGCCTGCGATCCATGGGCCGACCCGCAGGCGGCGCGGGCGCATGGCGTGGACCTGCTGCCGGAGCCGGTGCCCGGCCGCTACGACGCGGTGGTGCTGGCGGTGGCGCACGCGGCCTATCGCGACCTGGATGCGGCGCAGATCCGTGCCCTCGGCACGCCCGACCTGGTGGTCTACGACGTCAAGTCGGTGTGGCCGCGCGCGGCGGTGGACGACCGGCTGTAGCGCAGTTCCCGGGGGCGCGCGCCGTCCGGCGTTGCCGGCGGGTTGGCATGCGCTGGCTGTACCTGCGCCAAGCGGCCCCGACGGCGCTTGCAACGCCATGACCGCGACACCCTCTACACTCGCCGGCTTCCGACGCCTGCGAGGACCGCGATGCACCGCTACCTAGCCTATATCGCCAGCTGCGTGCTGCTGGCGCTGTCCATCGCCCTGTGCGCGATCTGGCCGCTGTGGGGCTGGGGCGTGGCGGCCTTCGCCGTGCTGGCGGTGCTGGGCACCGTGGACCTGCTGCAGACCCGCAGCACCCTGCGCCGCAACTATCCGATCCTGGCGCATTTCCGCTACGGCCTGGAATCGGTCGGCCCGGAGATGCGCCAGTACTTCCTGCAGAGCGACATCGAGGAGGCGCCGTTCTCGCGGCAGCAGCGCGCCCTGGTCTACCAGCGCGCCAAGAACGTGATGGATGTGGTGCCGTTCGGCACCCAGCGCAGCACCTACGCGCCGGACTACGAATGGATCAACCATTCGCTGGCCACCAGCGAGATCGCCGACCACGACTTCCGCGTCACCATCGGCGCCGACTGCGCGCAGCCGTACGCGGCCAGCGTGTTCAACATCTCGGCGATGAGCTTCGGTGCGCTGTCGGCCAACGCCATCCGCGCGCTCAACGCCGGCGCGCGCCAGGGCGGCTTCTACCACGACACCGGCGAGGGCTCGATCTCGCCCTACCACCGCGAGTGCGGCGGCGACCTGGTGTGGGAGATCGGTTCGGGGTACTTCGGCTGTCGCGACGAGCAGGGGCGCTTCGACCCGCAGCGCTTCGTCGCCAACGCGACGCTGGAGCAGGTCAAGATGATCGAGGTCAAGCTCTCGCAAGGCGCCAAGCCGGGCCACGGCGGCGTGCTGCCAGCGGCCAAGGTCAGTGCCGAGATCGCCGCCACCCGCGGCGTCGCCATGGGCCAGGACTGCGTCTCGCCATCGCGGCATTCGGCGTTCACCACGCCGCTGGAACTGCTGCAGTTCGTGGCCCGGCTGCGCGAGCTGTCCGGCGGCAAACCCACTGGCTTCAAGCTGGCGATCGGTCACCCCTGGGAGTGGTTCGCCATCGCCAAGGCGATGCAGGAAAGCGGCCTGTACCCGGATTTCATCGTCGTCGACGGCGCCGAGGGTGGTACCGGCGCGGCGCCGGCCGAATTCATCGACCACGTCGGCGTGCCGATGCACGAGGCCCTGCTGCTGGTGCACAACACCCTGGTCGGGTTGGACATCCGCGAGCGCATCAAGATCGGCGCCGCCGGCAAGATCACCAGTGCCTTCGACATCGCGCGCACCCTGGCGTTGGGCGCGGACTGGTGCAACGCCGGGCGCGGCTTCATGTTCGCGCTGGGCTGCATCCAGTCGCTGAGCTGCCACAGCGACCGCTGCCCGACCGGCATCGCCACCCAGGACCGGCGCCGCTGGCAGCATCTGGATCCCACCGACAAGGCCACCCGGGTCGCGCACTACCACGCCAATACGCTCAAGGCGTTGCGCGAACTGCTCAGCGCCGCGGGGCTGACGCATCCGTCGCAACTGGGGCCGGAGCACATTCTGCGCCGCATCTCGCAGGTGGAGATCCGCTCGCTGGCCTCGCTGTACCGCTACCTGGAGCCGGGCGAACTGCTGCGCACCGTGCCCGACCATGCGGTCTTTCACGATTACTGGGGCGACGCGCGCAGCGATTCGTTCCAGCCGCCGGACCGCATCCGCCGCCTGCGCGACAGCAAGTCGCAATGAGCGCGGTGCCGCCGCCGATACGGTTGCGGCGCGGGGTGCCCGAGGACATCCCGACGCTGTGGGCGTTGCGCACCCGTTGCGTACGCGAGGTGTGCAGCAGCCACTATGCGCCGGAGGTGATCGCGCGCTGGTCGGCGGCGCCAGCCCCGGCGTCCTACTGCGAGCTGGTTGCCGCGGGCGCTGCGATCGTCGCCGAGGATGCCGATGGCCGCGTGCTCGGGTTCGGTGTGGTCGACCTGGCCGGCGCAGAAATCGACGGACTGTTCGTGGACCCGGCGCTGCGTGGCAGCGGCCTCGGCCGGCGCCTGCTGCAGGCGCTGGAGCAGCGCCTGGCGCCGTGTCCGCGCATCCATCTCGCCGCGGCGCTGAATGCGGTGGCGTTCTACCGTGCGCAGGGTTATGCCGTGCTGCGCGAGGGAAGCTACCCGCATCCCAGCGGGATCGTCCTCGATTGCGTGTTCATGGAGAAGCGCGCCGCGCCGGCGGCGCCGTGAGGTAGGCATCCCACAACCGGTGCGTTGTGACGGCAGCAGGGCGGGGCGTTCGCTTTTTTGCATTGCCGCATCGGTCGCGCAGGCTCGCCATCGCTGCCGCCGCCCGTTATCGTGCCGGTTCCTTCCCAGCGTGCCGCGCATGAATCAGCCCTCGGTCCCCGACGTCGTTCCCGTGCCGCTGCCCGTCGACGAAGCCGAGCGCCTGCGCGCGCTGGCCGAGCTGGGGATGCTGGACACCGCACCGGAACCGGCGTTCGACGACCTGATCTGGCTGACGAGCCAGTTGTGCGAGGCGCCGATCGCGCTGATTTCGCTGATCGACGAGCGCCGGCAATGGCTCAAGGCCAGTTGCGGCCTGCCTGCCGGCACCACCGATTACCCCCGCGAACTGGCCTTTTGCGCACACGCCTTGTTGTCGCCGCAGTTGCTGGAGGTGCCGGACACCACGTTGGACCCGCGCTTCGCTGGCAACCCGCTGGTGTGCGGTGCGCCGCATCTGCGTTTCTACGCCGGCATGCCGTTGCTCGGCGACCAGGGCCATAGCTACGGCACGCTGTGCGTGGTCGACATCCGTCCGCGGCAACTGGACGCGCGCCAGCGCGAGGGCCTGCAGCGGCTGGCCAGGCAGGTCACCGCGCATCTGGAGGCGCGCCGCGACGCGCGCATCGCCCACGACCAGGCCAAGACTCTGAGCATGCTGCTGGAAACCATGCCCGACGGCGTGGTGTCGTGCCAGGCCGACGGCACGCTGGGCGAGTTCAACCAGGTGGCACGCCAGTGGCACGGCGCCGATCCGCGTGCCTTGCCGCCCGAACAGTGGGCGGAGTACTTCGACCTGTTCGACGCCAGCGGCCAGCGGCTGCTGACCAGTGACGAGGTGCCGCTGGTCCGTGCCTGGCGCGGCGAATCGGTGCGCGATGCGGAAATGGTGATCGCCGCCAAGGGACAACCGCCGCGTAGCGTGCTGTGCAATGCGGAACGGCTGGAAGGCCGCAATGGACGCAGCCTGGGCGCGGTGTGCGTGATGCGCGACGTCAGCGTCGAACGCGCGGCGTCGCATGCAGCGCTGCTGGCCGGGCAGCGTTTCTCCGGCGCCTTCTCGGCGGCCGCGCACGGCATGGCGCTGGTGTCGCTGGAAGGGCACTGGCTGGACGTCAACGACGCCTTGTGCACGATGCTCGGCTACAGCCGCGCGGAGTTGCTGGAACTGCGTTTCCAGGATTTGACCCATCCCGAGGACCTGGCCGAGGACATGGAACAGGTGGCCGCGTTGATCGCCGGCCGCCGCAGCGACTACCGCAGCGAAAAGCGCTACCGCCATCGCGACGGCCATACCGTGCGTGCGCGTCTGTCGGTGTCGCTGGTCCGCGACGAACAGCGGCGCCCGTTGCATTTCGTCACCCACATCCAGGACATCACCGAGCAGCACCTGGCCGAGCATCGCCTGCGCGACAACGAGGCGCAGCTGCGCACCATCGCCGACAACGCGCCGGCGCTGATCGCCTATCTCGACCGCGACCTGCGCTACCAGTTCGTCAATCGGCCTTATGCGGAGTGGTTCGCGCTGGCGCCGGAGCGCATCGTCGGCCGCCGCCTGCACGAGGTGCTGGATCCGCAGCAACTGGCCCTGCTGCAACCCCACCTGGCGGCGGCGCTGCAGGGCGTGCCGGCGCAGTTCGACGCCGAGCTGTGCGATGCCACCGATGCATTGCGGATCATGCACTTCAGCCTGATTCCGGACGTGGCGCTGGCGCCGCAGCGGATCGGCCTGCATCTGATGATCAGCGACATCACCGGGCAGACCCGGTTGGCGCGGCTGCTGGAAGAACGCGCGCTGCGCGACGAACTGACCGGGCTGCCGAACCGCATGGCCTGGAACCAGACCCTGCGGCGGCGCATGAACGAGCGCCGCGGCCAGGGCCAGGTGGCGGTGATGTTCCTGGATCTGAACGACTTCAAGAGCGTCAACGACCGTTTCGGCCACCACGTCGGCGATGCGCTGCTGGTGCACTTCGCGCGGCTGCTTCAGGGATGCCTGCGCGGGCAGGACAGCATCGCCCGGCTGGGCGGCGACGAGTTCGTGGTGCTGCTGGAAGGGCTGGCCGACGCCAGGCGCGAAGTGCTGGCTGCCGCGGCGCGGATCATGGAGGCGTGCGCGGAAGGCTGCGTGGTCAGCGGCCGGCATCTGCCCTTGCAGCCGAGCATCGGCATCGCCGTGCAGGCCGGGCCCGGTTTCGATCCGGTGCTGCTGACCCAGCGCGCCGACGAGGCCATGTACGTGGCCAAGCGCGATCCGCAGGCGCGGGTACAGATCGCGGTGCTCTGAGCGCCGCGTGCCGCGTGCGCCGAAGGTCAGTGCGCGGCTTGACGCTGCAGCCAGGCCACCGCGCCGCGCCCCGCACGCACGCCGCTGGCGAAGCACGCGGTGAGCAGGTAGCCACCGGTCGGCGCTTCCCAGTCGAGCATTTCGCCGGCGCAGAAGGTGCCGGGCAGCGCCCGTAGCATCAGCTGCGCATCCAGCGCTTCCAGGCGCACGCCGCCGGCGCTGCTGATCGCCTCGGCCAGCGGGCGCGGGCGCAACAGGGTCAGCGGCAGGCGCTTGAGCGTGGCCGCGGCCAGCGCCGGGTCCTGGCCGGCCTGCTTGCCGAGGATCTCGAACAGCAGCGCCGCCTTGACCCCGTCGATGCCGGCCTGGCGGCGCAGGTGCTCGCCGAAGCTGCGGCCGCCGCGCGGCTTGCCCAGTTCGGCCTGCAGCCGCGGCAGGTCGCGGCCCGGTGCCAGGTCCAGCCACAGCGTGGCCGGGCCGTGTGCGGCGATGGAATCGCGCAGATCCGCGGCCAGCGCATAGATCAGGCTGCCCTCGATGCCGTGCTCGCCGACCACGCACTCGCCCTGCAGCGACTGTGCCTGGCCCTGCGCATCGTGCCAGTTCGCGACCACCGGCTTCAGCGGGGCACCCGCATGGCGTTCGCGGAAATGCGCGCTCCAGTCCACGTCGAAGCCGCAGTTGGCCGGCTGCAGCGACGCCACCTCCACGCCGCGCGCACGCAGCGTGTCTTGCCAGGCGCCGTCGGAGCCGAGTTGCGGCCAGCTGCCCCCACCGAGCGCCAGCACGCAGGCATCGGCCTGCACGCGCTGCTCGCCGTCGGCACCGGCGAAGCGCAGCGCGCCGTCCGTGTCCCAGCCCAGCCAGCGCTGCTGCACGTAGAAGCGCACGCCGGCGTCCTTCAGCCGCCGCACCCAGCCGCGCAGCAGCGGTGCGGCCTTGCGATCCAGCGGGAACACCCGGCCGGAGCTGCCCACATAGGTCTCCACGCCCTGCGCCTGCGCCCAGGCGCGCAGCGCGTCGGCATCGAAGTCGGCCAGCCACTCGCCGACCGCCGTCGCGCGCTCGCGATAGCGGGCGACGAAGCGCTCGAACGGATCGGAGTGGGTCAGGTTGAGGCCGCCCTTGCCGGCGATCAGGAACTTGCGTCCCACCGACCCCTTGGCCTCGTACACATCGACCTCGGCACCGGCGGCGCGTGCGGTCTCGGCGGCGATCAGCCCGGCCGGGCCGCCGCCGACGATGGCGAGACGGCCGCGCACCGGTGCGGCGTGTTTGGCGGCGGGCATCGGCGCTGTCGGCTCAACGCGGCTGGACATCGAGCAGTTCGACCTCGAACACCAGCGAGGCGCCCGGCGGGATCACCCCGCCGGCGCCGCTGTCGCCGTAGCCGTAGTCCGACGGCAGCATCAGCAGGCGCTTGCCGCCCACGCGCATGCCGGCCACGCCCTCGTCCCAGCCGCGGATCACCTGGCCGGCGCCGAGCACGAAGCTGAAAGGCTGGCCGTGGTCGGCGGAGGCATCGAACTTCTCGCCGCGCTTGTCCTTGGCGTGCTCGTCGTACAGCCAGCCGGTGTAGTGCACGGTGACCCGGCTGCCGGGGCGGGCCTCGGCGCCGTCGCCGACGCGCTCGTCGGTGGCCTGGAACGCGGCGATGCTGCCGCCGGGCGGCGGACCCGGCGGGGTGCACCCAGTCAGCACCCACGCCGGCAACGACAGGCTCAACAGCAGCAGGATTCGGCGCATGCGGGACGTCCACGGCGGGCAGGGCGTGCAAGGGTAGCGCATCGCCGCAGCGGCTATCATGCGGCGCATGGCCAAACTGCTGCTCAACCTGCGTCACGTGCCAGACGACGAACGCGCCGAGGTCTGCGCGCTGCTCGACGCCGCCGGCATCGGTTACTACGAAACCCGCGCCGGCACCTTCGGCATCTCCGCCGGTGGCATCTGGTTGCGCGAGGACGCCGAGCAGGCGCGGGCCAAGGCGCTGCTGGCCGAGTACCAGGCCCAGCGTGGCGAACGCGCCCGCGCCGAGCGTGCCGCGGCGCTGCGCGACGGCAGCGCGGAGACCTTCGCCAACCTGCTGCGGCAGCGCCCGCTGTTCGTGCTGGCGACGCTGCTGGGCATGCTGCTGGTCGCCTCGCTGGTGCTGCTGCCGTTCCTGTTGCTGCGCGGCTAGCGGCGACGCTGGCGATTGAGGGCATGCCTCGACGCGCTTCGCCGAAGCGCCGTGCGCGGGAGGCGCGGACCGTGTTGCTGCAGCGGTCGGGTGGCGCAGGCCCTAAAATGCGCCGATGATCGCCAACACCGCCGCCTACCACTTCGTCGCCATCGCCGACCCCGACGCGCTCGCCGCGCAATTGCATGCCTGGGCGCAGGACGTCGACCTGCGCGGCACGGTGCTGGTGGCGGGCGAGGGCATCAACCTGTTCCTCGCGGGCGCGCCAGAGGCGATCGACGGCTTCTACGCGCAGCTGCGCGCCGACCCGCGCTTCGCCGATCTGCGCGTCAAGACCAGCCCCAGCGCGCAGCAGCCGTTTGCGCGGCTGAAGGTCAAGGTCAAGCCGGAGATCATCAGCTTCCGCCGCGACGCCGCCTCGCCGCTGGAGGCGGCGCGCGCGCCGGCGGTGGCGCCGGCCACCCTGCAGCGCTGGCTGCGCCAGGGCCACGACGACGCCGGCCGGCGCGTGGTGCTGCTGGACACGCGCAACGCGCAGGAAGTGGTCTACGGCACTTTCGCGGGCGCGCTGACCCTGCCGATCGTCAAGTTCACCGAGCTGCCGGAAGCGCTGGCCCCGCATCGCGCGGCGCTGGCCGACGCCACCGTGGTCAGCTTCTGCACCGGCGGCATCCGCTGCGAAAAGGCGGCGCTGTGGATGCGCGCCGACGGCATGGACAACGTGCTGCAACTGGACGGCGGCATCCTCGGCTACTTCGAGGAAGTGGGTGGCGAAGGCTACGACGGCCGCTGCTTCGTCTTCGATGAGCGCGTGGCGCTGGATCCGCAATTGGAGCCGCTGGTGGGCGGCTGATCGCCGCGGGATTGGGGAGTCGGGATTGGGGATTCGTTGAAGCCGCTGCTGCTTCGCCTGACGGGCCAGGTGCATTAGCTGGCAGCAACCCGCCTTTGCCAATCCCGAATCCCGACTCCCCAATCCCCACGCCGTCAGGCGTACTGCATCTTGCGCGTCATCCCGCCGTCGACCACGAACTCCTGGCCGGTGATGAAGCCGGCCTGCGCCGACAGCAGATAGACCGCCAGCGCGCCGATGTCCGGCGGCTCGCCGACCCGTCCGGCCGGGTGCTGCGCATGGTCCTGGCGCGACAGTCTGGGCGCACGTCGCGCGTTCGGCTTGCGCCAGGCGTCGGTGGCGATCCAGCCGGGGCTGATGCAGTTGACCCGCACCGCCGGCCCGGCGCTGATCGCCAGCGCATGGGTGAAGGCCACCAGTCCGCCCTTGGACGCGGCGTAGGCCTCGGTGTCCGGTTCGGACTGCTGCGCGCGGGTGGAGGCGATGTTGACGATGGCGCCACCGCCGCGGCTGTCGCGCAACGCCGGCAGGGCATGTTTGCTGCACAGGAACGCACCGCTCAGGCTCGCCCCGAGCCGCCGGTTCCATTCGCGCAGCGACAGTTGCTCCAGTGGGCCGGTATGCGGATCGGCGATGCCGGCGTTGTTGACAAGACCATCGATGCGGCCGAACCGCGCCAGCGCGGCATCGACGAAGCGGCGCACGCTGGCTTCGGCGGCCACGTCGACGCGACGGAACAGCAGGCGTTCTCCGACGTCCAGCTCGGCGACGCAGGCACGCCCGGCATCGGCATCGAGATCGCCGAACACGACGTTGCCGCCAGCGCCCAGCACCGCCTGCACCACACCGCGGCCGATGCCCTGTGCGCCGCCGGTGACCAGTACCACACGGTCGCGTAAGGGCAGGGCGGGGACAGGGGCGGGCGGAGGAATCAGCGACATTGGGGCGACCGGGCGAGGGAGGTTGTGTCAGCCTAGCCAGCGCGCTGTGCAATCCACGTGGTAGCGGCGCTTGCATTGATCTGATGCTGCGAGGCTGCGCCCGTACCCTCATCCGCCCCTGCGGCGCACCTTCTCCCGGCGGGAGAAGGGAGAAGCCAAAGCCCCTCTCCCACCGGGAGAGGGGTTGGGGCGAGGGTACGGAGCGCGTAGCGCTCGCGCCGATCTGGCAACGCGAGGCTTCGCCAGTACCCTCATCCGCCCCTGCGGGGCACCTTCTCCCGAGGGGAGAAGGAAGAGCCAAAGCCCCTCTCCCACCGGGAGATGGGTTGGGGCGAGGGTACGGAGCGCGTAGCGCTCGCGTGGATCTGACGATGCGAGGCTTCGCCCGTACCCTCATCCGCCCCTGCAGGGCACCTTCTCCCGAGGGGAGAAGGGAGAAGCCAAAGCCCCTCTCCCACCGGGAGAGGGGTTGGGGTGAGGGTACGGAGCGCGTAGCGCCCGCGTGGATCTGACGATGCGAGGCTTCGCTCGTACCCTCATCCGCCCCTGCGGGGCACCTTCTCCCGAGGGGAGAAGGGAAGAGCCAAAGCCCCTCTCCCGCCGGGAGAGGGGTTGGGGTGAGGTACGACCGCCAGCCAAGCATCCTGCCCACAGCCACAGCCACAGCCAGCGCAAATCAGCGTTCCGGTCGCGCCCCCTGCAAGCGACGCCGCGCGCCCCCATCTCGTCGGCATCGCCTGCAGGAACCCGTCGCACCATGATGCCGATCTCCATCCTCGACCTCGCCCCGGTCTGCGAAGGCAGCGACACCACCGCCGCTTTCGCCAACATGCTGGATCTGGCCCAGCACGCCGAGCGCTGGGGCTATCACCGCTATTGGTTGGCCGAGCACCACAACATGCCCGGCATCGCCAGCGCCGCCACCGCGGTGTTGATCGGGCACGTGGCCGGCGGCACCAGGCGCATCCGCGTCGGCGCCGGCGGCATCATGCTGCCCAACCATGCGCCGCTGCAGGTGGCCGAGCAGTTCGGCACGCTGGCCTCGCTGTTTCCCGGACGCATCGACCTGGGCCTGGGCCGCGCACCCGGCACCGACCAGGCCACGGCACGCGCGTTGCGCCGTTATTTCGACAGTGCCGACCAGTTCCCGCATGACGTCGCCGAACTGCTGCGCTATTTCGAGCCGGCAGTCGACGGACAACTGGTGCGCGCCGTGCCGGGTGCCGGCATCGAGGTGCCGGTGTGGCTGCTCGGCTCCAGCCTGTTCAGCGCGCGCCTGGCCGCGGCGATGGGCCTGCCGTTCGCCTTCGCCTCGCATTTCGCCCCGGACGCGATGGACGAGGCGCTGGCGGTGTATCGCCGCGAGTTCCGCGCGTCGGCGCGCCTGCAGGCGCCATACGCGGTGCTGGCCCTGAACGTGGTGGCCGCCGCGTCCACGGCCGAGGCGCGGCGTCTGTTCACCACCCAGCAGCAGAGCTTCGTCAACCTGCGCCGCGGCCGCCCGGGGCTGATTCCGCCGCCGATCGACGACATCGAGGCCTTCTGGGCGCCGCACGAGAAGCTGGGCGTGGAACGCGCCCTGGCCTGCACGGTGCTGGGCGATGTCGACGCGGTCGCACAGGGGCTGTCCGACTTCGTCGCGCGGCACCGCCCGGACGAGTTGCTGCTGACCGCCAACATCCACGATCACGCGGCGCGCCTGCGCTCGTTCCAACTGGCGTCGGACGCCTGGACGCAGGTCGCCGCGGCCGCCTGATGCGCGCATCTGCGCGCGTGTCTACATGCGCAGACGCGCGCGGGCGCTCATCGCCACATTTGTGTTGATAGGCATCACATCGCGCGCCGCTTTCACGATGTCTTGATTTTCCCGGGTATGTCATCGTTTCGCGTCGCGCATCAGCGTGGCGTTCGGCCTCAGGACACGGCCGTACAACTGACGCGAACAGGGGGATCGGCAATGAACGCACAGCATCCGATGGCGCCGGTGCACGAATGTAGACTGGAGGCGGCCTTGCAACAGATGAGCAAATGCCTGGAGCGCCTGCGCGTCCAGACGGCGGAACGCCCCGCCAAGGGTGCGTCCGTGCGCACGTCGCACATGCGCAACGTGTTCGCCAGCGAGACGGAACTGTACCTGGTGAAGTAAGCGGGCAGCGGGCGCTCCACTGCCGCGTGCGGTCAGCGCAGCTTCTGCATCCACTCCCGGCCCAGGTCGACCACCTGGTCCGAGGCCAATCCCAGGCTCAGCGCCACGGCGATGCTGCCCAGCCACGACAGCAGCATCAGCCCGCCGTCCCGTTCCAGCAATGCCAGCGCGAACAGCAACAGCATCGCGCCGAAGGCGTAGTTGGTGAACGGGATCGGCAGCGACAGCAGGATCCCCAGCACGATCAGCAGCAGCCCACTGAAGGCGCGCGCCGGCAGGGTGTCGACCAGCATCGGCAGGCGCGGCTTGAGCAGCCGGTCCAGGCGTCGCAGCCACGGCGCGATGCGGCCGACGAAGCGCTGCATGGTGCGGCGGCGCGGCCCGCGCTCGCCGATGAAGCGCGGCAGCCACGGCTTGCGCAGGCCGATCAGCATCTGTACGCCGATCAGCGTCACCAGCGGCCCGCTGATGCCGCCGGCCAGGCCCGGCACCGGCAGGAACGCCGGCAGGATCGCCACGAACAGGAACACGCCGAACGCGCTCTGCTGCAGGTCGGCGAGGATCAGCCGCAGCCGCAGGTGTTCGTCCGGGTCGCCGAGGACGAAGGTGTCGAGCAGGGTGCGGATGCCCTCGGCGCTGTAGCCGTGGTCGCGCTCGTGTGGCGCGCCGCCGGGTGCGTCACCCGGTGATGTCATCGCTGTTCTCGTCCTGCAGCTTGCGCAGCAGCAACTTGTCCACGCGCGCGCCGTCCAGGTCCACGATCTCGATGCGCCAGCCGGCCCAGTCGAAGAACTCGCCCGCGTGCGGGATGCGGCCGAAGTAGTAGATGCACAGGCCGGCCAGGGTGTTGTAGTCGCCTTCCTCGGCGCTGGGCAGCTCGGCGCCGCCCAGCAGCTCGCGCAGGTCCTCGATCGCCAGCGAACCGTCGATCAGCAGCGAGCCGTCGGCGCGGGTCACCACCAGCGCGTCCTCGTCGGCGTTGTCGGCCGACTGCAGGCGCCCGACCACCGCGCCCATCAGGTCGCTGATCGTCACCAGGCCCTGGATCTCGCCGTACTCGTCCACCACCAGCGCCATCGATTGCTGCTCTTCGCGGAAGATCTCCAGCAGCTTCATCGCGTGGGTGGACTCGGACACGAACAAGGTGTCGCGCAGACTCTGGAACAACTGGGTGGCGTCGCCGTCCATGCGCGTGACCAGCGATTTCACCTCCAGCACGCCGGCGATGTCCTGGTCGCTGCCGCGGTACACCGGATAGCGCGAGAACTCGTGTTCGCGCATCACCTGCAGGTTGCGCTGCGGCTCGGCGTTGGCGTCGAGCCAGGCGATACGGTTGCGCGGGGTCATCAGGCTGTCGGCGGTGCGGTCGCCCAGGCGCATGACCCGGTTCATCATGTCGCGCTCGTGCGCGTCGATCACGCCGGCCTCGTGGCTCTCGGCCACCAGCATGCGGATTTCCTCTTCGGTCACCGAGGCCGATTCCTCCTTGCCCAGGCCGAGCAGGCGCAGCACCAGCCGGGTCGAGCGCGACAGCACCCAGACGAACGGCGCGGCGGCCTTGGCCAGCCAGCCCATGGGGATGGCGACGACGCCGGCGATGACCTCCGAACGGGTCAGGGCCAGGCGCTTGGGTACCAGTTCGCCGAAGATCAGCGTCAGGAAGGTGATCAGCACGATCGCCAGGGTCTTGCCGATCAGCGCCGACCACGGCTGCGGGTCGCCGAACAGGGTGAAGTTGGCCGCCAGCGCCGGGAACAGCGCCTGCAGCTTGGCCGCGATCGCCACGCCCATGGCCTCGCCGCCGAAGGTACCGGTCAGGATGCCGATGGCGGTGATGCCGATCTGCACGGTGGACAGGAAGTGCTCGGGGTTCTCGGCCAGCGCCAGGGCCTTGGCCGCGCGCGTGCTGGACTGGGCCATCTGCTTCAGCCGGCTCTTGCGCGAGGTCATCAGCGACATCTCGGACATCGCGAAGAAACCGTTGAGCAGGATGAGGGCTGCAACGATCAACAGTTCAAGCATGCGCGCGCTCCTTGGCGCCAAGGAAAGCGGGGACATGGGCGCCGTTGCGGCGCGGGGGAGGGGGTGTGGGGTGGTCGTCCATAGGGTGCGCCCGCGAAGGGCGCGGCGGCGATGGTAACAAACCCGGGCGGGGGCCGCGTCCACGCCGCGCCGACGTCGCCGGGGCCGGCCCGGGGCCGCGACTACCCGCAGGTGTCAGCAAACAGTCATAATTCCGCCCCAGTGCCGTCCTTCCCGCGACGGCGGGAAGCGCGTTGCATGTTTTCGTTGCAGACCATCTTCGGTTCCGGCAAGCAGTTCTACACCCTGCTCGACGAGGCGGCGCAGGCCGCCTACGACAGCACCAAGGCCCTGCACGCGATGATGCGCGAGTCCGACCGGCAGCCGGCGCTGGACGGCTTCAAGCTGGCGCGCCTGCGCGAGCGCGCGGCCTCCGACAAGATCGGCCAGGCGCTGGTGGACAGCTTCATGACCCCGATCGAGCGCGAGGACATCGAGGCGCTGGGCTCGGCCCTGTACAAGATCCCCAAGCAGGTGGAGAAGTTCGCCGATCGCTATTCGCTGGCGATCCAGCACCTGGAGCACATCGATTTCGCGCCGCGCTCGGCGATGTTGGAGCAGGCCGCGGCGGTGGTGGTGGAGATGGTCCACGACCTGCGCCACATGAACCTGGACCGGATGAGCGCGCTCAACGACAAGCTGCGCTCGCTGGAGAACGAGGCCGACCGGCTGATGCTGGAGCTGTACCGCGACATCTACTCCGGGCGCCTGGACAACCTGCAGATGTTCTTGCTCAAGGAGTTCTTCGAAATCCTGGAGAAGGCCATCGACCGCTGCCGCGAGGCCGGCGTGGTGGTCTACCAGATCGTGCTGAAGAACTCCTGATGGACGCGCTGCGGAGTTGCTGCCTGCGCGGCCGTGGCGCCCTGCGCGCGCCGGCCGCCGCCGCCGCGTGCGTGGAGGCGCGCCCATGCTGACCCTGGTCCTGATCGTGATCCTGGCGGCGCTGGTGTTCGAGTTCATCAACGGCTTCCACGACACCGCCAACTCGATCGCCACGGTGGTCGCCACCAAGGTGCTCAGCCCCGGCTGGGCGGTGATGCTGGCCGCGGCGATGAACCTGGTCGGCGCGCTGACCGGCACCGCGGTGGCGATGACCATCGCCTCCGGCCTGCTCAACACCGACGTGGTCGCGGTGACCCCGCAGGTGGTGCTGTGCGCGCTGCTCGGCGGCATCGTCTGGAACCTGATCACCTGGTGGAAGGGCCTGCCGTCCTCGTCCTCGCACGCGTTGATCGGCGGCCTGTGCGGCGCCGGCCTGGCCGCCGCGCACAACAACTGGGGCGCGCTGATCTGGTCGCAGAACCTCGGCGACTGGGCCAAGAACAAGGGCCTGCTGTGGAAGGTGTTCGTGCCGATGGTCACCTCGCCGATCGCCGGCTTCCTGCTAGGCATCGCGGTGATGCTGCTGCTGTGGGCGGCGATCGCCGGCCTGGCCAAGCTGGGCGGCCCGCTCGGGCGGCTGGCGCGGCCGCGCTGGGTCAATGCCTTCTTCGGCAAGGCGCAGATCGCCTCGGCCGCGTACATGGGCTATGCGCACGGCCACAACGACGCGCAGAAGACCATGGGCATCATCGCCATGACCCTGATCGGCGCGCAGAGCACCGGCGCCCTGGACGACCTGCCGTCGTGGCTGGCGTTCCTGCATCCCGACGCCAGCCAGGGGCAGGGCATCGCCACCTGGATCGTGCTGACCTGCGCGGTGGTGATGGCCGCCGGCACCGCTTCCGGCGGCTGGAAGATCATCAAGACCCTGGGCCACAAGATGGTCAAGCTGCATCCGATCCACGGCTTCGCCGCGGAGACCAGCTCGGCCACGATCCTGACCCTGGCCGCGCACTTCGGCATGCCGGTGTCCACCACCCACAGCATCTCCACCGCGATCATGGGCGTGGGCTTCGCCAAGAACCCGCGCTCGCTGCGCTTCGGCGTCATCGAACGCATCGTCTGGGCCTGGATCCTGACGATCCCGGCCGCTGCCGGCGTGGCGTATCTGATTTTCCGCGGGTTTGCGCTGGCTGGGTGGGTGTGAGTGGGGCGGGGATTGGGGAGTCGGGAGTGGGGATTCGCTGAAGCGGGTTCTCGGCTAGCGTGGGCCGCCAGTGCGCTGGTGCCCACACACGCTTTTCCTCCATCACAAGCCGCGCCTGTCACCGCAGAGGGCGGCCTTTACGAATCCCCAATCCCGCCAATCTCCAATCCCGGCCAGCACCGGGGATCCGCTTCTGCGAATCCCCAATCCCAAATGCCCAATCCCCGCTAGTTGGCCCGATACATCGCCATCACGTCCTGACGCAGCGCGCGCTGGCTGTCGGCGCGGTTGTAGAACATGTGGCCGCCGGGGTAGTTCTTGACCTGCACGCGGGTGGGGTCGTTGCCCATCACCGGCATCTGGTCCACGGTCAGCACCGAGCCCATGAACGGGCACGACAGGTCGTTCCAGCCGTGCACGATCAGCACGCGCAGCTTCGGGTCGATCGCCACCGACTGGCGCAGCTCGGTCACCGAGCCCTTGCGCAGTTCGTCGTCCCAGTCCCACAGCCGGTTCACGTCGTAGTTCAGCGCCTGATAGCGGGCGTCGATCTTCCAGCCGACCACGCGGGTCACGAAATCGACCATCGCGGTGGTGGTGGGAGCGATGATGCTGTCCAGCAGCGGGTCGTTGGCGCGCTGCTCGGGGGCGTTGGGGAACGGGTCGAAGGCGGTGACGTTGGAGTCGTAGCGGCTGCCCAGTTCGCCCTTGTCGCGGAACACCTCGCGCAGGTAGGCCTGGGTCTCCAGGCGGCCGCCGGCGCGGCGCACGAAGGCCGGGTCCAGGCCGGTCATCGCGGTCACCTGCTGGATCATGCGGGTGGTGCCGGCCGGGTCGGAGCGCCCGCGCAGCAGCGCGGTGACGTAGTCGCCGCGGGTGTAGTCGATTACCTGGCGCATCGCTTCCGGGGTCAGCTTGCCCTCGCGTTCCAGGCGTGCGGCGGTGATCGACGGCAGGGTCAGCATCCACGGCAGCGGCGAGACGTCGCCGTTGTCGTCCAGGGTCGGGTTCAGATACGGCGAGACCAGGACCACGCCGTTCATCGCCACGCCGAGCTTGGTCTGCAAATAGTGGGTGATGCGCGGGCCGCGGAAGCCGCCGTAGCTTTCGCCGACCAGGTACTTGCGCGACTGCAGGCGCTGGTTCTTCAGCAGCCAGTCGTAGATGGTGCGCGAGAGGTACTCGATGTCGGCCTGCGGGTTGTAGAACTGCTTCTTGGCCTGCTCGTCGGGCACGCGCGAGCGGCTGAAGCCGGTGCCGACCGGGTCGATGAACACCAGGTCGGTGAAGTCCAGCCAGGTGCCGGGGTTGTCGCGCAGCTGCGCCGGCGCCGAGGCGCTGTCGCCCTCGCTGCCGAACGCCACCACCTTCGGCCCGATCGCGCCCAGGTTGAGGTACACCGAGGCCGCGCCGGGGCCGCCGTTGAGCGCGAAGGTGACCGGACGGTCTTTGCCGTCCATGGTGTAGGCGGTATAGACCACGTCGGCGACGACCTTGCCCTGCTTGTCCTTCACCGGCAGCGTGCCGACCTTGACCGTGTAGCGCAGGGTGCGGCCGTCGAGCTGGGTGGATTGGCTGGTCTGCGCGTCGGCCGGCAGCGGCGCCGGTTCGGCGGCGGCGGGCTTGTCGCCCTTGTCGGCATTGCCCGCATCGGCATCGGCGGCCAGCGCCGCGGTCATCGGCATCGCCGCCAGCAGCACGGCCAGCAGCACGGAAGGGAAGGTCGGCACGGGCGGTCGCTCGCAGGGAGGGAGCCGGCATGCTAGGCCGCGGCGTCGGCGCGGCGGATGTGCACAAAGCCATGGTCCGCAGTCCCGCGGCCGCGCCATGCCGGTTCATCGGCGCTGGCTACAATCGCCGGTCCGTCCCGTGTCCGGTCCGCTGCGCATGCTTGTCCTTCGTTTCCGCCTGCCGCTAAGCCTGTTCCTGGCGGCGTTGCTGGCCGGCTGCGCCAGCGTGCCATTGCCGCCGCCCGTGGCCGAGTCGCCGGCGGCGCACGATCCGCATGCCCACGATCGCCAGCGCCTGTGGCGGCTGCTGAGCACGCGCTGCCTGCCGCAGGCGCGCGCCGGCGCCGATCCGGCCCCTTGCAGCGAAGTGCACGCCGAGCCCGGCCAACGCTATGCCTTGATGAAGGACTTGCGCGGCGACTACCAGTACCTGCTGATTCCGACGGTGCCGGTGAGCGGGATCGAGGATCCGCGCGCCCGCGCCGCCGACGCGCCGAACTGGCTGGACCTTGCCTGGCAGGCACGCAGCCGGGTCGAGCGGTTGCTGAACCGGCCGCTGCCGCGCGAGCTTACCAGCCTGACGATCAACCCGCCCTCGGCGCGGTCGCAGGACCAGTTGCATGTCCATATCGATTGCCTGGCGCCACAGGTGCGCGACCAGTTGCAGGCAATGCAGGCTTTGATCGGCCCGGCCTGGGCGCCGTTGCCGCAGCCGCTGCACGGCCACGCCTATCGGGCGATGCGCGTGGAGGGCGAAGAACTGGATGCGAATCCGCTGACGCTGCTGGCGCGCAGCTTGCCGCCGCAGCAGAGCATGGCGCACCAGACCCTGGCGGTGGTCGGCGCGGAGTTCGATGGTCGCCCCGGCTTCGTGCTGCTGGCGGCCACCGCGCTTCCTGGCGATGGGGTCGGTGCGGAGGAACTGCAGGATCACGACTGCACGGGCGTGATGCCGGCGGCGCCTGCGCACGGCTGACGTCCCGGAAGGCAGTCGATCGCCAGATGGCCGGCGTGACGCACGCCGATGCCGGTGCGTAAGCCCGACACGCCGTCGTCGTCCGTCGTAGGAGCGGCTTCAGCCGCGACGGGGCTTTCCCGACAGCGCTAGGTCGCGGCTGAAGCCGCCCCTACGACGGCAGCAAACAGCCGCGCGTGTGTCGCCTCAGACCTCCAGCGACGCCAGGTCGCCCTTGGTCTCCAGCCACTGCTTGCGGTCGCCGGCGCGCTTCTTGGCCAGCAGCATGTCCATCAGCGAGCGGGTCTGGTCGCTGTCGTCCACGGTCAGCTGCACCAGGCGCCGGGTGTCCGGGTGGATGGTGGATTCGCGCAGCTGCTGCGGATTCATCTCGCCCAGGCCCTTGAAGCGGGTGACGCTGACCTGGCCCTTGATCTTCTCGCGTTCGATCTTGTCCAGCAGCGAGCGCTTCTCTTCCTCGTCCAGCGCGTAGAACACCTGCTTGCCCACGTCCACGCGGAACAGCGGCGGCATCGCCACGAACACGTGGCCGGCGCGCACCAGGGCGGGGAAGTGGCGCAGGAACAGCGCGGTCAGCAGGGTCGCGATGTGCAGGCCGTCGGAGTCGGCGTCGGCCAGGATCACCACCTTGCCGTAGCGCAGGCCGTCGATCTCTTCCTTGCCCGGGTCGCAGCCGATCGCGATCGCCAGGTTGTGCACTTCCTCCGAGGCCAGCACGCTGCCGGAGGCCACTTCCCAGGTGTTGAGGATCTTGCCGCGCAGCGGCAGGATCGCCTGGAAATCCTTGTCGCGGGCCTGCTTGGCGCTGCCGCCCGCCGAGTCGCCCTCGACCAGGAACAGTTCGGTGCGCGAGAGGTCCTGGCTGATGCAGTCGGCCAGTTTGCCCGGCAGCGCCGGACCCTGGGTGACCTTCTTGCGCACGATCTGCTTCTCGGTCTTCAGCCGCGCGCTGGCGCGGTCGATGGCGATCTGCGCGATGCGCGTGCCGGTCTCCACGTTCTGGTTCAACCACAGGCTGAAGGCATCGTGCGCGGCGCCTTCGATGAAGCCGGCGGCCTGGCGCGAGGACAGGCGTTCCTTGGTCTGGCCGCTGAACTGCGGGTCGGTCATCTTCAGCGACAGCACGAACGCCACGCGGTCCCACACGTCTTCCGGCGCCAGCTTCACGCCGCGCGGCAGCAGGTTGCGGAAATCGCAGAACTCGCGCAGCGCGTCGGTGAGGCCGCTGCGCAGGCCGTTGACGTGGGTGCCGTGCTGCGCGGTGGGGATCAGGTTGACGTAGCTCTCCTGCACCAGCTCGCCTTCCACCACCCAGGCCACCGCCCAGTCGACGATCTCGCGGTCCTTCTTCAGGCTGCCGACGAACAGCTCGGCCGGCAGCAGTTCGCGCTCGGCCAGTTCGCCGCGCAGGTAGTCGCGCAGGCCGTCCTCGAAGTACCAGGTGTCCTGCTCGCCGGTGGCTTCGTCGTGCAGCTTGACGGTCAGGCCGGGGCACAGCACCGCCTTGGCGCGCAGCAGGTGGCGCAGTGCGCGCACCGCGAACTTCGGCGTGTCGAAATACTTCGGATCCGGCCAGAAGCGCAGACGCGTGCCGGTGTTCTTCTTGCCGACGCTGCCGACGATCTCCAGCTTGGAGGCGGCGTGGCCGTCGGCGAAGGCCATGCGGTACTCGTTGCCTTCGCGCTTGATGAACAGTTCCACCCGATTGGACAGCGCATTGACCACGCTGACGCCGACGCCGTGCAGGCCGCCGCTGAAGGTGTAGTTGCGGTCGCTGAACTTGCCGCCGGCATGCAGCCGGGTGAGGATCAGTTCGACGCCGGAGATCTTTTCTTCCGGGTGGATGTCCACCGGCATGCCGCGGCCGTCGTCGGACACCTCGCAACTGCCGTCCTTGTACAGCGTCACCTCGATGTGCCGGGCATGGCCGGCCAGCGCCTCGTCCACGGCGTTGTCGATGACTTCCTGGGCCAGATGGTTCGGCCGTGAGGTGTCGGTGTACATGCCGGGCCGGCGCTTGACCGGGTCCAGGCCAGAGAGAACTTCGATGTCGGCAGCGTTGTAGCGGGTATTCATGCGTCTCAGCAGGTGGCGCGAAGCAGATCCGGAAGTGTGCGGTCTGCGGCGGTTTTTTGCACGTCGCCGGTGTTCAGGGCAGGTGCGGCGGCGTCGCGCTACGCTGGCCCTGGAAAAACCGCGACGTCGCCCACATCTTCGTCGCACGTCTCAAAGGAGTCCGCCATGAACGTTCGCAAGCTGTTGACCCTGGCCGCCCTGGTCGCCGCCGCGGTGGCCGTGCCGGTCGCGATGGCCCAGGCGCAGAGCGCCGATCCGGCCGCCTCCGGTGCCGCCGCCTATGAGGCGCAGGTCGCCAAGGAAAAGGCCGAGGCCGATGCCAAGGCCAAGCGCCGCGCCGCCGCGGCCGCCGAGCACAAGGCCGGCAAGGATGCGGCCGCGCCGAAGAAGGAAGAGGAAGAGGAAGCGCGCAAGCCTTAAGCTTTCGCGCGGTTTCCTGCAGACGACGCCCCGGTCGCCCGGGGCGTCGCTTTTTTGTGGGGCGGCTGTTGCGCGAAAGCGCTTGGGCAAATCCGCTTCACCCGTTAAACTATGGCTTTCCGGGAGGCCTTTGAGCCATGACCCCCCTGATCTTCGTTACCGGCGGCGTAGTGTCCTCGCTTGGCAAGGGCATCGCGGCCGCTTCGCTTGCGTCCATTCTCGAAGCACGTGGCCTGTCGGTCACGATGATGAAGCTGGACCCCTACATCAACGTCGACCCGGGCACGATGAGCCCGTTCCAGCACGGCGAGGTGTACGTCACCGACGACGGCGCCGAGACCGACCTGGACCTGGGGCATTACGAGCGCTTCGTGCGCACGCGCCTGTCGCGCAAGAATTCGGTCACCACCGGGCGCATCTACGAGAACGTGATCCGCAAGGAGCGCCGCGGCGACTACCTCGGCGCCACCGTGCAGGTGATCCCGCACATCACCGACGAGATCCGTCGCTGCGTGGATGAAGCCACCGCCGGCTACGACGTGGCCTTGGTCGAGATCGGCGGCACCGTCGGCGACATCGAGTCGCTGCCGTTCCTGGAGGCGATCCGCCAGGTGCGCACCGAGCGCGGCGCCGAGAAGGCCATGTTCATGCACCTGACCCTGGTGCCGTACATCGCCGCGGCCGGCGAACTGAAGACCAAGCCGACCCAGCATTCGGTCAAGGAACTGCGCTCGATCGGCATCCAGCCGGACGTGCTGCTGTGCCGCTCGGAGCAGGCGATTCCGGATTCGGAGCGGCGCAAGATCGCGCTGTTCACCAACGTCTCCGAGCGCGCGGTGATCAGCGCCGCCGACATCGACGTGCTCTACGGCATGCCGCTGGAATTGCACCGGCAGGGCCTGGACGAGATCGTCATCGACCAGTTCAAGCTGCGCGACAAGGTCGGCGCGGCCAACCTGTCGGAGTGGGAGGCGGTGGTCGACGCGATCAAGCATCCGCTCGACGAGGTCACCATCGCGGTGGTCGGCAAGTACGTCGACCACCAGGACGCGTACAAGTCGGTCGGTGAGGCGCTCAAGCACGGCGGCCTGCGCCAGCGCACCAAGGTCAACCTGAAGTGGCTGGAAGCGCAGGACCTGGAAGGCAGCGACATGGCGGCCCTGGCCGACGTGGACGGCATCCTGGTGCCGGGCGGCTTCGGCGACCGCGGTTTCGAGGGCAAGGTGCTGACCTCGCGCTACGCGCGCCAGCACGGCGTGCCGTACTTTGGCATCTGCTATGGCATGCAGGCTGCGGTGGTCGATTATGCGCGGCATGTCGCCGGGCTGGACGCGGCCAACAGCACCGAGAACGACCGGCAGTCGCCGTACCCGGTGATCGGCCTGATCACCGAATGGCGCACTGCCACTGGCGATGTCGAGAAGCGCGACGAGAAGTCCGACCTCGGCGGCACCATGCGCCTGGGCCTGCAGGAACAGCGGCTCAAGCCGGGCACGCTGGCGCGCGAGCTGTACGGCAAGGACGTGGTCGCCGAGCGCCATCGCCACCGCTACGAATTCAACAACCGCTACCGCACCCAGCTTGAGGACGCCGGCCTGGTGATTGCCGCCAAGTCGATGGACGACACCCTGGTGGAGATGGTGGAGTTGCCGCGCGAGACGCATCCGTGGTTCCTGGCCTGCCAGGCGCATCCGGAGTTCCTGTCCACGCCGCGCGACGGCCACCCGTTGTTCATCGGCTTCGTGCGCGCCGCGCGCGAGCGCAAGGCCGGCGGCAAGCTGCTGAAGGAAGCGCGCGCCTGATTCCTTCTCCCTCCGGGAGAAGGTGGCGCGAAGCGCCGGATGAGGGTACGGGGCGAAGCCTCGCGAACTTGAGTTCCTTATGCTTCGCCGGACCCTCACCCCAACCCCTCTCCCGGTGGGAGAGGGGCTTGATCCATGAGGCTTCGCCCGGACCCTCACCCCAACCCCTCTCCCGGCGGGAGAGGGGCTTGATTCCCTGAGGCTTCGTCCGGACCCTCACCCCGACCCCTCTCCCGGTGGGAGAGGGGAGTAACCTCGCCAAAATCCCGTGCCCGAATGGTGCGGGGCTCAACCGATAGGTGATCCAATGAAACTGTGTGGCTTCGACGTCGGCCTGGACCAGCCGCTGTTCCTGATCGCCGGCCCGTGCGTGATCGAGTCGATGCAGCTGCAGCTCGACGTGGCCGGCAGACTCAAGGAGATCACCGGCCGGCTGGGCATCAATTTCATCTTCAAGTCCAGCTTCGACAAGGCCAACCGCACCTCCGGCACCAGCTTCCGCGGCCCCGGCCTGGAAGAAGGGCTGAAGGTGCTGGAGGCGGTGAAGACGCAGATCGGCGTGCCGGTGCTGACCGACGTGCACGAGTACACGCCGATGCACGAGGTGGCGGCGGTGGTGGACGTGCTGCAGACCCCGGCGTTCCTGGTGCGGCAGACCGATTTCATCAAGAACGTGTGCGCCGCCGGCAAGCCGGTCAACATCAAGAAGGGCCAGTTCCTGTCGCCGTGGGACATGAAGCCGGTGGTGGAGAAGGCCAAGTCCACCGGCAACGAGCAGATCATGGTCTGCGAGCGCGGCGCCAGCTTCGGCTACAACAACCTGGTCAGCGACATGCGCTCGCTGAGCGTGATGCGCGAGACAGGCTGCCCGGTGGTGTTCGATGCCACCCATTCGGTGCAGCTGCCGGGCGGGCAGGGCGGCAGTTCCGGCGGCCAGCGCGAATTCGTGCCGGTGCTGGCGCGCGCGGCGGTGGCCGTGGGCGTGTCCGGCCTGTTCGCCGAGACCCACCCGGATCCGTCCAAGGCGCTGTCCGACGGCCCCAATGCGTGGCCGCTGGACCAGATGGAAGCCTTGCTGGAAACGCTGATGGAACTGGACGCCGTGACCAAGAAGCACGGCTTCTCGCGCTTCGCATGAGGCGCGGGCTGCAGTCGCGGTATCCGTTCGCCTGCTGGCGGGTCGCGTCCTGCCGGGCGTCTGCCTGCGCTCCTGGGCAAGGGCGATGAACCCGCCTGACCAGGTTCGCGTCCGTTCCTGGGGGCGGTGCGCGCTGCTGCTGGCGCTGCTGGCCTGGGCGGCGCTGGGCGTGGTGTTGCTTGCTTTCGCGCGCGCCAATGGTGCGCCCGGCGATGGCAATCACGGCATCCTGGCGATGCAGCCCTGGATTTTGGGCGGTTTGCTGGTGCTGGCGGTGTCTGCGCTGGGCGCGCTGATCGCGGCTGTGCAGGGCTGGGGGGCGCGCCGCGACCGCCTCCTTGCGGGCATCGCCGCCGGCCTGGTGCTGGTGCTGCTGGTCCTGATCGTGCGGTTTCTCTTCGGAATGTAACGGGTCCGGGCATTGGCCCCGATCCCCGATCTCCCTGGCAGGACAGTGGATTCGACACTGGATGCCCTTGCCATGCGGCGCCTCGCCCGAGGCGGGATTTGGCAAGGAACGGGCGGCCGGGGATAATCAGCCGGCATTCGTTTCCGCCCCCTCTTCCTACAGGTAACCGGCCCGCCCATGAGTACGATCCGCAGCATCCACGCCCGTGAAATCCTCGACAGCCGCGGCAATCCCACGCTGGAAGCCGATGTCATCCTGGAGGACGGTTCGTTCGGTCGTGCCGCGGTGCCCTCGGGCGCGTCCACCGGCACCAAGGAAGCGGTCGAACTGCGCGACGGCGACAAGACCCGCTACCTGGGCAAGGGCGTGCGCAAGGCGGTGGAGAACGTCAACACCACCATCGCCGGCGCGCTGAAAGGCTTCGATGCCGCCGACCAGCAGGGCCTGGACCGCCGCCTGATCGACCTGGACGGCACCGAGAACAAGGGCCGCCTCGGCGCCAACGCGCTGCTCGGCGTCTCGCTGGCCAACGCACACGCGCTCGCCGCGTCGCGCAAACAGCCGCTGTGGCAGTCGCTGGCCGCGGGCAACACCGCCAACCTGGCGCTGCCGGTGCCGATGATGAACATCATCAACGGCGGCGCGCATGCCGACAACAATGTCGATTTCCAGGAGTTCATGGTGCTGCCGGTCGGCGCCGCCTCGTTCTCCGAGGCGCTGCGCGCCGGCACCGAGATCTTCCACGCGCTGAAGTCGGTGCTGAAGGGCCACGGCCTGTCCACCGCGGTCGGCGACGAGGGCGGCTTCGCCCCGGACTTCCGCAGCAACGTTGAAGCGCTGGACACCATCCTGGAAGCGATCGGCAAGGCCGGCTACACCGCTGGTGAGGACGTGCTGCTGGGCCTGGACGTGGCCTCCAGCGAGTTCTACGACAACGGCAAGTACCACCTGGTGGGCGAGGGCAAGCGCCTGACCAGCGAGCAGTTCGTCGACTTCCTCGCCGACTGGGCCGCGCAGTATCCGATCGTCAGCATCGAGGACGGCCTGGCCGAGGACGACTGGGCCGGCTGGAAGCTGCTCACCGACCGTATCGGCAGCAAGGTGCAGCTGGTCGGCGACGACCTGTTCGTGACCAACCCGAAGATCTTCAAGCAGGGCATCGAGTCCGGCACCGCCAATGCGATCCTGATCAAGGTCAACCAGATCGGCACCCTGACCGAGACCCTGGAAGCCATCGCCATGGCCGACAAGGCCGGCTACGCGGCGATCGTCTCGCACCGTTCCGGCGAGACCGAGGACACCACCATCGCCGACATCGCCGTGGCCACCACCGCCACCCAGATCAAGACCGGCTCGCTGTGCCGCAGCGATCGCGTGGCCAAGTACAACCAGCTGCTGCGCATCGAGGAAGCGCTCGGCAGCGCCGCGCGCTACGCCGGGCGCGACGCGTTCGTCTCGCTCAAGCGATAAGCCGTGCGCAACTGGCGCTGGCTGCTGCTGGTGCTGGCGGGACTGCTGGCGTGGCTGCAGTACCGTTTCTGGCTCGGCCCGGGCAATTCCGGCGAAGTGCTGGTGCTCGAAAGTCAGGTCGAGCATCAGAAGCGCGACAACGAAGGATTGCAGCAACGCAACGCCGCGCTCGCCGCCGAGGTCAAGGACCTCAAGGACGGCGAGGCGGCGATCGAGGAGCGCGCGCGTAGCGAACTGGGCATGATCAAGCCGGGCGAAAAGTTCTACCGCGTGGTCGAGAACGCGCCGGTGTCGACCGCGCCGGCCGGTACGGCAGCCGGCGCGCAGCCGGCGCCTGTGACGCCGGCGCCGGGCGAGCAGCCCTGATGGCCACCGTCTGGGCCGTGGTCCCGGCGGCTGGCCGCGGCACCCGTTTCGGCGGCGCCACGCCCAAGCAGTATCTGCAGGCGGGTGGGCGTCCATTGCTGGCGCATGCGCTGGAGGCGCTGCTGGCGCATCCGGCGGTGGCCGGGGCGATGGTTGCGCTGGGCGTGGACGATGCACAGTGGCCGGGCTGGACCGAACTGGCCGGCAAACCGGTGCTGACCTGCCTGGGAGCCGGCAGCCGTGCCGGCTCGGTGCTGGCCGCGTTGCACGCCTTGCCGGAGTCGGTGAAGGCGGACGACTTCGTGCTGGTGCACGATGCGGCGCGGCCGAACCTGGCGCTGGCCGACCTGGACCGGCTGCTGGAGGCGGGTCGCGGCGATCCGGTCGGCGCGATCCTGGCCGCGCCGGTGCGCGACACGCTCAAGCGCGCCGGCGACGACGGCGGCATCGACGGCACCGAACCGCGCGAGCGTCTGTGGCGCGCGCTGACCCCGCAACTGTTCCGGCGCATGCAACTGAGCCGGGCCCTGGAGCAGGCCGCCGCGGCCGGCGTCGAGGTCACCGACGACGCGATGGCGATGGAGTTGCTGGGGCTGCGGCCGCTGCTGGTCGAGGGCGCCGAAGACAATTTCAAGGTCACCACGCCGGCCGACCTGGCGCGTTTCGAGTTCGAACTGTTCCAGCGGCAGGGCGGCTGATGCGGTTCGAGGACGCGGTGGCGCACGCCTGGCTGCAGCAGGCCGCGAGCGCTGCGATCGTGGTCGATGGCGACGACATCCAGCACGAGGCCAATGCCAACCTGTGGGCGTTCTCGCCACGCGAGGATCACGCCGCGGGCATTGATGTGGCGAGCGTGGTGCGGTTCGTGGAGGCGGCCGCCGACGATCGCCAGGCCACGCTGCGCGCGCAGGCGGCGCCGGCGATGACCTTCTACTGCTGGCACGATGGTCAGGCGCGGCAGTTGCGCTTCAGCCTGGTGTCGTCGGCGCACGGTCGTCTGCCGTTCCGCGTGCCGACCCGGCACACGCCGCTGCCGGCGCTGGTCGAACGCATCGTCCATGACGACTGGCTCAACCCGAAGTGGGGCGCAGCGGACGAAGAAGAGGCCATGCCGGCGTCCGAGCCGCTCCCGGTTTACGTGCGCACGCTGCACTCCGGCGTCTGACCGCCGGACGGCGTCGACGCTTCTACGAACAGGATTCCCATGTCACACGATTCCCTTTCCGTTCCTCCCTTCCGCATCGGCCAGGGTTACGACGTCCACGCCTTCGGCGAGGGCGACCACATCATGCTCGGTGGCGTGCGCGTGGCGCACGAGCGCGGCGTACTCGCCCACAGCGACGGCGACGTGGCGATCCACGCCCTGTGCGACGCCTTGCTCGGCGCGCTGGCGCTGGGCGACATCGGCCAGCATTTCCCCCCGTCCGATCCGCGCTGGAAGGGCGCCGACAGTGCACAGTTCCTCGATCACTGCGTCGGCCTGCTGCACGCGCGCGGCTGGCGGCTGGGCAATGCCGACATCACCGTGATCTGCGAACGGCCCAAGGTCGGCCCGCATGCGCAGGCGATGCGCGAGCGCCTTGCGGCGCTGCTGCAGGTCGACCTGGACTGCGTGAGCGTCAAGGCCACCACCAGCGAGAAGCTCGGCTTCACCGGCCGCGGCGAAGGCATTGCGGCGCAGGCCGTGGCCCTGCTGGTGGCGCTGTGAGCGAGTTGCCGCGTGCCTTCGGCGCCGCGCCGTTGCAGGCGCGCATGCGCAGCAGCGCCGAGGATTTCCAGGTCGACGAACTGCCCGCATTCGCGCCCAGCGGCGAGGGCGAGCACCTGCTGCTGACGGTGCGCAAGCGCGGCATGAACACCGCCTTCGCCGCGCGCCGCCTGGCGCAGTGGGCCGGGGTGGCGGAACTGGCGATCGGCTACGCCGGCATGAAGGACCGCCATGCGGTCACCACCCAGCGCTTCTCGGTGCATCTGCCCAAGCGCGTGGCGCCGGCGCTGGACAGCCTGCAGGACGCGGATCTGCAGGTACTGGAAGCGCACTGGCACAACCGCAAGCTGCCGCGTGGCGCGCTGGCCGGCAACGGCTTCGTGCTGGTGCTGCGCCAGGTGCGCGGCGAGCGCGGCGCGATCGAGGCGCGGCTGGCGCAGATCGCCGCGCGCGGCATTCCCAACTGGTTCGGCGAGCAACGGTTCGGCCGCGATGGCGGCAACGTCGGCGCCGCCCTGGCGATGTTCGGCGGCCGCCGCGTGCGCCGCGAGCAGCGCTCGCTGCTGCTGTCGGCGGCCCGTTCGGAACTGTTCAACCAGGTGCTGGCCGCCCGCGTGGCCGCCGGCAACTGGGACAGCGCGCTGAACGGCGAAGTGTGGATGCTCGACGGCAGCCGCAGCGTGTTCGGTCCGGAGCCGTGGTCGGAGGCGCTGGCCGAGCGCTTGCAGCGCTTCGACATCCATCCGTCCGCGCCGCTGTGGGGCGCCGGCGAGCTGCGCAGCGCCGAGGCGGCGCGTGCGCTGGAACTGGCGGTGCTGGACGAGGCGGTCGCGCAGCGCCTGCGCGACGGCCTGGAGCGCGAGGGCCTGAAGCAGGAGCGGCGGGCGACCCGCCTGCGCGTGGCCGACCTGCAATGGCGCTGGCTGGACGGGCAGGACGACGCGCTGGAACTGCGCTTCGCATTGCCGCCGGGCAGCTACGCCACGGCACTGCTGCACGAACTCGGCCAGGTCGAAGAGGCGCCGCAGCCGCAGGCCTCCACCGAGGCCTGAGCGCGGCCGACGCCTGCCGCGTCGGTCGCGACAACGCGCGCTAGAACCGATAGGAGCCGGTCAGCAGCAGGCTGCGGCCATCCGGCAGTGGCATGAAGGTCTCGTCGAACTCGTCGGCATACAGTCGCCGATCGAAGACGTTGCGCATGCCCACGGTCACGCCCCAGGTCTCGGTGCGATAGGACACGTTCGCGTCCACGCTGGCCTGCCCGGGGATCTTGAAGTAGCCGCCGGCCAGGCGGCGGCCGAGGGTGTGATCGCGCGCCAGGATGCCGCCGGCCACGCCCCAGCCGCTCCAGCGGCTGTCCTGGAACTGGTAGCTGCTCCACAGGGTGAAGCGGGTGCGCGGCACGCCGAGGGCCGGCGTGCCGTCGCGCCGGCCGATGCGGGCCAGCGCCAGGCTGCTGCTCAGTTCCAGGCCCGGAGCGAGCGCGCCGACGAAGTCGAGATCCAGCCCGTGGTTGCTCTGGCTGTCGATCGGCCTGGCGAAGTACGACGGATGCGCCAGCACCAGATCGAAGCTGCGGTCGACGGTGATCTGGTAGTACGCGGCGCTGAGCCGCGCCCGGTGCTCGAACAGATCGATCTTCGCCCCCACCTCCACCTGCCGCGACAACGCGGGCGGCAACGGCCGGCCGTTCTTGCCGAGCACGGCGCTCGGCGCAAAGCCGTTCATGGTGCTGGCATATAGCGACGCCTCCGGGGTCAGCTTGTAGACCACGCCGACGTTGGGCACCCAGCGGCGCCGGCGCAACTGGCGCAGTTTGCCCTTGGCGTCGTAGTTGGAAATCTCGTACGCCGAGCGGCGTAGCGCCAGCAGCACGTCCCAGCGTTCGCCCAAGCTGATCTGGTCCTGCAGCAGGATGCCGCTCCGGCTCGACCACGGGCTGCCGGGGTAATGCAGGATCCCGCGCCGCGAACGCGGCCAGTGCACCGGGCCCAGCCGCTCGTCGCCGAACACGTCGTAGCGGTTGCGGTGCATGCGGATGAAGTAATCGCTGCTGCCCAGCCGCGCGCGCGTGTAATCCAGGCCCAGGGTCACGGTCTGCCGCAGCGGCCCATCGCCGAAGCTGCCGATCAGGTCGTTCTGGATGGTGTAGTACGCCGTCGTATTGCGGTACGCCTCGGCATAGGCGCGCACGGCGCCCTTCGGCGAAGGCGACAGCATGCCCCAGTTGCGCGCGTCGACCGCCTGGGTCACGTACTGGCCGCGGCTGCGCAGTTGCCAGCGGTCGCTGAGCCGCTGATCGAACAGATAGTAGGCGCGCTGGGTGCGGTAGGCGGTGTGGTCCTGTGCGTTGCCCAGCCGCAAGCTCCTGGGCGTCATCGCCGACACGCGGTTGCGCAGCAGCAGGGCATGGTCGGCGGCGGGCTGCCGATCGGTCACGCGCTGCACGCCGAGCACCAGGCGGTTGTCCTCGCCCTGCCAGGCGATGGACGGCGCCAGGTAGGCGGCATTGCGCGGGCCGTAGCCTTGCGCGGTGGAATCTGCATGCTGGCCGGAGACGACGAGCCGATAGCTCAGCGGCGTGGCGCCGATCGGTCCGGTCGCATCGAGCCCGGCCTGCATGTCGCCGCGTTCGCCGAGGACGTAGCTCAGTTCGCGCTTCGGTGTGCGCAGCGGTTGCTTGGTGACGACGTTGATCAGTCCGCTCATGTCGCCGCCGTTGCTGTCGCCGAGGATCGATTCCGGGCCCTTGAGCACTTCGACCCGCTCCACGCCGATCATCGGCGGGTAGCCGCCAAGGCCGACGAAGCTGTTCGGCATCCCGTCGGTCATGCCGTTGCCGGTGTAGATGCCGCGGATCTTGAACAGCGGCGCGCGCAACGGATTTTCGATCTGCTGCACGCTGGCCACGTTGCGCAGGGCGTCGGCGACGGTGCGCACCTGTTGCGAGGCCAGCAGATGCGGAGCGACCACGTTCACCGACTGCGGCACGGCGATGGAATCGGCGGCGTAACGCAGCGCGTCGCTGGCGTAGGCTGGCACGTCGCCCATGGCGTGCTCGGTCAGCGCCGCGGCGTCGACCTGTTCCAGCAGCTTGGGCGGGGTGCCTGTGCGGTGCGCATCGGCGGCATCCGCAGGATCGACTTGCGCCGTGGCGGCGGGGGTGACCGCCACCGTGTTCGCATCGAGCATGCGGTACGCAAGGCCAGTCGATTGCAGCAGGCGCTGCAGCGCCGCGTCCGGGGTGAACATGCCTTGCAGTCCGTCGCTGCGCATCCCGGCCAGGGTAGGGCTGGCGGTCAGCACCTGCACGTTCGCCTGCTTGCCATACGCGATCAGCGCCGTGGACAGCGCCTGCGGCGGGATCGAGAACGCGATCTGCCGTGCGTCGGGCGCGAGTGGCGCGGCGAGGGCAGGGGGGAAGGGTGCGAGCTGCAGTGCCAGGCTGCCGCAGATGATCAGTCGCCTCAGCCCACGCACTGCCCGTCGCCCCCCAGCGGAAGCGCGAATTATGCCACGCGCGGCAACGCCGACGCGGGCGGCCGCCGCCCCGTAAGCCGGGGTGGCGCGCGGTATCGCCTAACGGCGGCTCAGCACGATCTCGTCCTTGCCCTGGCGCACCTGCAGCGGGAACACCTGCGGCAAGGCCTCGATCCACTGCGCGGTCGCCTGGGTGTCGACGGTGCCGGTGAAGCTCAGCCGTGCAAGCTCCGGGTCGTCCAGGCGCAGCGGCCGGTCGCTGTAGCGGTTGACCCGGGCGATCACCGTGTCCAGCGGCGTATCGACGAACTCCAGCCGGTGATCGCGCCAGGCGGTGGCCTGCGCCACGTCGATCCGGCTGACCTGCAGCGCGGGCTTGGCCGGATCGTAGGACACGCGCTGCCCGGCCACCGCTTCCAGCCCGCCGATGCCGTCGGCCGGCACCTGGCCGGCGCCGTAGATGCGGACCCGGCCTTCGGTGACCGCGACCTCGACGCGTTCGCCGTCACGGCTGACATCGAAGGCGGTGCCCACGTCCAGGATCGACACGCCGCCGGCGTCGACCACGAACGGACGCCCGGCGTGATGCGCCACGTCGAAGAAGGCCTCGCCGGCGATCAGGTCCACGTGGCGCTGCGCGGCACTGAAGCGGGTACTCAGCTTCGATGCGCCGCCGAGCGCGATCTTGGACCCGTCCGCCAGCACGATGTCCTGGTGGCGGTTGGTCGCGCTGCTGTAGACCTGGGTGAGCGGCGGCGGGTGCAGCTGCCGCCAGGCCAGGGCGCCGCCGAGCGCCAGCACGCCCACGCAGGCCGCTACATGCAGCGGCCGCCAGCGCGAACGCGACGGCGCGAACCTGCGCACCACCTCGTCCCGCGCTGCCGCATCGAGCGTCGCCAGGTCGCCGCCGAGCGCATTGATGCGTTCGAACGCCTGCAGATGCCGCGGGTCGGCCTCCGTCCAGTCCAGCCAGCGCGCCACGGTGTCCTCGTTGCTGTCGGGTTCGCGCAGCAGTGCCCACCAGCGCGCGGCGTCGTCGAGGATGTGTTGGTCGATGCCGCTGTCCATTACGGGATCTCCGCTTCGTCGAAGCGTTTGCGGCAATGCGCGAGCGCGTTGGCCACATGGTAGCGGACCATGCGTTCGCTCACGTTCATCGCCTTGGCGATCATGCCGAAGTCCTTGCCTTCGATCACGTGCAGCACGAAGGCGCGGCTGGTCTTTGCGGGAAGTTCCTTCAACGCCCGGGTCAACTCGCGCAGTTGCTCGCTGGCCGTGGCGTGCCGCTCCGGAACCGGCGGCAGCGGCAGATCGTGTTCCGGCAGTTCCACTGCGGCGTTTTCGCGGACCTTGCGCATGCGCAACCGGTCCACCGCCAGGTTCGAGGCGACATGGAACAGGTAGGCGCGCGGCGATGCCAGCGCGTCGGGACGCTCAAGCGTCACGATGCGCATGTACGCCTCCTGCGCCACGTCCTGCGCGTCCGCCATCGAGCCGAGCTTGCAGTGCAGGAACGCGAGCAGGGCGCGGTGATGTTCCTTGAACAGCGCGTCGACCTGGTGCGCAGGCGCCTGCTCCGGCGACGGCGCGCCCTCGGTGTGCTCGGCCCGGCTCACGACTGCTGATGCTCCTGGAGGGAAGCGGCCGCGGCAGTATAGCCAGGCTCACTGGCCGCCACGCGACGCAGCACCGCAAGCGAGCGGCAGCGCCGCGGCCAGCAAGCCTTCCGCATGCGTCCGCAATGCCTCGCGGCGGCGAAACGCCGAACGGTGCTGGCTGGGCACGTCCGCCACGCTCTTGCGCGGCTGCGTCGGCGGCAGGTCGAACCAGCCGTCTGGGCCAGCCGTGGCGCCCTGTTCGGTCCAGAACGCGTCGTAGTCGGCCAGGAACACCTGGCGCTTGCGCTGCAGCGGATGCGCGGCGTTGCCGATGGCGCGGATGTCGCGTGCGCCGATGCGCTCGGCGAAGGCGTAGGCCAGCGCCAGCATCAGTTGCTTGGGGCGCAGCCCGTGCATCTGCTTGGTCAGCGTCCGCACCACGTCACGCGCATCGCCGCCGCTGGGGCCCTGCAGACAGCCGATCAACACCGTCGGATGGGCGTCGTCGCCGGTCACGGTCAGCACCAGGCGATACAGCTGGCGTCCACCCGCGTCGCTGAGCTGCAGCCACAGTTCGCCTTCGCAACTCATCGGCGCCGGCGGCAGCAGGGACAAGGTCAGCGTGCTGCCATCGTGCAGTGGCAGGGTTCCCAGGTCCGCCTGGCCTTGCCGGTAGATGGCGTCGAACAAGGCCGTGGGCAGGCGATCGAGCATCAGCCGGTAGTGCTGCTGCAGGTGGCGCAACCGCGCCGCGCTGCTCCAGCGGGTGTTGACGAAACGGTGCAGGTGGCGCTCGAGCAGGCGCGGGTCGCGTTCGGCATAGCCGCGCATGCGCGGATCGCGGCGCAGTGCATCGAGGAAACGGCCGTGCTCGGTCGGCATGCTCAACGCACGCAGCAGGTACTTGGTCGCCTTGATCCCGCGCTGCAGGCGGTTGCCGTGCCAGTCCGTGCGCCCCTGGAACGACGCCAGGAACAGCGGCCACCACCGGGACGGTGCGGCGCCGGCGCTCGGCCGGGGCGGCAGCACTGGCCGGGTCAGGCGGGTCGGCGCCGTTTCGAACGCTGCGGCGCTCGCGGAAACGTCCACCAGATCAGTGGGTTGCAGGAAGAATTCGGTGGTCGCTTCGGTCACGTTCGGCTCGCAGAGGGACGGTGCTCTCTGACAAGACGTTTCAAGGGGCGAAAATTGAAATGGGGCCGCACGCGCGGTGCTCGGCCGCGTCCGCGGCGTCCGGTCTGGCCGGATCTGCGTCGAGCAGGCAGCGGGGGCGCGCGACGGCATCCCGCCGCGACGGTATTCCCGTTCCCGCCGGTCGTGGTGAAGCCGCTCTGACACGCGAATGACAGATCAGTGCGCGATGCCGGATGTGGCGGCGCCACGACCCGGCGCCCTTTACCTCAGCCAGTGCGCAGGTTGCCGATGAGGTCCGCGAGCCGCGATGCCCGCGGCTGCGGTGCCGCTCAGCGCCGCGCCAGCAGCACCAGCATCGCACCGGTGCCGCCTTGCGCGGTCGGCGCCGAATGGAAGGCCAGCACGTCGTTGCGCTGGCGCAGCAGGCGGTCCACCAGGTTCTTCAGCAGCGGCACGCCGCCCGATTGCAGGCCCTTGCCGTGCACGATCCGCACGCAGCCGAACTCGTGCGCGTGCGCCTCGGCCAGGAACTGGCGCAGCAGCGTCTCGGCCTGCGCCGCGGTGGCACCGTGCAGGTCCAGTTCGTCCTGGGCCGAGAACTGGCCCTTGCGCAGGCGCTGGAACACCCGCGCCGGCAGATGCTCGCGGCGGTAGCTGGCCACGTCGCCGGCTTCCAGTGGGGTGCTCTGGCGCAGCAATTGCTGGAACTCGCCCTGCGCCTCGGCGTCGTCGCGTTCGGCCATGCGCGCGCGCGGCTTGGGGCGCGGCTTGGCATTGGCCGGCGGCGTCGCGTTGAGCGGGGCCACCTTGCCGATGGCCGCGCGGAACAGCGCGGCGGGATCTTCGTCGTCGGAATGCGCCATGCGCACAGCTTAGAGCGTGCGGCGCGGTTTGAGGTGAGCGCGGCGTTGCCGGCGGCGTCTGGTGCGTGGACCACCGCGCTGCCGGCGCGCGGTGGTCGCGCTGCGGTCGCACGGCGCCGCTAGCGCACGTGTTCGGCCGTCACCGCGGTCGTCGTCGCGCTGTCAGCGACCTGGCAGGGCGCATCCGGTATCATGCCCCCGGTTTTCGAGGAGCACCATGCGCGTATTAGTGAGCAACGACGACGGCGTCGACGCCCCCGGCATCCGCATGCTGGCCGAGCAGTTGCGCGGCGCCGGCCACGAGGTGACGGTGGTCGCACCCGACCGCGACCGGTCCGGCGCCAGCAATTCGCTGACCCTGGATCTGCCGATCCGGCTCAAGCGCATCGACCACTACACCTGCAGCGTCGCCGGCACGCCCACCGACTGCGTGCATCTGGCGCTCACCGGCATGCTGGAGTTCGACCCGGACATCGTGGTCTCCGGCATCAACAATTCCGCCAATCTCGGCGACGACGTGATCTATTCCGGTACCGTCTCGGCGGCGATGGAAGGCCGCTTTCTCGGCCTGCCCGCGGTCGCGGTGTCGCTGGTCAGCCACAACCACGACCCCAGGCATTTCCAGACCGCCGCACGCGCGGCGGTGGAGATCGTGGCCCAGCTCAAGGCCGATCCGCTGCCGGCCGACACCATCCTCAACGTCAACGTGCCCGATCTGCCGTGGCAGGAGCTCAAGGGCTTCGAGGTCACCCGGCTCGGCAACCGCCACCGTTCCGAACCGTGCCTGCCGCAGACCGACCCGCGCGGCGGCACCGTGTACTGGATCGGCCCGGCCGGGCGCGAGCAGGATGCCGGTCCCGGTACCGACTTCCACGCGGTACGCACCGGCTTCATCTCGATCACCCCGATCCAGGTCGATCTGACCCGCTACCAGGCATTGGAAAAGGTCGCCAGCTGGGTCGGCGGCCTGACCGCCGCGCTGGGCCGCCCGGCATGACCCCGCGGTTGCGCCTGCAGCCGGAAGCCATCGGCATCGGCATGACCTCGCAGCGCGTGCGCGACCGCCTGGTCGAGCGCCTGCGCGAGGCCGGCATCCGCGACGAGAGCGTGCTCAATGCCGTGCGCACCGTGCCGCGGCATCTGTTCATCGACGAGGCGCTGGCCTCGCGCGCCTACGAGGACACCGCGCTGCCGATCGGCCACGGCCAGACCATCTCGCAACCGTGGGTGGTGGCGCGCATGACCGAGACGGTGCTGGAAGCGGCGCCGAAGAGGGTGCTGGAAGTCGGCACCGGCTCCGGCTACCAGGCGGCGATCCTGGCCGCGCTGGGGCTGGAGGTGCATACCGTCGAGCGCATCGGCGACCTGCTGCGGCAGGCGCGCAAGCGCTTCCGCCAGCTCGGCATGAACGTGCGCAGCAAGCACGACGACGGCCGCATCGGCTGGCCCGAGCATGGCCCGTTCGATGCGATCGTGGTCACGGCGGCGGCACCGGCGCTGGTCGATGCGCTGATCGAACAACTGGCCCCGGGCGGCTGCCTGGTGGCGCCTGTCGGCGGCCCGTCCGCGCAATCGCTGATCCGCCTGCGCCGCGACGCCGACGGCCAGATCGAACAAGACGTCCTGGCGCCGGTGACCTTCGTCCCGTTGCTGTCGGGCATGCTGGATTGACCTCTCGGAGCCGCACTGGATGAAGATTTTCGGGCCGTTGTACGAACGCGCCATCGGCTGGTCGCGGCATCGCCGCGCGCCGGCCCTGCTGACCGGGCTCAGTTTCGCCGAGGCCATCGTGTTCCCGGTGCCCCCGGAGGTGATGCTGGCACCGATGTCGCTGGCGCAGCCGCGACGCGCGCTGTGGTTCGCCACGCTGAGCCTGCTCGGCTCGTTGGCCGGCGCGGTGATCGGCTACCTGCTCGGCCATTTCGCCTTCGCCGCGGTGCAGCCGCTGATCGAATGGCTGGGCTGGACGCAGAAGATCGATGCGCAGGTGAACCAGCTGCGCGAGGTCATCGCCGAGTCGCCGTGGCGTGCGTTCTGGCTGCTGGTACTGGCCGGCTTCACCCCGATCCCGCTGAAGATATTCACCTGGGCCTCAGGCATCGTCGGGGTGCCGCTGCTACCGTTCCTGGCGAGCATGCTGGTGGGGCGCGGCAAGCGCGTGTACCTGGTGGCCGGGGCGATCCGCCTCGGCGGGCCGCGCGCGGAAGCCGCATTGCGCCGCTGGATCGAGCCGCTCGGCTGGGTCGCCTCGGCGATCCTGGCGCTGCTGGTGGTGTGGGTCATATGGAGAGCGAAGGTCGGATGAGCGTGGATCGGGTGGTGCGAAACGGCCTGCGTTGCGGCCTGGGGGTGCTGGTGGCGGTGGCGCTCGGCGCCTGCAGCAGCGCCACAGTGGTGCGCACGCCCGGCGGTGCGCCCATGCGCGGCACCGCCGCCGCCTCGGCGCCGCGGATCTCGGTGCCCAAGCCCGGGGTCAGCGCCACCGTGCGCCGTGGCGACACGCTGTATGCGATCGCCCGCGCCAACAACATCACCCCGCAGGACCTGGCCGGCTGGAACGGCCTGCAGCCGCCGTACACCATCTATCCGGGGCAGTCGCTGAAGCTGTATCCGCCGGGTGGGGCAGTCGCCGCGCGGCCCGGTAGCGGCCCGGTGACGCCGCCGCCGGCCTCCGGTGCCGGCGCCGCCGCTCGGCCGCCGTCCGTTCCGGCGCCGGCGCCGGTCAGCAGCGGTTTTCCCTGGCGCTGGCCGGCCGATGGCGTGGTGGTCAGCCGCTTCGTCGGCGGCGAGGCGACCAAGCAGGGCGTCGACATCGGCGGCAGCAATGGCGAAGCGGTGCGCGCCGCAGCCGACGGCGTGGTGGTCTATTCCGGCGCCGGCCTGGTCGGCTATGGCGAACTGATCATCGTCAAGCACAACGAACAGTGGCTGTCGGCCTACGGCCACAACCGCAAGCGCCTGGTGAATGAAGGCCAGAACGTCAAGGCCGGCCAGCAGATCGCCGAAATGGGCCACAGCGGCGCGGCGCGCGACATGCTGCACTTCGAGATCCGCTACAACGGCAAGCCGGTCGACCCATTGCTGTATCTGCCGCCGAAGTAACCGGCCCGGCGCAGCGCGCCGGGCGCTCGCCATCGGCGCGGCCCAGTGGGCCGCAAGCGCCGCCGGCTCACCCACTACAACGGCAAGCCGGTGGACCCGCTGCTGTATCTGCCGCCGAAGTAACCGGTTGCGTCGTTGCGTGGGCGGATCCCCGGCCCGGCGCAGCGCGCCGGGCGTTCGCCATCGGCGCGGCCCAGTGGGCCGCAAGCGCCGCCGGCTCACCCACTACAACGGCAAGCCGGTGGACCCGCTGCTGTATCTGCCGCCGAAGTAACCGGTTGCGTCGTCGCGTGGGCGGATCCCGGCTCGGCGCAGCGCGGTATGCAGCCGGTGGTGCCTTCGTAGGAGCGGCTTCAGCCGCGACCGGATGCGCCGAGGAGTGTTGAAGCCGCTCCTGCGAAAGCGAATGTCGGTGGAGGGCCTCGGTCGCTCAAGCACGCGCTTGATGGCGACGGCGACACTGGGCGAACGGAACATTCACCGCGACGCGTCAATCTTGTCCTTGCAGGAGCGGCTTCAGCCGCGACCGCGCCGTTGGCGACATCCGCTTGCGGCTTAAAAAGCCGCCCAGATGAAAGCACGGTAGCTTCCTGCGTGGATCACAGTCCGCAGGCATGCTGCGCCTCAGCCTTCGAGCAGAAACCCCACCGCCACGCGACGGCCTTCGGCGGCCAGCACGTTGTAGGTGCGCGCCGCGGCGGCGTTGTTCATCACTTCGATGCCAATGCCGCGGGTCAGGAACAGGGCCATCACCGCCGCGGCGGGAAACACCTGGCGTTCGCCGGTGCCGAGGATCACCAGGGCCGGGTTGAGCTCCAGCAGCGGCTGCAGATGCTGCGGCTGCAGGTCGCCGGCCGGCGGGGCCTGCCAGTCCTCGACCAGGCTGTCGGGCGCGAGGACAAAGCTGCGGGTCAATAGGCGGTCGTTCACCTTGGCCTGGCGGCCGTCGGCCATGCGCAGGGCGTAGGCGTAGTCGGGCAGGTCCTGGGTCAGTTGCATGGGGTCACCGAGGGCGCGCTCAGGCGCGCGGCAGCACGATCTGCCGGTCTTCCTTGGCCGGGCGATACAGGATCGCGGTATGGCCGATGCGCTGCACCAGCACGCTGTGCGACTGCTCCACCAGGCTGCCGATGGCGGCGTCGCGGGCCTCGCGGTCGTCGCCGCCGACCTTCACCTTGACCAGTTCGTGGCGCTCCAGCACCTCGTCCAGTTCGGCCAGGAAGGCCGGGGTGACGCCCTTGCTGCCGATCTGCAACAGGGGTTTGAGGTCGTGGGCCAGGCCGCGCAGGAAGCGGTTCTGGGCCGAGGTCAGGCTGATCGACATGCAGGTGGGAGCAGGGTTGGCAAGGGCGATCAGGGTATCATGGCCGCCCCTCCCGACCGTGCGTCCATGGCCACCCGCAGCAAAAGCAGCCAACGCTGGCTCCGCGAACATTTCGCCGATCCCTTCGTGAAGAAGGCCCAGGCCGAAGGCATGCGCTCGCGCGCGGCCTACAAGCTGGAGGAACTGCTGCAGCGCGACAGGCTGCTCAAGCCGGACATGGTGGTGGTCGATCTCGGCGCCGCGCCGGGCGGCTGGTCGCAGCAGGTGCGAAAGTCCATGGGCGACCGCGGTCGCGTGCTGGCCCTGGACATCCTGGAGATGCCGCCGCTGGCCGGCGTGGAGTTCCTTCACGGTGACTTCAGGGAGGACGCGGTGCTATCGCAATTCGAGGCCATGCTGGGGGATACCCCGGTGGACCTTGTGCTGTCGGATATGGCCCCCAATAAGAGCGGAATGGATGCGGTCGACCAGCCGCGGATGATGCATCTGGCGGAATTGGCGATGGCGTTCGCCGACAGCCACCTGAAGCCGAACGGTGCGTTCCTGATCAAGTTGTTCCAGGGCGTGGGGTTCGACGACTACATCCGCGACATGCGCCGCCGCTATGAGAAGGTGACCATCCGCAAGCCGGCCGCGTCGCGCAAGCGCTCGCCGGAGGTCTACGCCCTCGGACAGGGCAAGCGCGCCCAGATCAAGTAAGCTGAACGCAAGGCTGAATCCGCAATGCCACGCATCGAGACAGAGTTGAAGGGACACCGGAGCCAATGAGGATGAACGACTTGACCAAGAATCTGCTGTTGTGGGTAGTCGTTGCCGTCGTGCTGATGGTGGTGTTCCAGAGCTTCTCGCCGCGGCTCGTCGGCGGCGCGGGCACCGACAACGTGACCTACTCCCAGTTCCTGAAGGACGTGGACGCCGGGCGGGTGAAGTCGGTCGATTTCACCGACGCCACCAACCTGTCGGTCAACGCGATCCGCTTCAAGCGCGCCGACGGCAGCGAGGGCTCGGTGTACGGCCCGAGCGACGGCAAGCTGATCGACGTGCTGTACAGCAAGAACGTGGACATCACCCGGCAGAAGCCCGACAACGGTCCGGGCTTCTGGTCGCTGGTGCTGAACTTCCTACCGGTCATCCTGATCATCGGCTTCTGGCTGTTCATCATGCGCCAGATGCAGGGCGGCGGCGGCGGTGCCAAGGGCGCGATGTCCTTCGGCAAGTCGCGCGCCAAGCTGCAGGGCGAGGACCAGATCAAGATCACCTTCGCCGACGTCGCCGGCTGCGACGAGGCCAAGGAAGAGGTCGGTGAGCTGGTCGACTTCCTGCGTGACCCGACCAAGTTCACCAAGCTCGGCGGCAAGATCCCGCGCGGCGTGCTGATGGTCGGCCCGCCGGGCACCGGTAAGACCCTGCTGGCCAAGGCCATCGCCGGCGAGGCCAAGGTGCCGTTCTTCAGCATCTCCGGTTCGGACTTCGTGGAGATGTTCGTCGGCGTCGGTGCCAGCCGCGTGCGCGACATGTTCGAGCAGGCCAAGAAGCACGCGCCGTGCATCATCTTCATCGACGAAATCGATGCGGTCGGCCGTCATCGCGGCGCCGGCCTGGGCGGCGGTCACGACGAGCGCGAGCAGACCCTCAACCAGTTGCTGGTGGAGATGGACGGCTTCGAGGGGGGCGAGGGCGTGATCGTGATCGCCGCGACCAACCGTCCGGACGTGCTGGACCCGGCGCTGCTGCGCCCGGGCCGCTTCGACCGCCAGGTCGTGGTGGGCCTGCCGGACGTGCGCGGCCGCGAGCAGATCCTCAAGGTGCACATGCGCAAGCTGCCGCTGGCCGACGACATCGAGCCGATGGTGATCGCGCGCGGCACGCCGGGCTTCTCCGGTGCCGACCTGGCCAACCTGTGCAACGAGGCCGCCCTGTTCGCCGCGCGCGAGTCGGTCAAGGAAGTGCGCATGGACCACTTTGATCGCGCACGCGACAAGATCCTGATGGGTGCCGAGCGCCGCTCGATGGCCATGAGCGAGGACGAAAAGACGCTCACCGCCTACCACGAGGCCGGCCACGCCATCGTCGGCCGCCTGGTGCCCGAGCACGACCCGGTCTACAAGGTCACGATCATCCCGCGCGGCCGCGCGCTGGGCGTGACCATGTACCTGCCGGAAGGCGACAAGTACTCGATGAACCGTGTGGCGATCGAGTCGCAGCTGTGCTCGCTGTACGGCGGCCGCGTGGCCGAGGAACTGATCTTCGGTACCGACAAGGTCACCACCGGCGCGTCCAACGACATCGAGCGCGCGACCAAGATGGCGCGCAACATGGTCACCAAGTGGGGTCTGTCCGACGAGCTGGGGCCGATCGCCTACGGCGAGGAGGACGACGAAGTGTTCCTGGGCCGTTCGGTGACCCAGCACAAGAGCGTCTCCGACGACACCGCGCGGCGCATCGACGAAGTGGTGCGGTCGATCCTCGACAAGGCCTATGCGAAGACCACGCAGATCCTCACTGAGAATCTGGACAAGCTGCACACCATGTCGCAGCTGCTGCTGCAGTACGAGACCATCGACGCGCCGCAGATCGAGGCGATCATGGAAGGCCGCGATCCGCCGCCGCCGATGGGCTGGAACAAGTCCGGCAAGGACGGCGGCAACAACGACAAGGGCAATTCGCGTCCGCTGCCGCCGATCGCCGGGCCTGCCGAGCAGGTGTAAGCGCCTCGTCCTTCAGGCACCGAAGAAGCCAGGGAGCGATCCCTGGCTTTTTTGTTGGCGGCGGTGCGCGTAGGTCGCACTGTCCCATGCCGACTCGCCGCCTGCGCGCGCCTGGGCGACAATGGCACTGCGCTGGCCGCAGGTTACCGCGTCGATGCGATGTGCCGCTGAAACGTCGCGCACGCCGCTGCCGACATGCGTGTGCGGCGGATGCCGCATGGCGCTGCGCAGCGCCGTCCCGCCGCCCGCCACGGCCACTACCAGGAGACTCACCGATGTTCGACACCTCGCCCAGCCTGCAGTGCGGCGCCCACCGGCTGCTGCTCGATCGCCCGCGGGTGATGGGCATCGTCAATGTCACCCCGGATTCGTTCTCCGACGGGGGCGCGCACGCCAGCGTGGACGCGGCGGTGGCGCATGGCCTGCGCCTGGCCGGGGAGGGCGCCGACGTGCTGGATATCGGCGGCGAGTCGACCCGTCCGGGCGCGGCGCCGGTGCCGGTGGAAGAGGAGCTGCGTCGGGTGATTCCGGTGATCGAGCGGCTGGCCGCGCAGACCGCGCTGCCGCTGAGCGTGGACACCTTCAAGCCGGAGGTGATGCGCGCCGCGGTCGCGGCGGGCGCCGGCATGATCAACGACGTGCAGGCCCTGCGCCAGCCCGGCGCGCTGGACGCTGCCGCGGAACTGGGGGTGCCGGTGGTGCTGATGCACATGCCCGCCGATGCCTATGCCGCCGGCACGACGCCCGGCTACGACGACGTGGTCGGCGAGGTGCACCGGTTCCTGGCCGAGCGCATCTTCGCCGCGGAGATGGCCGGCATCGACAAGCGCCGCATCCTGGTCGACCCGGGCTTCGGCTTCGGCAAGAGCACCGCCGACAACCTGCAGTTGCTGGCCCAGTTGGCGCGGCTGGTCGAGCTCGGCGTGCCGGTGCTGGCCGGCTTGTCGCGCAAGCGCAGCATCGGCGAACTGACCGGGCGCGAGGCGCCGGAGCAGCGGGTGGCCGGCTCGGTCGCGGCGCATCTGCTGGCTGCACAGCGCGGTGCCGCGCTGCTGCGCGTGCACGACGTCGCTGCCACCGTCGACGCGCTGAAGGTCTGGCAGGCGCTGCAGGCCGTGCCGTTGCCGCGCGCCGCCACAGCGTCGGCCGCGGCGACGATCCGCTGGCCGGACGAGGACTGATGGCGGCCGACCGGCGCCCGCGCTCGATCGCGCTGATGGGCCCGACCGCCTCGGGCAAGACCGCCGCGGCGATTGCCCTGGCCGAACGCTGCGGCGGCGAGATCGTCAGCGTCGATTCGGCGCTGGTCTACCGTGGCCTGGACATCGGCGCGGCCAAGCCCGATGCCGCCGAGCGCGCGCGGGTGCCGCACCATCTGCTGGACCTGCGCGATCCCTGGCAGGCCTATTCGGCGGCCGAGTTCGCCGCCGACGCGCGCGCTGCGCTGGAGGCGATCGTCGCCCACGGCCGCCTGCCGATCCTGGCCGGCGGCACCGGCCTGTACTTCCAGGCGCTGCTGGAAGGGCTGGCGCCGATGCCGGCGGCCGACCCGCAGCTGCGCGCGGCGCTGACCGCGCAGGCGCAGGCCGAGGGTTGGGCGGCGCTGCACGCGGAACTGCAGCGGATCGATCCGCTGGCCGCGCAGCGCATCCGCCCCGGCGACGCGCAGCGCATCCAGCGTGCGCTGGAGGTGTACCGGCTCAGCGGCCGGCCGATCAGTGCCTGGCAGGCGGATCCCGGTCCGCCGCGGCTGCCGCTGCGGGTGCTGAAGCTGGTGCTGGCGCCGGCCGAGCGCAGCGTGCTGCACGGGCGCATCGAGGCCCGCTTCGACGCGATGCTGGGGCAGGGCTTCCTCGACGAAGTGCGCGCCTTGCGCGCGCTGCCCGGGATGCAGGCGGTGGCGCAGCCGCTGGCGCTGCCGGCGGTGCGCGCGGTCGGCTACCGGCAGGCCTGGGAGTACCTGGACGGCGTCGGCGATGCGGCGGACTTCCGCGCCCGCGCCATCGCCGCCACCCGGCAGCTGGCCAAGCGCCAGCTCACCTGGTTGCGCGGCGAGCAGGATGCCCGCTGGTTCGACCCGGCACGCGACGCCGGGCGCCTGCAGGCGGCCCTGGACGCCTTCCTCGGCTGATCGGGCGCGCCGCCGCGCTGTGCTGGCGCCCGCGGTTGTGTAACATCGACCTTCCGGACCACGGCAGGGGAGCTGCAGTGCCGTCCCGGACAATAAAAACAATAATTTGGGAGTGAAGCATGTCCAAGGGGCAATCCTTGCAGGATCCTTTCCTCAACGCGTTGCGTCGCGAACGGGTCCCTGTCTCGGTGTATCTGGTCAACGGCATCAAGCTGCAGGGCACGATCGAGTCGTTCGATCAGTTCGTGGTCCTGCTGCGCAATACCGTCAGCCAGATGGTCTACAAACACGCCATTTCCACCGTGGTGCCGGCGCGCAACGTGCGCGTGGGACCGGGCGGCGGCTATGTGCAGCAGAACGAAGGTGGCAGTGCGGGTGATGATGAAGTCGAGTAGTACGGTAGCGAAGTGCGGAGCCGCGGGTGTTTGATCGGTCCCGCCGCGGCGAACATGCACTGCTGATCCAGCCCTACGCGGGCGGTCCGTTGGAAGACGATGTGCTGGAGGAGTTCGCCGACCTGGCGCGCTCGGCCGGTGCCAGCATCGCCGCCACCGTGACTGCGCGCATCGACAAGCCGAGTCCGGCGACGCTGATCGGCAGCGGCAAGCTGGAGGAGGTCAAGGCCGCCGCCGACGCCAGCGGCGCCGACCTGGTCCTGGTCAACCACGCGCTCAGCCCGGGCCAGGAGCGCAACCTGGAGAAGTACCTGGAGCGGCGCGTGATCGACCGCACCGGGCTGATCCTGGACATCTTCGCCCAGCGCGCGCGCAGCCACGAAGGCAAGCTGCAGGTCGAACTGGCCCAGTTGCGGCACATGGCCACCCGGCTGGTGCGTGGCTGGACCCACCTGGAGCGCCAGCGCGGCGGTTCGATCGGCCTGCGCGGCCCCGGCGAGACCCAGCTGGAAACCGACCGCCGCCTGCTGCAGAAGCGGGTGGAGCAGTTGCAGAAGCGGCTGGAGAAGGTCGAGGTGCAGCACACCCAGATGCGCCGTGCGCGGGTGCGCAGCGAGCTGCCGCGGATCGCGGTGGTGGGCTACACCAACGCCGGCAAGTCGACCCTGTTCAACGCGCTGACCGGCGCCGAAGCCTACGCCGCCGACCAGTTGTTCGCGACCCTGGACCCGACCGTGCGGCGCATCGCGCTGCCCGGCGGTAACGCCATGCTGGCCGATACCGTCGGCTTCGTGCGCAATCTGCCGCACGAGCTGGTGGCGGCATTCCGCTCGACCCTGTCCGAGGCGCGCGAGGCCGATCTGCTGTTGCATGTGGTCGATGCCGCCGATCCGCTGCGCGAGGAGCGCATCGCCCAGGTCGACGAGGTGCTGCACGCGGTCGGGGCCGGCGAACTGCCGCAGTTGCTGGTGTTCAACAAGATCGACCGAATCGAGGGCGCCGAGGTGCGTCACGATGCGCAGGACGGCGTGCCGGACACGGCGCGGCGCGAGCGGGTGTGGATCTCCGCGCGCGACGGGCGCGGCCTGGACCTGCTGCAGCACGTGCTCGGCCAGCGCCTGGGCCTGCGCCACGTGCAGGGCAGCCTGCGCCTGCCGCCGAGCGCCGGACGCCTGCGTTCGCAGTTGCATCAGTTGCAGGTGATCCGCAGCGAGCAGGCCGACGAGGACGGCTGGCTGCTGCAGGTGGACATCCCGATCACCGAGGCCGAGCGCCTGGCCGCCGCGGCCGACGGCGCGCCGATCCGCGCGCTGCTGCCGCCGCGCGAGCAGGAGGAGTGGCAGCAGCGCTGAGTGCCGCGTCTGCGCCGGCGTCGCTGCGGTCGACGCCGATCGGCGGGCCGGCGAGGTCGTGGCCCATGCGTCGCGTTGGCTGACGGCCGGCCATCCGCCGGCACGCGTAGGCGCGACAGCCACGGCGAATTGGGCTACAAAGCGCACTGGTTTCCCGAGCTGTGCCATGACGCTTCCCACCGATTCGGATCTGCTGCAACAGGCCACCGCGCTCAGCGATCGCTTGCGCACCGCGCGTGAGCGCCTGGTCACCGCCGAAAGCTGCAGCGGCGGCTGGATCGCCAAGGTGATGACCGACGTCGCCGGCTCCTCGGCCTGGTTCGACTGCGGCATCGTCGCCTACAGCTACGAAGCCAAGCAGGCGTTGCTGGGCGTGCGCCCGCAGACGCTGGAGCATCACGGCGCGGTCAGCCGCGAGACCGTGATCGAGATGGTGTCCGGGGCGCTGGTCAATTCCGGCGCCAGCGTCGCGGTCGCGGTGACCGGCATCGCCGGCCCGGGCGGCGGCTCCCCGGACAAGCCGGTCGGCAGCGTCTGGCTTGGCTGGAAGCGCCGCGGCGGCTATGCCAGCGCGCAGTTGTTCCAGTTCCCGGGCGACCGCGACGCGGTGCGCCGGCAGACCGTGGCCGCAGCCCTGCGCGGCCTGGACGCGTTGCTGTGATCGTGGCCGCGCGCCTTCCCCGAGGATGAGCGCGATGTGGGAGGCGTTGAGCACCGTCCGCGACCTGGGACGCCTGCAGGAAATCGCCTCGGTGCTGATCCGCTACGGGTTCGGCGACGTGGTCCGGCGCATCGGCATGGCCGACGTGCTGGAGCGCGCCGGGCGCCTGCTGCACTGGCACAACGCCGAGGAGATGCTGCGCATGTCGGCCCCGCAGCGGGTGCGGCGCGCCCTGCAGGATCTCGGCCCGACCTTCGTCAAGCTTGGCCAGGTACTGGCCACGCGCGTGGACCTGCTGCCGCCGGAATGGATCGACGAACTGGGCGAACTGCAGAACGCCGCGCCGGCACTGGACTACCCGCAGATCCTGCCGCAATTGATCGAGGCGCTCGGCGAGGCGCCGACGGCGATCTTCGCCGAGGTCGAGGAAACCCCGCTGGCCGCCGCCTCGCTGGCGCAGACCCATCGCGCCTGGCTGCACGACGGCACCGCCGTGGTGATCAAGGTGCGCCGCCCTGGCATCCGCGAGGTGATCGAGGCCGACCTGCGATTGCTGGCGCGGCTGGCGGAGATCGTCGAAGCGCGCGCGCCGGACCTGAAGCGCTACCACCCGGCGGCTGTGGTGCACCAGTTCACCCTGTCGCTGCGCCGCGAGCTGGATTTCGCCGGTGAGTGCCGCAACGCCGAGCGCATCGCCGCCAACTTCCAGAGACACGACGAAATCGTGATCCCGCGGGTGCACTGGCAGTGGACCTGCGAGACGCTCAACGTGCAGGACTTCGTCGACGGCATCGGCGGCCGCGACCTGACCGGGGTCGACGCCGCTGGCCTGGACCGGCGGCAACTGGCGCGCACCGGTGCCGACATCGTGCTGAAGATGGTGTTGGAGGACGGCTGTTTCCACGCCGATCCGCATCCGGGCAACATCTTCTACCTGCCGGGCGAGCGCATCGCGGTGATCGACTTCGGCATGGTCGGGCGCATTTCCGAGCAGCGCCGCTACCAGGTGGTGCAATTGCTGCACGGATTGGTCACCCAGGACGCCGAGGCGGTGGCCGACATCCTGCTGGAGTGGACCGACGGCGAGGTCGAGGTCGACGAGGCGCGCCTGCAACTGGAGATCGCCGCCTTCGTCGACCAGTACCGCGGCGTGCCGCTGAAGGACCTGCGGGTCGGCGCGATGCTCGGCGACGTCACCGCGCTGCTGCGCCAGCACGCGCTGGCGCTGCCGGCCGACCTGGCGCTGATGATCAAGACCTTCCTCACCCTGGAAGGGGTGGGGCGCCAGCTCGATCCGGACTTCGACATGGCCGGCGCCGCCGCGCCGTACCTGGAGCGGGTGATGCTGCAGCGGTTCGCGCCGCGGGCGATGGCCAGGCGCGGCCGACGCACCGTGCTGGGCGCGCTGGAACTGCTCGGCGACCTGCCGCGCGACACGCGCCGGCTGCTGCAGGCGGCGCGGCGCGGGCGCCTTCAGTTGAATGTGGAGACCGGCTCGCTGAAGGGCTTCGGCGACCAGGTCAACCGCGCCGCCAACCGCCTGACCATGGGTATCGTCACCGCCGCGCTGATCATCGGCTCGTCGATCGTGATGAACAGCGTCGGCGGCATTTCCAGCCGCTGGCTGCTGGCGATCGGCGTCTGCGGCTTCGTCGGCGCGGCACTGTCGGGGGTGTGGATCCTGTTCTCGATCTGGCGCAGCGGGCGCTGAGCGCGGCGCATGCTCTCGAGCACGGTCCGCCGGAAGGTGAGGCGGCTGGTCCGCAGACATCGCCCCGCTTCAATCGCCCGCTTTACAGGAGTGTCGGCGCGCACGCGATCCCTTGTGGGAGGGGCTTCAGCCCCGACGCGATGCACTCGAATCCCCGGTACACATTGCGTTGACGCTATGCAGGGTCCAAAAAGGCCGCGAGGATCAGAAGCCGCGCGCCTGCCGATGACGGCGTTGCGGGCGGTCGCGCGGAGCATCCATCACTGGTGGCAGCGAAGCGCGGCGGCGCTCCAGATCCACACGCCAGTTGCTCGCCAGTCGATTTAGTAGTATTACTACTAATCATGGACCTGACCGAAACCCAGCAGGCGATCCTCGACCTGATCGCCGAGCGCATCGAACACGACGGCGTGCCGCCGTCGCAGACCGAGATTGCCCGCGCCTTCGGCTTCAAAGGCGTGCGCGCTGCCCAGTACCACCTGGAAGCGCTGGAACAGGCCGGCGCGATCCGCCGCGTGCCCGGGCAGGCGCGCGGCATCCGCCTGCTGGGTGGGGCGGCCGCTCCGGCTCCCGCGCCGCAGGTGGACAGCGCCGACGTGCTGCGCCTGCCAGTGCTCGGGCGTGTCGCCGCCGGCCTGCCGATCGGCGCGGACATCGGCTCCGACGACTTCGTGGTGCTGGACCGGGTATTCTTTTCGCCGGCACCCGATTACCTGCTGAAGGTGCAGGGCGACTCCATGCGCGACGAAGGCATCTTCGACGGCGACCTGATCGGCGTGCACCGCACCCGCGATGCCCGCTCCGGGCAGATCGTGGTGGCGCGCATCGATGAGGAGATCACGGTCAAGCTGCTAAAGATCGGCAAGGACCGCATCCGCCTGCTGCCGCGCAACCCGGACTACGCACCGATCGAGGTGCTGCCGGACCAGGAGTTCGCCATCGAAGGCCTGTACTGCGGCCTGCTGCGCCCCAACCGCTGATGCCGCGCGTGGAGCAGGGCATGCACTACAGCGCCGGCCGGACTTTTCCGACCCCAGACATCGCCATTCGCCGCTGCCGTCGCCCGGTCCGGACGAATTATTTTCATCTCGCCACGCACTGTCTCAGTCCGTGCGATACCAGGCCCTTACATTGACCTCACTCCGCAAATCCTCCTCACCTTCCAAGGACACCACAATGGACGAGAACAAGAAGCGCGCGCTTGCTGCCGCCCTGAGCCAGATCGAGAAGCAGTTCGGCAAGGGCTCGGTGATGCGGATGGGCGATCGCGTCATCGAAGCGGTGGAAGTGATTCCGACCGGTTCGCTGATGCTGGACATCGCGCTGGGCATCGGCGGCCTGCCGAAGGGCCGTGTGGTGGAGATCTACGGTCCGGAATCCTCGGGCAAGACCACCCTGACCCTGCAGGCCATCGCGCAGTGCCAGAAGAACGGCGGCACCGCCGCGTTCATCGACGCCGAGCACGCGCTGGACCCGATCTATGCCGCCAAGCTGGGCGTCAATGTCGACGAACTGCTGCTGTCGCAGCCGGACACCGGCGAGCAGGCGCTGGAAATCGCCGACATGCTGGTGCGCTCGGGCTCGGTGGACATCGTGGTGGTCGACTCGGTCGCCGCGCTGACCCCCAAGGCCGAAATCGAAGGCGAGATGGGCGACCAGTTGCCGGGCCTGCAGGCGCGCCTGATGAGCCAGGCGCTGCGCAAGCTCACCGGCAACATCAAGCGCTCCAACACCCTGGTGGTGTTCATCAACCAGTTGCGCATGAAGATCGGCGTGATGATGCCCGGCCAGAGCCCGGAAACCACCACCGGCGGCAACGCGCTGAAGTTCTACGCCTCGGTGCGCCTGGACATCCGCCGCATCGGCGCGATCAAGAAGGGCGACGAGATCATCGGCAACCAGACCAAGATCAAGGTCGTCAAGAACAAGCTGGCGCCTCCGTTCAAGCAGGTCATCACCGAAATCCTCTACGGCGAGGGCATCAGCCGCGAGGGCGAACTGATCGACATGGGCGTGGAAGCCAAGCTGGTCGAGAAGGCCGGCGCCTGGTACAGCTACGGCAGCGAGCGCATCGGCCAAGGCAAGGACAACGCCCGCGGTTACCTGCGCGACAACCCGCAGGTGGCGGCCAAGCTGGAAGGCGAGCTGCGCGAGAAGTTCCAGCCCACGGAAATCGCCCCGAGCGAGGCCGAGGCGGAAGACGACGAGGCGTAATGGTTTTCTGCCGGGGGAGCGGTGGAGTCAGTGCCGCTCGTCTCCCTCGGCAGTCTTGAGCAAGCCAGGAGGGCGCGCGCCAGGGACGGCGCATTTTGAACGGGGTGGCATCGCCCATGAGCGACGAACAGGCACAAGAAGCACCACGTCGGCGTCGCCGGCAACCGGAACAGACGCCGCTGCAGAAGGCGCTGGGTCTGCTGGTGCGGCGCGAGCATTCGCGCAAGGAGCTGACCCGCAAGCTGCGTGCTCGTGGCGTGGAAGCCGACGCCGCTGCAGAAGCGGTGGAACGCCTGAGCGGCGAGGGCTGGCAGGACGACGGACGCTTTGCCGAACTGCTGGTGCGCAGCCGTGCCGGGGCAGGGTATGGCCCGCTGCATATCCGTGCCGAGCTTGGGACCCACGGCCTGGACAGTGAGGCCATCGCCACCGCGATGGGTGCCTTCGAGGGCGACTGGACCGAAAACGCGCGCGATCTGGTCCGGCGCCGCTTCGGTACTGCCGGGGCGATGGACCTGCCGCAGCAGCGCAAGGCCGCCGATCTGCTGGCGCGGCGCGGTTTCGATGGGGACAGCATCCGCGCCGCGGTGCGCGACGCTGCGGAGGACTGAGCGGGCCGGGCCTGCTACCCTTGGCGAGTTGTCTTGTCCGGTTTCCGTGGCGCCCTCATCTACGAGGGAGCGCCAGGACGCCCGTCCGCTCGTCTATAGCCAGCCCATGAACGCACCCGCCAAATTCTCCACCTCCCAGATCCGCAGCGACTTCCTCGACTTCTTCAAGGGCAAGGGTCACACCATCGTGCCGTCCGCGCCGCTGGTGCCCGGCAACGATCCGACGCTGCTGTTCACCAATTCCGGCATGGTGCAGTTCAAGGACGTGTTCCTGGGCGCCGAGAAGCGCAGCTACGTGCGCGCAGCGGACGTGCAGCGCTGCCTGCGCGCCGGCGGCAAGCACAACGACCTGGATTCGGTCGGCTACACCGCCCGCCATCACACCTTCTTCGAAATGCTGGGCAACTGGTCGTTCGGCGACTACTTCAAGAAGGACGCCATCGCCTGGGCCTGGGAGCTGCTGACCCAGGTCTGGAAGCTGCCGGCCGAGCGCCTGCTGGTCACCGTCTACCATACCGACGACGAGGCTTACGGCCTGTGGCGCGACATGATCGGCGTGCCCGCCGAGCGCATCGTGCGCATCGGCGACAACAAGGGCGCGCCCTACGCCTCGGACAACTTCTGGCAGATGGCCGACACCGGTCCCTGCGGCCCGTGCACCGAGATCTTCTACGACCACGGCGCGCACATCGCCGGTGGCCCGCCGGGGTCGCCCGACGAGGATGGCGACCGTTTCATCGAGATCTGGAATCTGGTGTTCATGCAGTTCGACCGCCAGCCCGACGGCACCCTGGTGCCGCTGCCGGCCCCCTGCGTGGACACCGGCATGGGCCTGGAGCGCCTGGCGGCGATCCTGCAGCACGTGCACACCAACTACGAGATCGACCTGTTCCAGACGCTGATCCGCAAGGCCTCCGAGCTGACCGGTACCGCCGATCTCGAGAACAAGTCGCTGCGCGTGATCGCCGACCACATCCGTGCCTGCGCGTTCCTGATCGTCGACGGCGTGCTGCCGTCCAACGAAGGCCGCGGCTACGTGCTGCGCCGGATCATTCGCCGCGCCCTGCGCCATGGCTGGATGCTCGGCGTGCGCCAGCCGTTCTTCAGCAAGCTGGTGCCGACCCTGGTGGAGCTGATGGGCGAGGCCTATCCGGAGCTGTCCGCCGCCCAGGACACCGTGCTGCGCGCCCTGCAGGCCGAGGAAGAGCGCTTCGCCGAAACCCTCGATGCCGGCATGAAGATCTTCGAGGACGTCGCCGCCAAGGCGCAGGGCGGGATGATCGCCGGCGAGGACGCCTTCCGCCTGTACGACACCTACGGCTTCCCTTTGGACCTGACCCAGGACATCGCCCGCGAGCGCGATCTGCGCGTGGACGAGCAGGGCTTCGAGACGGCCATGGACGAGCAGCGCCGGCGCGCGCGCGAAGCCGGCAAGTTTGGCGGCGGCGTGCAGTTGCCGGCCGACCTGGTGGCGACGCTGGCCCCGACCGTGTTCCTGGGGTACGACAGTCTGCAGGCCGACGGCCTGCGCGTGGTCGCCCTGCTCAAGGACGGTCGTCCGGTACAGTCGGCCCAGACCGGCGATGCGGTGATCGTGCTGACCGACAAGACGCCGTTCTATGCCGAATCCGGCGGCCAGGTCGGCGATCTCGGCACACTGACCGCCGCCGGCACCCGGGTGACGGTCACCGACACGCAGAAGTTCGCCGGCCAGTTCCATGGCCACGTCGGCACCCTGGAGGAAGGCAGCCTGAAGCTCGGCGACGTGCTCGCCGGTGAGGTCGATGCCGAGCGCCGCGGCGCCACCATCCTCAACCACTCGGCGACGCACCTGCTGCATGCGGCCCTGCGCGAAGTGCTGGGCACTCATGTCCAGCAGAAGGGTTCGCTGGTGGCGCCGGATCGGCTGCGCTTCGACTTCTCCCACTTCCAGCCGATCGGGGCCGAGGAGCTGGCGCTGATCGAGCGCAAGGTCAACCAGCAGGTCCGCGCCAACAATGCGGCCGAAGTGCATCAGATGGGCATGCAGGAAGCGCTGGATTTCGGCGCGATGGCGCTGTTCGGCGAGAAGTATGGCGAGCGCGTGCGCGTGCTCAAGATGGGCGACTACTCCACCGAACTGTGCGGCGGCACGCACGTCGGCCGGACCGGCGACATCGGCCTGTTCAAGATTACCAGCGAAGGCGGCGTCTCTGCCGGCGTCCGTCGCATCGAGGCGGTGACCGGGCAGGGCGCGCTGGACTACGTGGCGGCCGAGCAGGCCCGGCTGCGCGAGGCGGCCGACCTGGTCGGCGGCAACAGCCACGACGTGGTCGACAAGATCCGTCAGCTCGGCGACCGCTACAAGCGCCTGGAGCGCGAGCTGGAGGCGCTGAAGGCCAAGCTGGCGTCCGGCGCCACCGCCGACCTGGCCGGCTCGGCGGTCGACGTCGACGGCGTGAAGGTCCTGGCGGTGCGGCTGGAAGGCTTCGATGCCAAGGCGCTGCGCGAGGCCATGGATCGCCTGAAGCAGCAGCTGGGCGATAGCGTGATCGTCCTGGCCGGTGCCAGCGAGGGCAAGGTCGCCCTGGTCGCCGGCGTGAACGGCAGCCCAATGGGGCGGGTCAAGGCCGGGGAACTGTTGAGCCATATCGCCGGTCAGATCTCGGGCAAGGGCGGCGGCCGCCCGGACCTCGCCCAGGGTGGTGGCGAGGACGGGCCCGCCCTTGCCCCTGCACTCGCCGGCGTCCCCGCCTGGGTCAAGCAACATCTCCCCTGAACATCCGAACGCCGCGCCTTGCTGGCAGGGCGCGGCTTCCCGTAACATCACCCCTCTTTTCACTTTCATTATGGGGCGTGCCGCAGCGCGGGCGCCGTGCCGGTGAGACCCACCGGTTCCCTGGAGAATTCTAAAAATGTTGATCCTGACTCGCCGGGTAGGCGAAACCTTGATGATCGGCGATTCGGTCACCGTGACGGTGCTTGGGGTCAAGGGCAATCAAGTGCGTATCGGCATCACCGCGCCGAAGGATGTGGCGGTGCATCGCGAAGAGATCTACCAGCGCATCCAGCGCGGCGACGAGCCGAACTCCCACGGCGGCGGTCATGGCGATCAATCTGCCGATTGATGCGTCGAAAGGGTTTACCTGAGACCCCACAACCCGGTATTCTTCGCGCCCGGTCGCGGAATATCCGCAGCGCAGAAATCCGGAGTGATGCCCGAGTGGCTGAAGGGGCTCCCCTGCTAAGGGAGTATAGGGTCAAAAGCTCTATCGAGGGTTCGAATCCCTCTCACTCCGCCAGTGTCAAGGAAACGCCCGCAAATCAACGATTTGTGGGCGTTTTTCTTTTCGGCCACCTTGGGCACTCGCTTGGACACTTCCATGCGAGTCGCGCCCTCCCTCACGCGCGGCGAGACCGGCCGCTAAGACGTTCGGTCGCGCATCGGGCGCGCTTCGGCGCAAGATGGGAGAGCGCAGTACACGCATGGGGTGTGATCGCGCCGCGCTTGTCGGCGCGCCGCTGCAGCGCTCGTTGGCCTCAGGGAACAGCAATACGGGCTCAGTGGCTGGAGTCGCTCCTGAGGGGCCGGGACAGGGCGTCCTCATCCCCAAGGCATGAAGTTGCCGGGCAGCGTCTGCTGCGCTGTGGGCGATAGAAATCGGCGATGGCGCGACGCTGTGCGACGTCCGGCCGCACGATAGCGGATGCCGACGAGTTCCAACTCTGCCGACCTTCCCTGCTCGTACTCCCTGCCTGGTGCATACGCCCAAGTTGAGAATGCCCAGCATTGCCGCTCAATGCTGGCAGTGAAGGAAGGTTCGGATCTTGGGTGTCTGGAGACTTGGGCTGGGCGGTGCAAAGCGAGCATTGGTGCTGCTGATTGGGCTGGAGATCTCAGTGACGTTGCAGAGGTCGCCGTCAGCCGCGCTGTTGAGGTGCCGGTATTTTGCAGTGGCCCGCTGACAGTGGACGTGCCACGTCGGTTTCGGGTCCGTCTTCCAGCGCAACGGCTGCGCATCCTGGCTCAAGGGTCAGGACTCGCCAGCATCGCTACTGATGTCCGGAATGGATTTTCGGGCCGAAACGGAGAGGAAACCCTTACGGGTGGTGCGCGCTGATCTACCCAATGCCAGTCCAAGCCAGGCGGAGCGGGGACATCGAAGCGATTTTTTAGTTAGCTTTCTTTTTAAAAAACTACCATAATATTGTAAATATATATTTTTTTAATTTGATTGCTGATGTTGCCCAGCACTGGGGCGCTCTGCGCTTGTTGCTATCTGGAAGCGCGACCGTTTAGCAAAGTCGTACATTCCTTGCTTGCCGATGGGCTATATTGTTATGTCGCATAATTTCGTTGGAAATTCTTGCGGGTAATCACTGAAACAAGATGTCGGCCCGGGTTGCTGAGCCTGCAGTCAACCCGTGCGTGTGGTGGAGATACATATTAGTTTTGAGTTTCACTCTCGCATTTTCGTACGGCAGATGCCAGGCACTTAATAATCGATTCGTGCCTTGGGATGACTGAAGAGTGGAGCGGCATCAATAGCTATGCTGGAAGGGTGATTTGCAGGGGCGATGTCTTTGCCGTATCAACAGAAGCAACGGCTATTGCGCGCATCATTTCTTCACGAGGCTGAAACCGAAAAATTCTCGCGGCATCATCGCCTGCGCGGCAAGTGATTCTTTGGAGCTAGGTAGATCCAGGTGGGCTGCATATGCGATTGGACAAGAAATGAGCCCATCCTTGGCGCCGGCCTTGCTTGATTTCTCATCTGTCTACGGTTTTTTTCGATAGGTGTGATATCAAGCAGAGCATTGATGGGTGTTCCGCTCAAGTTTGGATGATCCTCTGTGGGGACAGAAGGATGTCGTCATTCTCTAAAGGAATGATGCCGGCGCCATCGCGATACAGAGGAAGTTTGGGGCGATATGGATACCGCGATTATTGGAATGGCGTTCCGATTTCCAGGGGCGAACGACACTACGACGTTCTGGAAAAATCTGATTGACCGTAAATCGAGTGTGACCGAGATTCCAGCACAACGCTGGGATTGGCGTGGTGTATGGGGCGACCCAAAGCACACTGTCAACAAGACCGATAGCAAATGGGGCGGATTCATCGACACGGTCGACGCGTTCGATCATGAATTCTTCGGTTTTCTGCCCAAGGTTGTGCGGTCCATGGATCCGCAGCAGCGGATCATGCTCGAGCTTGCCTGGAATTGCATGGAAGACGCGGGTGTAGCGCCTTCGGGCGTGCGCGGACGCAAGATCGCCGTTGTCGTCGGTGTCTTCAATCACGATTACAAGGAGTTGCAGGAACGCGACGAGATTTCGATCGAAGCGCATCACTCCACCGGTACCGCGACAGCGGTGATCGCCAATCGGGTGTCGCATTACTTCGACTTGCGCGGACCTAGCGTGCCGATCGATACGGCCTGTTCGAGTTCGCTCAATGCGATCCACAGTGCCATCCAGGCCTTGCAGTACGACGATTGCGAGATGGCGCTCACCGGTGGCATCAATCTGATGTTGACGCCCACCCGACATATCTCTTTCTCGAAGATGGGCATGCTCTCGCCAAGCGGCATCTGCAAGACCTTCGACGATGCTGCCGATGGTTACGTGCGCGGCGAAGGCGCGGCGTTTTTGCTGCTCAAGCCGCTGGAGCGCGCCGTCGCCGATGGCGACGCGATCCATGGCGTGATCAAGGGCTCCGCGGTCAATCACTGCGGCAGCACCTATACCTTGACCTACCCGAGTCCGCAGGCGCAGGCCGAGGTCATCATGGCCGCGCACGAGCGCGCCGACGTGGCCATCGACAGCCTGGGATTCGTCGAACTGCACGGCACGGGCACGCCCAAGGGCGACCCGATCGAGTTCGAAGGGCTGCTGCAGGCTTTCAGTGGCCTGGCGCGCAAGCAGGGCATCGAACTGCCATCCGCCTACTGCGGCGTGAGTTCGGTGAAAACCAATATCGGTCATCTCGAAGCGGCGGCAGGCGTCGCCGGGGTGATCAAGGTGTTGCTGGCAATGCGACATCGTCGCCTGCCGCCGTTCCAGAATTTCGCCCGGCTCAACCACCGTATCGCTATCGATGGCACGCCGTTCTATGTTCTCGATGACAGCCGCCCCTGGCTGCCGCCTGCGCCAGGAAAACCGCTACGTGCCGGTGTGAGTTCGTTCGGATTCGGCGGCACCAATGCCCATGTGATTCTGGAGGAGGCGCCTGCAGCGCCGGTGAGGCGCGGCGTCGGCCGTGTTCGCAGTGATGAGCCCGTGTTGATCGCCTTGTCGGCCAAGACGGCGGCGGCCTTGCAGCGCCGCATCGAGACACTGCGCGATTGGGCGCGGGACGATGCGGGAAGGACGCGGCTGATCGATGTCAGCCGGACGTTGCTATTGGGCCGTGATGCCTTGTCTTGCCGGTTCGCCTGCGTGGTGGATAGCCCCGCCGCATTGCTGAATGCGCTGAATCAAGCGATGGATACGGACACCGATGGCGCCGCCACGCCCGAGATTGCGGACGCCGAAGCGCTGCAGGTGCTGCTGTCGAAATGGCCAAAGCTGAAAAAGCAGGCGCGCATCAACGCTTTGAGTACCCTGGCGAACGCCTTTCACGGCGGTGCAAAGCTGTCGTGGTCGCCGTTGTTCGCCGACGTATCGGCGCAGCCGGTGCGACTGCCTGGCTACCCTTTCAAGGGGGCGACCTTCTGGACGCCTGCGGCGATCACAGCGGATCTGCGTGGTGAGGCCCAGGCGGAAGCTCGCCTGCACCCGCTGCTACACCAGAACGTGTCCGTCCTCGGCCAGCAGCGCTTCCGCTCGACCTTCGACGGTCGCGAATTCTTCCTGGCCGATCACGTCGTGGACGGCCGCTCGATCCTGCCAGGCGTCGCGTACCTGGAAATGGCGCGTGCCGCCGCGAATCTTGCGTTGGCCGATGTTGTCGATGTGGAGGCTGGTTCCACGGTCAGCTTGCATGATGTTGTCTGGCAGCGGCCACTCGACGTGACGGATGCTGCGATATCGGTCGATTTGAAGTTGGACGCATTCGGCGACGGTACAGCGGAGAGCGCCGACCTGGCTCTTCTGCGCTTTCGCGTCGTTGACGCACAAACGCCGGAATCGGTGCAGGTGTACTGCCAGGGCCGATTGCACGTCGATCGGAATCCCGGCGAAATTCTGGTGGATGTCGACACCATCCGCACCGACTGCATGGCCGGCCTCGTCGATTCGGCCGCCTGCTACCGTGGCTTGGCCCGCTTGCAATTGCAATACGGACCGATGCATCGGGCGATTGCCGATGTGCGGCTCGGTACCGGCCAGTGCCTTGCGCGGATCGTGTCGCCCACGCAGCTTGCGGCCGGCCAAGCGGCCTTCGTCGTGCATCCGAGTACAGCCGATGCAGCGTTGCAGGCGGCAGTCGTACTCGCGTCCGCCCTCGACGCGACCGACACTCCGCGCGTACACGCGCCGTGCTTGCCGTTCGCCTTGGATCGTCTGGATGTTGTGGATGCGCGAACGGATTCCAGTTCGAGTGCAACCGAGCTGTATGCCTGGGCACGATTCGCGCCGACCTCGTCCGCCAGCGAGCGAGTTCCTCGGCTCGATATCGATTTGATCGAGTGTGTGCCTGGCCAGTCCGTCGGCCGGGTGCGTCTGGCCTTCCGCGGGTTGAGCTTGCGTCCACGTACGGCGCAAACGTCGGAGGTGCAGGCTCCAAAGGCTTCTGCGATGCGTCTTCCACCCCAATCGATCGCTGGCGATCTGTACGCGCCGCTATGGGTGCAGGCGGCATTGCCGAGCGCAGCGCAAGCGCCTGCGACGGTGGTGATGATCGGCGAACGGGAGGATCTGGACAGCCTGCATGCGGCGCTCGCACGATCTCCGCGGTTCGCCGGCACGAGTTTCGAACGTGTGCCTGTGCTGGCCGCGGACACAGGACTGGCGCCGGCGGAGCAGGGCAACGTCCTTCGCGCCGGCTCGCTCGCCGATGCCGAAGCCGTGGTCGGAGCCTGGAAAGCGCGCGGCGTGCAATCGGAATGCGTTGTCTGGATCGCCCCGAGGCCCAGCGATAGCCTGTCCGTTCAGGCGCGCATCGATGTTGGCGCGCGCACTGTGTTCGCGTTGGTTAAGGCGATGCTGCGCGGTCCAAAGCGCGCGCGCTTTGTGCATCTGCACCAGCAGGACCTCGACCACGCGCGCGATCGCAATGGCCTCGGCGGCGCCGATGTCGTCGCGCTGGGCGGATTCTACAAGACGCTAGCGATCGAAAAGCCGAGCTTCAGCGGACGCGTCGTGCAATGCCCGGCCGATAGCGCCAGTTGGGCCAATCTGATCGCTGACGAATTGCTCGCCTCTGACAAAACCAGCGATGTGCGCTATCGCAACGGCCTGCGTGAGACGCGCCGGTTTGCGCCCGTGCATTCAGACGCGCTGCCGGCCGCGGCGCATGCCGGCAGCACGGGCTTCCGCACGGAGGGTGCGTATGTCATTACCGGTGGGCTCGGTGCCCTTGGCCTGATCGTTGCCCGTCATTTATGCGAGCGCTATCGGGCCACGGTGTATCTGACCGGTCGCCGGCCGCTGTCCGAGGCGCAGCGGCCTACGCTCGAGGCCTTGGCCGGCCTTGGCGGTCGCGCAGTCTATTTCGCGTGCGATATCAGCGATCGCGATGCAGTCCGCGAGGTCTTTGCGGCGATCCGCGAGGATCTGCGGCAGCACGATCAAGTGCTGAATGGTGTGCTGCACTCGGCCGGGGTCATCGAAGACGACTTCCTGCTGCGCAAGCCTACGGAAGTGTTCGCGCGCGTCATCGCGCCGAAGACCCTTGGCGTGTGGTGCCTGGATCAGGAGACGCAACACGATCCGCTGGATCTGTTCGTTCTTTTTTCATCCGTCACCGGCGTGCTGGGCAATGTCGGACAGAGCGACTATGCGTTCGGCAACGCGTTCGAGGATGCGTACTCGGCGATGCGCGAGGTGCTGGTCGCAGGCGGCCAACGCAGCGGCAAGTCGGTGTCGATCAACTGGCCCTACTGGCAAGACGGCGGCATGCGCCTTGGCGAAAAAGAAGAGGAGGCACTGCAGCGCAGCTTCGGGATCGTGCCGTTGACGACCCGGCGCGGTATCGACGTACTGGGCTACGCAATCGCGCAAACGCAGCCGCAAGTCGTGGTGATGCCGGCCGGAGACATCGATAAGGTGCGTGAAGTGCTCGGTGTGATCGCCGAGGACCGTCAGCCAACGGCCCCCGCGAGTGCCATCGCTGCGCTGGACGCCGACGAGATGCATGCCGACGAGGCTCCTTCCGCCTGGCGCGCGTCAGTATCGCGTTTTCTCGCGGATTTGTTCGCCTCGCAGCTCGGCATTTCTGCCGACTTCGAGCCGGACCGCTCATTCAAGGATTATGGTTTCGACTCGGTGGTGATGATCGATCTCATCGCCGATCTGGAAAAATCCTTCGGAACGCTGCCGAAAACCCTGTTCTTCGAATACCAGACATTAGGCGAACTGGGCGCCTACTTCATCGAATACTATCCGCAGCGGTGCCGCGCGATCGCGCGCTCCGCGCGAGCCGTCGTCGATATCGGCGCGGCAACGGGGGCATACACGACTTCGGATACGTCTGCGCCGGTCACCGCGCACGATTCCGGGCGTGCCGCCGCCCATGTAGCGGCGTCGCCCACCCGCAGCCGTGCCGCCGAACCCGCGGTCCCGCCGCACCGCGACGACATCGCGATCATCGGTCTGGCAGGCCGCTATCCGCAGGCCGAGACGCTGGAGGCGTTCTGGGACAATCTGCGGCTGGGCCGCGATTGCGTCGAGGAGATTCCCGCCGACAGACCGGATCTAGCGGCGAAGTTCCGTTTCCAGCCGGGCGAAGCGACGCGCGCCAGCAGCTACAGCCGTTGGGGCGGTTTCCTCCGCGGGGTCGATCAGTTCGATCCGTTGTTCTTCAATATCTCGCCCAAAGAAGCGGAGAACATCGATCCGAACGAGCGCCTTTTCCTGGAGATCGCCTCGCAGGCGATCGAGGATGCAGGCTATACGCCGGACACGCTGGCGCAGGCGTGTGGCCATCGCGAAAACCCGGTCGGCGTGTATGCCGGCCTGATGTGGGGCGACTACCAGTTGCATGGCGTGGATCGTCCGCGTGACAGCTGGGTGGTGCCGCACAGCTTCTATTGGGCTGTCGCCAACCGGGTTTCGTATCAGTTCAATTTTTCCGGTCCGAGTCTGACCATCGATACCGCTTGTTCGTCATCGTTGACCGCGATCCATCTGGCCTGCCAGGCGATCGGCGTGGGCGAGATCGACGTCGCCATCGCCGGTGCGGTCAACCTGTCGCTGCATCCGAACAAGTACAACCTGCTCTCGGACATGCATTTCCTGTCCAGCGACGGCCGCTGCCGCGCTTTCGGCGAGGGGGGCAACGGCTATGTCCCCGGCGAAGGCGTCGGCGCGGTGGTGTTGAAAGGCCTGGAGCAGGCGCGTCGCGACGGCGACCACATCTACGGCGTCATCCGCGGCTCGTCGATCAACCACGGTGGCAAGGCCTCCGGTTTCACCGTGCCCAATCCCAAACGTCAAGCGGCATTGGTGCAGCAAGCGCTGGATGCGGCGGGCGTGGATGCGCGTCATATCAGCTACGTCGAGGCGCATGGCACCGGCACGAGCCTGGGCGATCCGATCGAGGTCGCAGGCCTGACCAAGGCCTTCGCCCAAAGTGAGCATCAGTACTGCGCGATCGGGTCGGCCAAGTCCAATCTGGGCCATCTCGAAGCGGCGGCCGGCATCGCCGGCTTGACCAAGGTGCTGCTGCAGATGCGGCATCGCAGTCTGGTGCCGTCGATTCATTCCGATACCCCCAATCCCTACATCGACTTCGCGCACAGCCCGTTCCGCGTGCAACGCAGCTTGCAGCCCTGGTTGCGTCCGGTCGTCGAGCAGGCCGGATCGCGCAGGGAACTGCCGCGACTGGCGGGCATCAGCTCGTTCGGTGCCGGCGGCAGCAACGGCCATCTGATCGTCGAAGAATACGTCGAGGAGGCGCGCGAGGACTCGGGCGCCGATGCGCCGGTCGTCGTCGTACTGTCCGCGCGTCGCGACACCGCCTTGCGCGAAATGGCCGCCGGGTTGGCCCAACGTTTGCAGGACGATCCGACCATCGGTTTGCAGGATGCGGCGTATACCTTGCAGATCGGCCGCATCGCGATGGAAGTCCGCGTCGCCTTCGTGGCGGCGTCGCGGAGCGAGTTGCTGGATGCGCTGCGCCTGTATGCCGGGAAGGGCCTGCTGGCTACCCAAGCCTGGTCCGGTCACCGCGATGCCGCCAAGCGCGACACTGCGGTAGCCGCGCGCGTCGCCGCCGCTGCGGCGCGGCTGTCGGAAACGCTCGCCGCTCGCGATCTGGCCGCTCTGGCGCAGGCCTGGGTGGACGGCGCATCGATCGATTGGCGTGCGTTGCATGTCGCCGGCAGCCGGCGTCGCGTGCCATTGCCGGGGTATGCATTCCAACGCCAGCGTTACTGGGTCGAGACATCGGACCTCGGCGCGAGCGGCGAGGGCGGCTTCGCCGCATTGCATCCGTTGATCGACGCCAATGTGTCTACCCTGGAAGAACAGGCCTTCCTGAAGACGTTTCGCCCCGACGCGTTCTATTTGCGCGATCATCGCCTGGGCGACAACCGCGTCCTGCCGGGTGTGGTGTATCTCGAACTGGCCTTGCAGGCGGCGCGTCTGGCCGCACCCGGCCGCGTGGTGATGGCGATCGAGGACGTGCATTGGTACAGGCCGATCATCGTCAACGATCTGCCGCAGGCCGTGCGGATCTCGCTGTTGCCCGAGCGTGGCGCGGTTGCTTTCGCCATCGACGCCTTCGGCGGTGATGCGCAACAGCCGCATGCCGATGGTGCGATTGTGCTCGGCGACGCGTTCGCGGCTGGCGAAGCCGCAGGCGTGGATCTGGCCGCGATTGCGGCTCGAACCGCCTCGCTCGACGGCGTCGACGTGGAGGCTGCGTTCTCGGCCATGGGCTTCGCCTTCGGCGAAAGCTTCCGGGTCTTCGAAAGTCTGCGTCACAACGCCGATGAGGCACTGGGCATGCTGCGCCTGCCGCGCATCGCCGGGGTGGAGGCGGGCGACTTCGTGCTGCATCCGGCGTTGATCGACGGTGCCATCCGGGCCAGTCTCGGTGTCGGCGGCTTCAGCGCGAGCGCCCATGGTATCCGCGTGCCGGTACGGTTGCGCCGGATCGAAATCCTCGCGGTCCCGGGCGAACAGGTGTTCGTGCATGCGCGTCGGAGCGCGGTCGTGCACGGCGCTACGACCCCGGAGCAATCGCACTTCGACCTGAGCGTGTGCGATGCGCGGGGCCGGGTACTGGTGCGTATCGAACAGCTCACCATCCAGTCCGCGCCGCAGCTGTCGCTGCTTGCGCGTGCGCGTACGGCGCCGAAGCAGCTAACGGCCAAGGCCCTGCCGGCGACGATGCAGTCGCCTGCGGTCGCGGCGACGTCGGCTACGCTTGAACCGCAAGCGCTGCAGGCGATCGCGACCGCGCGCCTGGTCGAGTTGCTTGCCAACGTCACCAAGCTTGCGCCAGCGCAGATCGATCCGCATGCGCCGCTGGAGAATTACGGCATCGATTCGGTCATGATCGCGGCCTTGAACCGCGAGTTGGAGCTGCGTTTCGGAGAGGTGCCCAAGACGCTCTTCTTTGAGTACCAGGAACTGTCCGGCATCGCCGGCTACCTTGCGGAAGATCACGCTGATGCGTTGCGCGCGATGGCGCCGGCCAGCGATGGACAGGTGCCGGCGACGCAAGCCATCGTGGTAGCGCAAGCTCCCCTTCTCTCTGTCGACGCACCTAGGCTGGCTACGCAGGAGTTCTTGCGCCGCATTCTGGGGGAAACGGTTGGCCTGGGGCCACACGACATCGATCCGAGCGCGCCGCTGGAGAACTACGGCATCGATTCGGTGATGATCGTCAAGCTGACCGCGCACCTGGAAGTGGCCTTCGGCGCGATTTCCAAAACGCTGTTCTTCGAGTACCAGGACGTTGCCAGCTTGGCCGAGCATTTGGCCGAGACCTTCCCTGAGGCCGCTCAGGCCTTGGCTGGCGCCGGTCCAGTGGCCACGCCGACGGTATCGATCGCGGCCGCCAGCCCGAGCGGCGGGGAACCGTCGGCCGCGGAAAGCGGCGGCATCGGCGTGCAGGACCAGCTGTTCCGGCAACTGCGGCGGATTCTCGGCGCGGACGCCGCGAATTGCAGCCTTGGAACGCCGATCGCGCATTGGCCGCTGGACGCGGTCAATATCCTCACGGTACTGCATGCCTTGGCGCGGGACTTCGAAGGCGTGGACGCGTCCGCTCCTTACCGCCACCCCACGCTGGCCGATTGGGCCGCCGAACTGCAGTGGCGCGAGGGACGCGCCGAACAGATCCGCTCGGAACTGCATGCGCAGGCAACCGTGTCGAATCCGATGCCCGCGAGAGGGCGCGCGCTCACCGCTTCGAGCGAATTCCGTCGTCTGCGCGGCGGATCGGATCGCTTCGAGGCGGAAGACGTCGCCATCGTCGGCCTCAGTGGCCGCTATCCCGGCGCGAACGATCTGCACGCGTTCTGGCAGAACCTCTCGGCCGGCCGCGACAGCGTCAGCGAGATCCCGCTGTCGCGATGGGACCATGGCCGTTACTTCCACCCCGACCGTACGCGCAAGGGCGCGGTCTACAGCAAGTGGGGCGGATTCATCGACGGCGTGGATCAGTTCGATGCGCGCTTCTTTAATATTTCCGCGCGCGAGGCCGAACTGATCGACCCGCAGGAGCGCTTGTTCCTGCAGACCGCGTGGGAGTGCGTCGAGGACGCCTGCCAGACCCGGCAATCGCTCAAGGGCCGGTCGGTCGGCGTGTACGTCGGGGTGATGTGGGGCTATTACGCCCAGATCGACGTCACCGACGAGCAGCTCAAGTCGGGTCGGCCGAATCCGCCGTTCTCCTCGATCGCCAACCGCGTTTCGTATTTCATGAATTTCAACGGCCCGAGCATGGCCGTCGATACGATGTGCTCGTCGTCGCTGACCGCGATCCATTTGGCGTGCCGCGCCATCCACAATGGCGATTGCGAGATGGCGATCGCCGGTGGCGTCAACGTGATCGTGCATCCGAACAAGTATCAGAAGTTGTCCGCCGCGCAGTTCCTGTCCAGCGACGGCCGCTGCCGCGCGTTCGGCGCCAATGGCGACGGTTACGTGCCGGGCGAGGGCGTCGGCGCAGTAATGCTCAAGCGTTTGAGTCAGGCGATCCAGGACGGCGACCACGTCTACGGCGTGATCAAGGCGACCAGTCTCAATCACGGCGGCAAGACCAATGGCTACACCGTGCCGAATCAGCTCGGGCAGACCAATGTGATCGGCAAGGCGCTCAGCCAGGCCGGTTGGGATCCACGCAGCATCGATTACATCGAAGCGCACGGTACCGGCACGTCCTTGGGCGATCCGATCGAGATCGCAGGGCTGACCCGCGCATTCGATGCGGCATCCGCACCCTTCGGCCGCGGCGCCGAATCGGACCGCCAGAAGTGTCGCATCGGCTCGGTCAAGTCCAACGTCGGCCATCTGGAATCGGCTGCGGCCATCGCCGGATTGACCAAGATCCTGCTGCAGTTCCGCCACGATGCCATCGCGCCGTCCTTGCATGCGTCGCCAGCGAATCCGAACATCGATTTCGCCCAGGCGCCTTTCCGCGTGGTTCAACAGCAGGAGCCGTGGATCGCGAGCGGATCGCGCCGTCCGCGTCGTGCCGGCTTGAGCTCCTTCGGTGCAGGCGGCGCCAACGCACATTGCCTGATCGAGGACCATCCGCGGACCTTGCCGGCGGCCGCCGATGGCCGGCCGGTGCTGTTCGTGTTGTCGGCCGATGGTGAAGAGCGCCTGATGCGCTATGTTGATCGCATGATCGCGTTCCTGGAGCGCGGCGGCGATTCGGATGTCGGTCTGGACCTTCGCTCGCTCGCCTATTCCTCGCAGATCGGCCGCGAGGCGATGGACGAACGCCTCGCGATCGTCGCGACCAGCGTTGCCGATCTGCTGCACGCGTTACGCGCTTGCCGCGCCGGCTCCAGCGCCGAGGGCATGCTGCGCGGTTCGCCGCGCCGGCAAGGCGAGAAGCTCGAAGCGATCGTCGAGGAAGGCGAGCGCGACGCGATCATCCGCAACTTGATCGCCGGCGGCCGCCTGCCGCAGTTGGCGCGCGCCTGGGTGTCGATGCTCGACGTGGAGTGGGCGCGTTATGTCGAGATCCTGTATCCGGTCGGCGCCGGCAGCGCCCCGCCGCATCGCGTGCCGTTCCCGACCATGCCCTTCGTCACCCAGCGCTATTGGGTCGAGGAGAAGCGTAGCGATGCGGTCGCCGACGCGCCGCACCCGTTGATCGACCGCAACCTTTCCACCCTCGCCACGCAGATCTACCGAAAGCGCTTCGATGGCCAGGAGTTCTACCTGCGCGACCATATCGTCCATACCGATCGCGACCGCAAGATTCTGCCCGGCGTTGCCTATCTGGAAATGGCGCGTGCGGCCGGCGATCTTGCCGCGGGAGAAGGTTGGCGCGTGTCGCGTATCCGCAATTTCGCCTGGCGTCAGCCATTCGAAATCGCCGGCGCGCCCGATGCTTTGACGATCCGCATGCATAGCGACGAGACCGGATTGCAGTTCGACGTGCTGCGCGAGTCCGATTCTGCGATCTGCGCAGACGGCGAGCTGGTGTTCCAGGATGTCGAAGACGAAGTCGCCGACGAGTGGCTGGATATCCGGGCCATCGTCGCCCGCGGAACCCGCATCGACCGCGATCCGGAAGCGATCTACTCCGCTTTCCGTCGCATGGGCTTCCATTTCGGCCCCTCCTTCCAGGTCACCCAGGCTCGCCATCGCCTGGCCGAAGGCGCACTCTGCGAATTGCGGCTGCCGGCGCATCTGCGCTCGGGCATGAGCCAGTTCGGCCTGCATCCCTCCTTGCTCGATGCCGTGCTGCGCGCCGGGCTGGCGGTCGAGGTGGCCGGTAGCGGCGATCCGGTCGTGCCGATCGTGCCGTTCGCACTGGACGAACTGGAGATTCGTCACCCGCTCACCGAAACCTGCTATGCGCATGTCGTGCGCAGTCGCGATGCGCTAGCGGCGGCGCTGCCGGCCGGACCGGCGCCCGCCACCGACGCGACCGCGTACAAGTACGACATCCTGGTGACCGACGCAGACGGCCGCGTGCTGGCGAAGCTGCATGGTTTCAGCGGCCGCGCGCTGGTGCGCCAGGAGACGCAGGCTCGCGCGGTCAAGTTTTTCGACGATCACTGGCTGCCTGCGCCGCCAGCCCGGGCCGCAGCCACAGGCCGCGCCGCACGGACGATGCTGGTGGTCGCAGACGACCTCGAACTCGCGCAAGCTGTGGTTCACGCGTTGCCCGACGGCGATCGCGGCGTCGCGGTCGCATTCGCCGTGAATGGAGAAGATGCGTCTGCGTCGGACCGGTTCGACCCGTTCGATGCCGCGAGTGCGTCGGCCCTGTTCGATTCGCTGCGCGATCGCGGGCTGTTGCCGGAGCGCATCGTGATCTGGAATGGCGCGTCCGATGCCGCGTGGTCGGCCGATGGGGTCAGCGTGAGCGCCTTGCATCGTGGCCTGCTGTCGGTACGCCAATTGTTCGTCGCCTCCGAACGGGTCAATCCCGGCGCCGCCGTACGGATGCTCTATGCCTATCGCGACGACGGCGACGTCCATCCGCAGCACGAGGCGATCATCGGATACGCCCGTTCGCTATTGATGGCCAATCATCGCTTCGAACTGTCCACGCTCAGCGAAGACCAGGACGGAATCGAGATGCGTGCACGGACGATCATCGACGAGTTGGAGGTGGACGCCGGCTTCGGTGCCAACGAGATCGCCTGGCGTGGCGGCCGGCGGCTTCGCCGCACGCTGCGCGCCCTGCCGATGGCCGCGCATGATGCGAGTGCCGCATTGCCCTTGCGTGAGGACGGCACGTATCTGATCACCGGCGGCGCGGGCAAGCTTGGTCTGGCGGTGGCGCATTGGTTGGCGACGACATGCCGGGCGCGGTTGCTGCTTTGCGGACGCTCGGCCGAAGTGCCGGCGAACGCCCGCGACACCGTGGGCGCGATCCGCGCGCTCGGCGCGCAGGTCGAGTACCGCAGCGTCGATATCGCCGATACGGCCGCGATCGCGACATTGGTGGCAATGGCCGAACGCGAGTTCGGCGGCCTGAACGGCGTCATTCACTGCGCCGGAAACGCCAGCGATCGCTCCATTCTCGAACTCGACGATGCCGGCTTCAACGCGCTGCTCGCGCCCAAGGTCGATGGCTTGATCGCGCTTGACCGTGCGAGCGCATCGCTGCCGCTGGATTTCTTCGTCGCATTCTCGTCGGTTTCCGCGCTGATCGGTGATCTGGGGTCCGGTGCGTACGCGGCCGGCAACCGTTTCATGGACGGCTATGCGCTGTGGCGCGAGGCGCAGCGCGCCCGCGGGCTGCGTCATGGCCGCAGTCTGTCGATCGGTTGGCCGTTGTGGGCGACTGGCGGCATGGAAATCACCGGCGGTGACTCGGTGGTGTTCGGGTTCTCCGGCATGCAGGCGCTGAGCGAGGCCGAAGGGTTGGAGATTTTCGGCACACTGCTGCGCTCGGCACAGGGCCGCGTGCTGGTCACGGTCGGCGACCCGCAGCGCATCGCGAAGACCTTGCGGTTGCCGGAGGGGGCTGAGCCGCAACTGGGTACGCAGGCCGTCGTTGAGCGCGGCGTCACGATGCGCATGGTCGGTGCCACGCCGGTGGTGCATGACATGGCATCGGTTGCGACGCGGCGCACCGTACCTCCCGAGCCGAAAGTCCCGCCGGCCAGGCACGGCGCAGCCGACGCAAGCAGCGCCGCCGACGCATTGGGTGTCGAGGTCGAACACCTGATCAAGCAACGCATGGCCACGGTCACCAAAACCCGGGCCTCGGCCATCGGTTCGCGCACCAGCTTCGAGCAGTGCGGGATGGATTCGGTGTTGATGCTCGAATTGCACACCGCATTGCGCGCGGACTTCGCCGAGCTGCCGAAGACCGCGCTGTTCGAGTACGACAGTGCCGCGCAGCTCGCGCACTATCTGCTCGCTCGCTACCCGGAGGCGGTTCGCCAGCTCTTTCCCGGTGCCGATGCGGTGGCTGCCGTCGCTCCGGCTGGTGACGCCAACGCAACGCCGGCGATGCCGGCTGCGGCTCGCGAGAAGACGGTCGCGCCGCTGCACTCCAAGCGGTTGCCGGCTGGGCGCGCGCCCGCCGTCGCGGCCGAGGCCATCGCGATCATCGGCATGGCCGGCGAGTTTCCGTCATCTCCGGATCTGGATGGGTTCTGGCGCAATCTGCGCGAAGGCCGCGATTGCCTGACCCGCGTTCCGGCAACGCGGGGGTTCGCTTCTTCGCTCAACGACCATCGCTCGCGCTCGGGCCAATCGATCGCCGACGCCGGGGGCTTCCTGGCCGATGTGGAGCTGTTCGATCCGAAGCTGTTCCGCATGTCGCAGGTCGAGGCCGACAGGGCCGATCCGCAACTGCGCGTGCTGCTGCGCGCCGCATGGCGTGCGGTCGAGGATGCCGCGTATACGCCGCAGTCCCTGGCCGTCTCCAAGGTCGGTGTGTTCGTCGGCGCGATGAACGACGACTTCAGTCGCATCGTCGCCGATCTGCAGCGGGGCGGCAGCGAGTACATCGGTCCGGGTTCGGTGGCCAGCGAACTGTCGAACCGCTTGTCGTTCGTGATGAACTTCCATGGGCCCAGTCTGACCGTTTCGACCGCTTGCTCGGGCGGGTTGACCGCACTGCATCTGGCTCGGCAGTCGATTCTTGCGGACGATTGCGAAGTGGCCCTGGTCGGCGGCATCAATCTTTCGCTGCATCAAAGCAAATACCAGTTGTTGCACGACATGAAGGTCTTGTCGCCAGACGGCAAGGAGCGCACCTTCGATGAAGGCGCCAACGGCCTAGTACCAAGCGAGGGCGCCGGCGTGGTGGTGCTGAAGCGGCTCAGCCGTGCGATTGCCGATGGCGATCATATCCACGGCGTCATCCGCGCCTCGCGCATCGGCCACTTCGGCACCGGCCCGGGACAGTTCATGCCGAATCTGCAAGTGATGGAGGACACCGTCGCCGATTGCATTCGCGATGCCGGTCTGGTCGCCGACGACATCGACTGTATCGAAGCGCACGGCACCGCTACCGAGTTGGGCGATCCGATCGAATTGAAGGCGATCGACAATGCGCTGCGGCGTACTTCCAGCGCGGTCGGCGGGTGCGCGATAGGCAGCAAGGCGGGTATCGGACACATGGAGGCCGCGTCCGGCGTCGGTTCGCTGATCAAGGTATTGCTGAGCATGCGCCACGGCGAATTCGCGCCTTGCGCCAAGCTGCGCCGGATCAACAGCAATTTCGATCATGCCGGTTCGGCGCTCCGTTTTCCCGATGCGGCGACGGCATGGCCACGCAATGCCAAGGGCACGCGTATCGCCGGCATCAACTCGTTCGGCATGGGGGGTTCCAATGCGTTCGTGGTCGTGGAGTCGCATGAGTCCGCGCCGGCCGGAGCCGGGAGCGCCGCGTCGCCGGTCCTGTTCGTATTGTCGGCGCGTAGCCAAGAGGGGCTGAAGGCCTATGCGGACTCGCTTGCGGCCTTCATGCGCGAGCAGGCGGCGCAAGGACTGACCCAAACGGCCTTCGCCGACCTTGCGTATGCTTCGCAGGTTGGGCGTATTGCCTATCGTCATCGTCTGGCCGTGGTTGCCGCCGACGCGCAGGCGCTGATTGGCGCGCTGGAGCAGCCGAGCGAGGCCGGCGACCGGCGCGGAACGTTCTCCGGCGACATTGAAGCCCACGGTTCGCTGGACGTGCTGCGTTTGCTGAACGGCGATGCAGGAGAAGGCTTTGTTGACACGCTGCTGCGGGCGCGAGACCTAGACAAGCTCGCCGAGCTGTGGGTTCGCGGCGCGGCGATCGATTGGCCCGCGATCCACCACGGGCAATCGCGCCGCCGCGCGTCGTTCCCGGGCACGCCTTTCGAACAGGTACGTTGTGATTTGCGCAATCTGGTCTTCCCGGGTGGCGGCTCCTCTGCGCAATCGAGGTCCGCTGGCATCCAGGCCGACGACCGTCTGCACATCGGCCAAGCCGAAGCCTTCGACGCGGCAGCGGACGCATCCGCGGAATGGCGCCGCCTGTCGGACGTCCTGTCTGCCGACGTCGAAGACGCATCTGGCCGGACCGTGGCCGATGCGCCTGACGATGAGTGGGTGCGCCGCTACTGGATCGAACACCTGGCCGACGCGGCCGATACCGTGGTCGCGCTGGGCGAGCGCATGTCGCTGGAATCCGCGGCGCCGGGCGGCGACAGGGCAGGCGCGGTGCATGTCGTGTCCGAGGTGGTTGATCCGGCATTGACGCAGTTGCTGCAGGCCTTCGGTTCCCGCCACGGCATCGCGCTGGAAACCCTGATTGCCGGGGCCTGGGCCGTGTTGCTCAATCGCTACAGCAACGCCCGTTACTCCCAGTTCGGCCTGCTCGGTGCCGATCATGCTGGCGAGCCGGTCTTGCTGCCGGTGCGGGTGCGCACCGTCGGTCGGCAGAAGATGCTCGAATGGCTGGGCGAGTTGCAGGCCACCCTGCTGCGCAAGCATCGCCATGCCTGCACGACGATCGAGCGGATCGGCGAATGGGTCGGGCGCGAGCAGTTGTTCGATTGCGTCGTGAGCTTCGCTTCGCCGATCGCGCCAGGCGAGGATGGCGAACGCCACCTGGCATCGGAAGCGCATCCCAGCGGCCTGCGGCCGCGCATGGAGCTTGCCGCGGCGATCGACGTCGATTCGCTGGAACTGAGCTTGATGTATCGCGCAGTGGAACCCGACCACGCCAGTGCGGCGATGTTGCTCGAACAGATCGCCGTGCTGCTCGAAGGCATTGTCTCCAATCCCGATCGCATGCCGTCCGCGCTGGGCATGCGCACCAAATCCGAGAGTCGGGAACGCTTCTGGAAGGCCATGGATGCCAAAGCCATCACTACGGAAGGTTCCTGAATGACTGTTTTCGTCACCGGCGGCAATGGCTTCGTCGGTCTCAACATCGTCTCTGCGCTGGTCGCCGCCGGGCATCGCGTCACCGCCATCGTGCGGCTGGACTCGAACACGAAGTACCTGGAGCCGTTCGGTGTGCAGATCGTCCGCGGCGATCTGGGCGATGTGGATGCGCTATCGCGGGCCATGCGCGGGGCGGAAACGGTGATCCATACGGCCGGCAACACCAGTTGCAAGTGGAGTGACCTGCCGATATTGCAGGCGGCCAACGTATACAGCACGCGCAACGTCGTCGATGCGGCCTTGCGCAACGGGGTGCGCCGGCTGGTCTACACCAGCACCACGTCGACGGTAGGCGCTTTCGACGACGCATCGCGCGTGGCCGACGAAAGCGTGCCGCTCACCGGCTACCGCAGGCGCAGCCCGTACGCGGCGACCAAACAGCAGGCTGAACGCGTCGTGTTCGAGGCCAATGCGCGCGGTCTGGAGACGATCGTGCTCAACCCGGCGGAAGTGGTCGGGGCCTACGATCACAACCTGCAGTGGGGACGCTTGTTGATCGCCGCGCATTACGACCAGCTCCCATTCAGCCCACCCGGCGGCGCGAGCTATTGTTCCGCGGCCGATGTGGGGCGCGCGCATGTCAGTGCGCTGTCCCATGGAAGGCCCGGAGAGCGTTATCTGCTGGGAGGCGAGAACATTCGTATCGCCCGTTTCCTGGACGTGATTGGCGAAGTGCTGGGAAAGCCATTGCGCATTCCGAGAGCGAACTATCGCTGGTTGCGCCTGAAGACCACCCTGCAGGAACGCCGGTTTCCGTTCGTGCCCGGCCGTCCGGCGGTCGAGGCGTACCGGATGCGCGTGATGGGATGTACGTACTACTTCGATTCGAGCAAGGCCGAGCGCGAACTCGGCTATCGTTCCGCACCGATCGAAGCGATGGTTCGCGACAGCGCGGAATGGTACAGGCGCAACGGATTTTTCGGCTAAGGCTTTGCGTGGACGATGCTCAGGACGCGGTAGGGACACTTAACAGGCAGGAAGGGAAGAACATGGACTCAAGAGCTTTGATCGAACTCGAACGCAAGCCTTTCAAGGAACGGCTCGCGCATCAGTACGAAACCTATGTGAAAGAGTTGGAAGCGGGGTACATGGTCGGCCGCCAGGGCTTCGGTCCGGTCGATCGCCGCATGAAGTACAAGGAACTCAATAGCGAGGTCTTCAATGAAGTGCTGGTGTTCGGTTCCAACAGCTATCTGGGCCTGTCGAACGATCCCTATGTGAAGCGCAAGGTGATCGAGGCGGTCGAGCTGTACGGCATCGGCAGCGGCGGTTCGCCGGCGTTCTCCGGCTATACCAAGCAGCATCGCGACCTGGAACTGCGTCTGGCCAAGCTGGCCGAACACGAAGATGCGGTCCTGTTGCCGGGCGGCTACATGGCCAATCTGTGCTGGGTCGCTGGCCTTATGAACCGCAACGACGTCATCGTCTACGACAAGAACAGCCACGCCAGCGTGATCAACGCGATCAAGATGGCCGGCGTGCCGTTCTACACCTTCGATCCGGACGAACTCGACGGCTTCGAGAGGATTCTCGAGCGGATCAAGTCCAAGGCCAAGCCAGGCGCGCAGATCTTCTCCACGGTCGAGGGCGTGCGCTCGGTCGATGGTCTGATCATCGACCTGAAGAAGTATGTCGAGATCTGCAAGCGCCACGATGTGATCACCATCCTCGACGACGCCCACGGCCTGGGCACGGTCGGTCGCAACGGGCGCGGCACGTTGGAGCACCTGGATCTGCTAGGCCAGGTCGACCTGCGCATGTCCACCTGCAGCAAGGCGATCGGTGCGCAGGGCGCGTTCGTGTCGGGCAGCAGCGAGCATATCTTCCTGCTGCGCAATTTCTCGTATCCGTACCTGTTCACGTCGGGTCTGGCGCAGCCGACGATCGCCGCGATCTCGGCCGCGCTCGACGTGATGGAGCGCGAACCGCAGCGCATCGAGAACCTGCATGCCAATGTCCGCTACATCCAGGATCGCCTGGAAGCGGCCGGCATGCGCATCGCCCGCGGCGAATCCGGAATCGTGCCGGTGTTCTTCGGCGAGGACGGCGCGGTCAGGCGATTGAACAAGGAGCTGTACCGTCGCGGGCTGTTCGCCAACATCATGGAATACCCGATGGTTCCGCCGGGCGCCGAACGCCTGCGCTTGTCGGTTATGGCCACGCACACACACGAAGAAATCGATGCCGCGGTCGATCTGATCACCTCGACCGCGCGCGAGATGGGGTTGCTCTAACGCCGCCAGCGTTGGGCATTCGCGCGCCGCGACGCGCCAACAAGGTCCGGGCGAGCGTTGCCTCGTGCCGGAATGCAACGTCAGCTTAGGAGAAGGCCATGAACGTGTACGCAGAAGTGTTGTCCGCCATCAACGAGATCAAGCGCACCGGATTCACCATCGATACGGTGGAGCCGGATTTCTATCTTGGAGGCGATCTGGGCGTGGACTCGAGGGAGATGCTGGAGATCTGGTACGAACTGGAGCAACGCCTGAGCGTGCGCATAGCCGATTCGGACAAGCGCGACCGCTATACGCTGCAGGACGTCGTCGACGTGCTGAGCGCGCAGCTGAACAGCCGCGCGCTCGTCGCCTGAGACGGAAGAGGACGGCTTCTATGACGACGGTGTGGGTGTTTCCCGGGCAGGGGTCGCAACACAAAGGCATGGGCGGCGAGCTGTTCGGGCGCTATCCGGAGTTGGTTGCGCAAGCCGATGCGGTGCTGGGCTACTCCTTGCGCGAGCTGTGCCTGGAGGATCCGGGCAATTTGCTCAGCCAGACCGAGCACACCCAGCCGGCGCTGTTCGCAGTATCTGCGCTGGCGTTTCTGCAGGCGCGCGATGACGGTGCGGCGGTCCCGACGGTTTTCGCCGGCCACAGCCTCGGCGAATTCGCCGCGCTGTTCGCCGCGGGTGCGTTCGACTTCGCGACCGGGATCGAATTGGTCGCCAAGCGCGGCGCATTGATGGCGCGAGCGCCACGCGGCGCGATGGCGGCGGTCATCGGGCCGGACCTGGCGCGGGTGCGGACGATCCTGCGTCAGTCGGGATTGAGCGGCGTCGATGTCGCGAACATCAATTCCGACAGCCAGCACGTCCTCTCGGGCCTGCACGAGGACATCGATCGCTGCGAACCGGTGTTTGCCGAGGCGGGAGCGCGTTTCGTGCGCTTGAGGGTCAGCGCGGCCTTCCATTCTCGCTACATGCGCGAGGTCGAGAGCGCCTACGCCGAGTTCGTCGGACGGCTGTCCGAGCAGGGGCGCCTGCATCCGCTATGCGCCGATGTCGTCTCCAATCGCACTGCTCGCCCGCATGCGCGCGAGGCTTGGCTGCCGAAGTTGATCGAGCAGATCAGCCATCCGGTGAATTGGTACGAATCGATGTCGTGGCTGCTCGCGCAGGGCGAGGTCGCGTTGCGGGAAATCGGGCCGGGCGATGTGCTGAGTGGCTTGTTCGCCAAGATCCGCAAGGCGCCGATGATCTTGAGCGCTGCCCAGCAGCCGGCGCCCATCGCGGCAAAGTCGCGGATCGTCTTCATGTATTCGGGCCAGGGCTCGCAGTACTACGGCATGGGCCGGGAGCTGTATGCGACCAACGCCGCGTTCCGGGAGGCGATGGACGCTTGCAATGCCGTTTATCGGGAGATGACATCGCGCGATCTGATCGCCGAACTCTACGACGAAGCGAACAGGCGCCGCGAGATGACCGATATCGGTCTGTCGCATCCGGCCATCTTCAGCATCGGATACGGCCTCACCCAGGCGATGGCGCATGCCGGCATTCGTCCGGATGCCGTGCTCGGCTACAGCCTGGGCGAGTACGCCGCCTCGGTCGCGGCGGGAACGTTGTCGCACGAGCACGCGATGCGCATCGTGATCCGCCAGGCCGGGGTGTTCAGGAGCGAAGCCGCCGGCGGCGGCATGCTGACCGTCTTGGCCCCGGTCGGACATTTCCACAGCCATCCCGAGCTCTACCCCGATACTGTGATCGGCAGCGTCAACTTCGACGGAAACTTCGTTGTCAGCGGCAGCCGTGCGGCCATCGAAGACACCCGGCGCAGGCTCGACGCCCGGGCCGTCGTCTCGATGAGCCTGCCGGTCGAGTATCCGTTCCATTCGCCCTTGCTCGCGCCGATCGAGGGGACGTTCTTGCGCATGTTCGATGGCGTGCCGATCTCGGCGCCGTCCATCGCGCAGTACTCCTCCGCGACCGGCGGTCGCCTGGAGCGGGTCGAGCCGTCGCATTACTGGAAGGTGACCAGCCAGATGGTGGATTTCCGCGCCGCCATCGCCGCCATCGCCGCCGAAGGGCCGTGTCGCTTCGTCGATCTAGGCTCTACCGGCACGCTGTCGGGATTCATCAAATACGGCTATGGCGATCGCCTGGAGCAGATCGTCACGATCAATCAGTTCGGGCGCAACGCGGAAACCGTCGCCGGCGCGATCGACAAGCTTGCTGCCTGAAACGTATCGGGCCTTTCGGTCCGCACCATGGACAGGGTCGGCTGGAAAGCCGGTTCGATGCAGGAAGGACGGGGATTAAGGATGTCAAACGGAAATTACTTGGACGCTTCGATCCGCACCGGCTCCGATGCGGATACGCCATCCGTCAACCCTGCGATCGGCAACGATTTCGATCGTCATGTTGCCTATTGGCGCGACGCGCTTGCCGGCGCGCCGGCCATGCTGGAATTGTCGACCGATCGTCCGCGCACCGGGCGAGAGGGTGCCGCTACGGCCAGCATCGGGGTCGCCATCGATCCCGAGTTGACCACACTCCTGGGCGCGCTCGCCGTGCGTCGCGGCACGACCCTGCAGGCCGCCCTGTTGGCGGCGTGGGCGGCGACGCTGGCGCGCTTGTCGAGCCAGGACGATATCGTGATTGGCGTCCCGACCGACGGCGGTGCGCCGGCCGGTTCGATCGGCGATGTGCTGCCGCTGCGTGTCGATCTGAGCGGGCAGCCGAGCGTCGCCGAACTGCTGGTGCGGGTCGATCGTCGGCTGCGCGATGCCTTCGCGCATGCGCTGCCCAGCTTCGAGGGCATCGTCGCCTCCACCCCATCGCTGGCCGGGGCGCTGTCGGCTCCTGTGTTCCAGAGCGTGTTGGCCTTGCGCCAGGCCGATGCGCCAGCGCAGGCGAAGTCGGTGGGCGTGGATCTGGCGTTGGATCTGCGCCAGTCCGTCGACCGCATCGACGGCGAACTGCACTATGCGATCGCGTTGTTCGAAGCCGAAAGCATCGGACGCTACCTCGGCCACTGGCGGCGCATGTTGCTTGCGATGGCCCTGGACGAGACGCAGACGGTTTCGCGCCTGCTGATTCTGGGCGAGCCGGAGCGCCGCCTGGTTCTGGAGACCTGGAACGCGACGGCGATCGAGTATCCTCGCGATGCCTGCATGCACGAGTTGTTCGAAGCGCAGGTCGCGCGCTCGCCGCAGGCGGTGGCGCTGGTCGCCGGCGACCGCACGCTGAGCTATGCGCAACTCAACGAGCGCGCCAACCGCCTTGCGCATCATTTGCGTACGCTCGGCCTTGGCCCAGACGAGCGCGTCGGCATCTGCGTGCAGCGCAACGCCGAGATGCTGGTCGCGCTGCTGGCCTCGCTGAAGTCCGGCGCCGCCTATGTGCCGCTGGATCCGGCCTATCCGGCGGACCGTCTGGGCTACATGCTCGACGATGCCATACCGCGCGTGGTGCTCACCGATGCCGTCGGCGGCCCCGTGCTGACGCAGGCGCTGGCCCTGGCCGAACAGGCGCAGTCGTTGACAGTGCTCGACCTGCAGGCTGATGCGGCTGCGTGGGCGAACGCATCCGGCGAGAATCCGTCGGCGCAAGCGGTTGGTCTGAATTCGCGCCACCTGGCCTATCTGATCTATACGTCTGGTTCGACCGGCCGGCCCAAGGGCGTGGCCATCGAACATCGCAATGGCGTCAACTTCATCTGTTGGGCCTTGCAGGAATTCTCGGCCGATACGCTGCGCAATTGCCTGTTCTCGACCTCGATCAATTTTGATCTGTCGATCTACGAGTACGGCGTGCCGTTGTCCTGCGGCGGCTGTGTGACCCTGGTCGACAACGCGCTGGCGCTGTTGAACGCGGCATTGCCGGTCACCCTGATCAACACCGTGCCCTCGGTGATGATGGAGCTGACCCGCGCCGAGGCGATACCGCCGACCGTGCGGGTGGTGAACGTCGCCGGCGAGCCGCTCAAGCGCGCGCTCGCCGAACGCATCATCGCGACCCCGCAGGTCGAGCAACTGTGCAATCTCTATGGTCCCTCCGAAACCACGACCTATTCGACCTGGACACGGATGGATCGCAGCACCGGCTTCCTTGCCGATGTCGGCCGCCCGATCGGCAACACCCAGGTCTATATCCTGGACGAGGCCGGCGCTCCCGCGCCGCTTGGCGTGGCCGGCGAGATATTCATCGGCGGCCACGGTGTGGCCCGCGGCTATCTCGGCAAGGCGGAGCTGACGGCCGATCGCTTTGTCGACGATCCTTTTAGCGCCGAGCCTGGCGCGCGCATGTACAAGACCGGTGACCTCGGGCGGTGGTCGAACGACGGTACGATCACCCTGCTGGGCCGCAACGACTTCCAGGTGAAGATCCGCGGCTTCCGCATCGAGCTGGGTGAGATCGAGGCCAGGCTCGGCGAATGCACTGGCGTGCGCGAAGCGGTGGTGGTTGCGCGCGACGACGACAACGGCGGCAAGCGCCTGGTCGCGTATTGCCTGGCCGATGAGGTGCTGGACATCGCCGCGATTCGCGAGCATGTCGCCGGCGCTTTGCCCGATTACATGATGCCGTCGGCGTTCGTGCGCTTGGAAACCTGGCCACTGACCGCTAACGGGAAGCTCGACCGCAAGGCGCTGCCTGCGCCGGACGAGGCGGCGTATACGCACCGCGCCTATGCGCCGCCGCAGGGAGAGATCGAGACCACGCTGGCCTCGATCTGGTCTGATCTGCTGCGGCTGGAAAAGGTCGGGCGCAACGACGACTTCTTCGAGCTCGGCGGGCATTCCCTGCTCGCCGTGCAGCTGGTGTCGCGGGTACGCAAGGCGCTCGATGTCGAGCTGACGTTCCGCGATGTGTTCGAAGCCTCGGAACTGCGTGAGCTGGGCGAGCGTCTGCCGCGCATTGCCGCCTCCAGCCTGAGCCCGATCGAGCCGGTGGCGCGCCGGCCGTTCATGCCGATGCCGCAGATCGTGCGCGGCTTCTGGGTCATGACCCAGCTCGGTCAGGCGACCTCGGCGCATCACATCGGCGGCGCGTATCGCCTCGCCGGCGACCTTGACCGCCCGGCGCTGGAGCGCAGTTGGCGCGTCATCGTCGCACGGCACGAAATCCTGCGTACCCGTTTCGTTCAGATCGACGGCGAGCCCATGCTGGTCGTCGGCGACAGTGCGCCGTTCGAGCTGCGCTTTCAGGATATCCGTGGCGCCGAAGATGCCGCCGCTCGTTGCGAAACGCTGTATTCGGCGCTATACGCGGAGCCCTTCGATCTCGGTCGCGACGTGCCACTGCGCGCGCAAGTGCTGCAACTGGACGAGCATGCGTTCGAGCTGCAATGGGTGACCCACCATATCGTCTCCGACGGTTGGTCGATCGGCGTCATGCTCAAGGAACTGAGCGAGTTCTATGCCGCCGAAACCGGCCAGGCGCAGGCATCATTGCCCGCGCTGCCGGTGCAGTACATCGATTATGCGTTCTGGAAGGGCGAGCATCTGCCGGCCACCGAACTGGATCGGCAGATCGGCTACTGGCGCGACACGCTGGCGGGCGCGCCACCGCTGCTCGAGCTGCCCACCGACCGTCCGCGAGCGCCGCAGCAGGATTTTGCTGGTGCAGCGATCGACCTGCATCTGGACGAAGCCTTGACCGCACGGCTGAAGGCCTTGAGCAGGCGGCATGGCGTCACCCTCTACATGACGATCCTGGCCAGCTGGGCGGCGGTGTTCTCGCGCCTGTCGGGGCAGTCGGAGGTGGTGATCGGCAGTCCGATGGCCAGCCGCAATCGCGAAGAGATCGAGCCGCTGATCGGGTTCTTCATCAATACTTTTGCGCTGCGGATCGACCTGGCTGGCAACCCCTCCACCGGCGAGCTGCTCGCGCGTACGCGCCAGCGGTTGCTCGATGCGCAGGCGCACGGCGATGTGCTGCTGGACCGCGTGATCGAAGCGCTCAAGCCGCCGCGCAACAGCGCCTACAACCAGATGTTCCAGGTGATGTTGGCCTGGCAGAGTCAGGATGAAGGCGAGTTGGCCCTGCAGGGCGTCGACGTCGTCCGCGCGCCAAAGGCGATGAAGACTGCGCAGCTCGACTTGTTGATGGATCTGCGCGAGAAGGATGGCCGCATCAGCGGCTTCCTGAATTACATGACCGCGTTGTTCGATCGCGAGACGATCGAGCGTTTCGTCGGCTATTGGCAGCGCTTGCTGACGGCGATGGCCGACGACGACACGGGGCCGGTATCGGCGCTGCCGTTGTTGGGCGATGCCGAGCGCGTGCAGGTGCTGCAGCAGTGGAACGCGACGGCGCAGCCCTATCCGCGCGACAGCTGCATAGGGGCGTTGTTCGCCGCGCAGGCGGCGGCGCAACCGGATGCGGTGGCCCTGGTGTGGGGAGAACGTCAGGTCAGCTACGCGACCTTGGATCGCCGTGCCAACCAGATCGCCCATTGGCTGGGCGCGCGGGGCATCGGGCGTGGCGCGCGCGTCGCTCTGTCGCTGTCGCGGGGCGTAGCGATGGTGGAAACGCTGCTCGGCGTGCTGAAAGCAGGCGCGGCCTATGTGCCGATGGCACCGGATCTGCCGTGGGC
>NZ_JAQJCQ010000007.1:0-260645 GCF_038442435.1 Xanthomonas protegens | reverse complement strand
ACGGCGTTCTCAAATCGGGCACTGCGTTCGACCCGAAAAGAGGCCTTGCCTGCTAGGGGGTAAGACGGTATCTACGAAAATGCGGGGTTTGCCTTTCCGCCGAGGTCGCTGGACGATCGTGGCGCACCGCCGTCGCGGACGCTGAGACCGCCAGCCACTATGCTGATGCATTGTCTGAGCGGACCAGAAGCAGATGGCGAAAGCGAAAACGGCCTATGTCTGCGGCGAGTGCGGCGCCGAATACAACAAATGGCAGGGCCAGTGCACCGAATGCGGCGCCTGGAACTCGCTGAGCGAGATCGTGCTGGAGAGCGCGGCCACGGCCAAGGCGCCGGCCGCGGCGCGGCGCAGCGGCTGGGCCGGCAAGGCCGAGACGCCGAAGATCACCGCGCTCAAGGACGTGGAGCACCGCGACCAGGCGCGCGTGTCCACCGGCATCGGCGAGTTCGACCGGGTGCTCGGCGGCGGCCTGGTCGAGGGCGCGGTGGTGCTGATCGGCGGCGATCCGGGCATCGGCAAGTCGACCCTGCTGCTGCAGGCGCTGGCGAAGATGGCCGGCACCTTGCCGGTGCTGTACGTGACCGGCGAGGAATCGCTGGGCCAGGTCGCCGGACGCGCGGTGCGCCTGGACTTGCCGCTGGACGGCCTCAACGCGCTGGCCGAGACCGGCATCGAGCACATCCTGCAGCACGCCAGCGCGGCGCGGCCCAAGCTGATCGTCGCCGACTCGGTGCAGACCCTGTGGACCGAGGCGCTGACCGCCGCGCCCGGCTCGGTGAGCCAGGTGCGCGAGAGCGCGGCGCGGCTGGTGCGCTATGCCAAGGAGACCGGCACGGCGGTGTTCCTGGTCGGCCACGTCACCAAGGAGGGCGGCATCGCCGGCCCGCGCGTGCTCGAGCACATGGTCGATGCGGTGCTGTACTTCGAGGGCGAGAGCGGCAGCCGCTTCCGCCTGCTGCGTGCGTTCAAGAACCGCTTCGGCGCGGTCAACGAACTGGGCGTGTTCGCGATGGGCGAGAAGGGGCTGAAGGAAGTCTCCAACCCGTCGGCGATCTTCCTGTCCGGCGGCAGCGCGCACCAGCCCGGCAGTTGCGTGATGGTCACCCGCGAAGGCACGCGGCCGCTGATGGTGGAAGTGCAGGCGCTGGTGGATGCCTCGCCGCTGTCCAATCCGCGGCGCGTGGCGGTGGGCCTGGAACAGAACCGGCTGGCGATGCTGCTGGCGGTGCTGCACCGCCATGGCGGCATCGTGGTCGGCGACCAGGACGTGTTCGTCAACGTGGTCGGCGGCATCCGCGTGCAGGAGACCGCGGCCGACCTGCCGGTGCTGCTGGCGGTGCTGTCGTCGCTGCGCGACCGGCCGCTGGCGGAGAAGACCATCGCCTTCGGCGAGGTCGGCCTGTCCGGCGAGATCCGCCCGGTGCCCAACGGCGAGGACCGGCTGCGCGAGGCGGCCACGCACGGCTTCAAGCGCGCCATCGTGCCCAAGGCCAATGCGCCCAAGACCGGTACGGTCAAGGGCATGGAAGTGATCGCGGTGGAGCGCCTGGCGCAGGCGCTGGAAGCGGCGAGCGAATAGGCCGCGGCTGTCGGCGGGCAGCGGCGCGCCGTGCCCGTGTGCTGCGTCGTTTCGAATCGCGACGTTTTGGTGTGTGCGCGAGTGCGGCCCACGCAGACGCGTGGCCGCATCGCGCGGCCTGGTGTGGAGATTTCCTATCCGCACCTTCAGGCGCGTGCATCCGCTCGTTGCACGTCGATGCGCGCGACCGGCCACAGGTCGCAGCCGGCGACTCATCTTCGGTAAGGCGAACGGCGCGCGTCGCCACGCGCGCCGATGCCCTTGCGGCGCCCCGGACGCGATGGCGCCCGCGGTTCCGTCAATCCTTGCGGTACACCACGCCGAGCTTGTCGATCTCGTCGCCGTCGCGGCCGGTGAAGCCGGCGATGTGCCAGCCGCTGGGCGCGGTGAGCGTGTAGGTCTCGGTGGTCGGCGTGCCGGCGCTGAGGCTGCGGCCCTGGTTGGTGCGCAGGCTCAGCGAGAACAGCCGGGTGTGGCCGTTGTACTGGCCCACGCTCAGCGTGGCCGAGGTCAGCCGCTCGTTGCTGCCCAGGCGCAGCGTGACCGCGTCACCGCCGCTGCCGCCGTGGGCCAGGGTGCTGCCGTTGTCCAGGCCCAGCGCGATGCCGTCCAGGCGCGAGGCGCCGCGCAGGGTCACGCTGGCGATGGTGCGCTGCTCGGCGCCCTTGGCGATGTCGTTGAACGGGGTGCCGTGCGGGCCGCCGAACTGGTCGCTGGTGCGCACGGTGGTCCCGACCGCCCAGCCGAACTGCGCGGCCAGCGGGTAGTGGTCGGATAGCGGCTTGCCGTCGCTGTCGTAGAAGTTGCCGTCGTCGAGCTTGTAGCGGTTGGCGACCAGGGTCAGCTGCGGCGCGTCGCGGTACAGGATCTTGTCCACCACTTCGCAGTCGTTGGTCGGCGGGGTGCCGCACAGCAGCGGCGCGGCGCCGGCGGCCGGGGCGCTGCCCTTGACCAGTTCCACCCAGGTATCGGTCAGGCCGTTGGCGGAAATCAACGCGCGGATGTTGTCGTCGGCGCGGGTGTAGCGGGTATTGGAGTCCATCATCACCAGCACCGCGTTGCCGGCCGACCAGGTCTGGATGAACTGCGAGAGCTGGCTGATGTTGGCGCGCCGCGCGGCCAGGTCGGCGCTCTCGGTACCGGCGTTGGGGTGCGCGTTGTACACGTCCAGCAGCACGCCGTCGTCCAGGCGCACGCGCATGTAGCTGAAACCCTTCGGCGTGAGGCAGTCGGTGCCGTTGCACTTGTCCCACTTGATGCGGGTGAAATCGTCGAAGCGGTAGTTGCTCAGCGTGTTGAGGCCGTCGCCGATCGCCGCGCCGCCGCTGGTGGGCGTGCGGTAGGGGTGCTTGTCGCCCGCGTACAGGGTGGCGTGATAGTTGAAGTCTTCCTGCACGTTGATCAGGCCGTAGGGCGCCAGCTTCGGTGCGATCTGGGCGGTGTTGGCGGCCGGGTTGCTGCTGGAGAGGCCCTGCGGCAGGCCGGCGACGTTGTAGGTGAGCACGTCGAGCACGCCGACGTCCGATTGCGCGTGGACCACGCCGGCGCAGGCCAGGCTCAATCCGATGCCGTAGCTCACGAGGGTGCGTAGATGCTGGATCATGAATCGCCTCTTGCGGGTTGGGAGGAACAGCGGGTGGCGCGAGCGCCAGGGGCGGTGCCGGAAGGCACCGATGCCGCCGCGCGACCGGCCGGAGCCGGCGCACGTGGCGTCATGGGGTCAGGAACTGCGGATCGAGCGCGGCTTCGACCGCGGCGGCGAAGGCGGGTAGCGGGCAGTCGTACGCGGCATCGGCGCGGCTGCACTGCGGAATGAACACCGCCGATTCCAGCGGCGGTGCCTGCACCGTCAGCGCGCGGCGTTCGCGCAGTTGCGCCAGGCTCTGCGCGGTGTAGCGCAGGCGGATCACCCGTTCGCCGTCGGCGTGGCGCCAGCGCTCGAACACCAGCGCGCCGCCGGGCACGGTCTGGTCGGGCTGGTAGCCTTGCAGTTGCCAGTGCAGGTCGAGCATGCCGGCCAGCAGGGTCAGGGTGCCGTCGTGGCCGGACAGCACCACCAGCCGTGCCGCGCCGCCGATCGGCGCGGCGTGCGTGGCCTGGCCGCTGCCGTCCAGCAACGTCGCCAGCAGCCGTGCCGCCAGCGGCGAGGCGGCCATGCGCGCCACGGTGGGCGCGCGCAGGCGCAGCGCGAATTCGGCCTGGTGCGGGGCGAAGGCGCGCAACAGGCTGGCTTCGTCGACGCCGCGCCAACCCAGCGCGGCGAAGTCCTGGCCGTCGGCCCAGCCCATCAACAGGCTTTCGCTGAGGCCGGAGGCGGCCGCGGCCGGGCCTTCGATGCCGGGGATCGCGTCCTCGGCGTCGCCCAGCCGCGCCGGCACCGCATCCAGGCGCTGCTTGCCCTCACCGGCATCGGCCGGGCAGGGCCGTTGCGCGCACTGCAGCAGCAGGTGCTGCAGGCTGTCGATGGCATCCGCCTGGGTCGCGTTCCAGGCCTGCGCATCGCCGCCGATGCGCCCGGCGATGGCCGCGCGCATCTGCGCCACCGCGGCAGGCGTGCGCAGGGCGGGCGTGCCGTCGAACAGCGGATCGGAGGCGCCGTCGGCGACGCTGTGCACCGGGTTGGCGCAGCCCGGGGTCAGCGTGCTGGCCAGCGCCTGCGCCGAGGCGAGGGTGCGTTGGGTGCGGTTGGCCCAGTAGTACGCGGCCGCGCAGCCGTCGCCGGCGAACAGCCCCAGCGGTGCGTAGCGAGCGCGGTAGTAGGCACCGAACAAGCGTTCCAGCGCCGCGCCGTTCGCGGTGAGATACCCGGCGGGCACCGCGAAGCGCGGCCAGGGGCGCGCCGAGTAACGCTCCAGTTGCTCCGCGCTCGACATCGCCGCGCGCACGCCGTGGCGCTTGAGGATGACGACTTTTTCCAGGGTCTCCGTCGCGGCCGGTTGCGCGCGTGCGGCGGTGCAGGCCAGTGGCGTGAGGACGAACAGGGCGAGGGTGGCGAGGCGCGGCAGCGATGGCATCGGCAAGCTCCAGGCAGAGGCGGTACGCCGCGCGCGGCGGTGCGCGCACGGTGCGATGGCCGGCGCCCGCGGCGATGCAGGCCGCGGGGCGGGCTGGCTGCCGCGCGTGGGCGGCAGCGCGGCGGATCAGAAGCGTGCGCGCACGCCCACCGACCAGGTGCGGCCGTAGTCGGTGTAGCCGCCGAACAGGCGGTCGCCGACGTACTGGCGCTGCACGGCGCCGGTGAGATTGATCGCGTTGACGAACACCGACAGGGTGTCGTTGACCTTGCAGGCCACGTTCGCGTCGAGGCTGCCGAACTTGTCGCTGTTGAGCGTGGCGACGTTGGCGGTGCCGACCGCGTTGACGATGTCGTCGCTCCAGCCATAGCTCATTCGCGCCATCAGCGGCCCCTTCTCGTAGAACAGCACCGCGTTGTAGGTGTTCTTGGCCACGCCTTCGAGGCTGTCGGTGAAGGTGCGGTTGCCGTCGCGGTAGGTGGCCTCGCTGTCGGTCCAGGTGTAGTTGAGCTGCATGCCCAGCCCGTCCAGCGGCGCCGGCAGGCCGGCGAAGACCTGCTGGTAGGCCACTTCCACGCCCTTGACGCTGGCCTGGCTGCCGTTGATCTTGGACGAGAGCAGGTAGGTCTGGCCCTGGTACTGCAGGTTCGACATCTGGGTCTGGATGAAACGCGAGATGTCCTTGTAGAACACGCCGCCGGTCAGCGCCGAGGTGCCGTCGATGTACCATTCGAAGGTCAGGTCGTACTGCCAGGCCTCGAACGGACGCAGCGACGGATTGCCGCCGCTGGCGGTGAGGATCTCGCCGCTGGAATTGAAGGTGAGCTTGGACGACAGGTCGGTGAGGTCGGGGCGGGTGATGACCTTGGCCGCGGAGCTGCGCACCACCATGTCCCCGCGCACGTCCCAGGCGGCGTTGAACGAAGGCAGCGCGTTGCTGTAGCTGCGTTCGAAGCGCACCGGCTGCGCGCTGCCGTTGACGTCGGCGTGGCCGTCGGTGGTCTGCTCGGTGCGCACCAGGCGCACGCCGAGGTTGCCGCGCAGCGCGCGGCCGGCCAGGTCGCCGCCGAAGTCGGCCATCGCATAGGCCGAGCCGATCTTTTCCTTCACCTCGTAGGAGTTCTGCAGGTCGGCGCTGTTCGGCGTGTTGACCAGGTCCGCGGCGGTCGGCCAGGTGCCGAAGAAGCGCGATTCGATCGGCGCCAGCCACTGCCGCGGCAGGTTGCCGTTGGCGTCGGTCAGCATGTCGTCCACCGGCAGCGCGGTGAAGTTGCCGGCCGGGAAGCGCACCCCGGCGATGCTGGTCAGCAGCAGGTCGGCGCGATCGTAGGTGCGCGAGCGCTGCCGGTACTTGGCGCCGACCTTGAGCTCGCGGAAGAAGCCGTCGCCGAGCGCGCGTTTGGCGTCGAGCTGCAGCGCGTCCTCCTTGTCGCGCGCATCGATCTCGCGCCACTCCAGGCGGCGCCCGGCCACGCTGGCCGGGTTGGTCGGGTCGAAACCGTTGGTGAAGCGCCAGTCGGGCACGTCGTCGCCATCGGCCTGCGGCATGTCCACGCGCATCGACAGATTGGTGCCGCTGCGCAAGCGCGTGCGCCGGATCGGATCGGAGTCGTAGCTGTGCGCCTGCGAGTGGAACGCCACCGCGCCCAGCGTCCACGCATCGCCGCTCCAGGTGCTGGACAGGCGCGCGCTGCGGTTGTCGTCGGTGATGCCGGAGGTCTCGCGCGAGATCTGCACCTGGCCGTTGCGGTAGTCGAAGCCGGCGACGCCGCCGTGCGCCACGCGCAGGTTGCTGAGCTTGGCCAGGCTGTCGAAGCCCACGCCCAGGCTGTATTCGTCGTAGTGCACGGTCTGCTTGGCGTAGAGCAGGTCCAGGTTGGTTTCCCAGGCCGCGCTCGGCTTCCACTGCAGCGAGGCGGCGATGCCGGTGCGTTCGCGCTGCTCCAGTTCCAGCGTCGGGCGCAGGCCGGTGGGGACGTAGTTGGCGCCGGGCACGCCTGGCACCCCGTCGCGGTAGTAGTCCCAGCTCACTTCGTTGACCCGGTCCTGGCGCAGGCTGCGCTGCGCGTAGGCGCCGGACAGCAGCAGGCCGAAGGTGCCGTCGGCGTTGACCCAGTTGAACAGGCCGGACACGCGCGGATCGTTGGCGTGGGTACGCTGCGCCTGGCTCGACTCCAGCGACACGTTGGTGAGCGTTTTACCCAGTTCCAGCGGGCGGAACGTGCGCACGTTGACGATGCCGCCGATCGCGCCTTCGTCCAGGTCGGCGGTCGGGCTCTTGATCACTTCCAGGCCGGCGACCAGTTCCGCCGGCAGGGTGTCGTAGCGGAACTGGCGGCCGGTCTGGCCGGAGGTGCGCACGTTCTCGTTGACCGCCATGGTCTGGCCGTTGAGCGTGGTCACCTGGAAGTTGGGGCCGAGGCCGCGCACGCGCACGTACACGCCTTCGCCGCGGTCGCGCACGATCGACACGCCGGGCACGCGCTGCAGCGCTTCGGCCACGTTCTGCGCCGGCAGCTTGCCGATGTCCTCGGCGGCGATCACGTCGACCACGCTGTCGGCGTAGCGCTTCTCGCGCAGCGCGGCGCTGAGGCTGCCGGCATAGCTGCCGAGCACCTGGATGCTGTCCAGTTGCTTGACCGGCGCATCCGCCGGCATCACCGGTGCCGGCGTCGGTGCGGATGTTATCGCCGCCGGTGCAGTGGCCGCTGTTTCCGCCGGCGCGCTCGCTGCCTCGATCGTCACCGTGGTCGGGGTGAGGAAGCGGTAGCGCAGGCCGGTGCCGTCGAGCAGTTGCTGCAGGGCCTGTTCCGGCGCGGCGCCGGCACGGCTGCCATGGGTCTGCGGGTTGCCGGTGCTGCCGGCGGCATAGACGAACTGCAGGCCGGTCTGCCGCGACAACGCATTGAGTGCGCGCGCCAGCGGCTGCGCGGGAATCGCCTCGACCGCGACGGGCGCGGTCTGCGCGCCGGCGACACCGGTGTGCAGGGCGAGGGCGATGGAAAGGAACAGGGTGCGGCGCATCGTCGGGTCCTGTGAGAGCGGGGGTGGTGTGGTGCGCGCGGCATCGCCATCCGGCGTTTGCCTGCGCTGTCCCCGGACTACGAGGCGCGACGGCGAAGATCGGGCACCGTTTTTCGATGAATTTTCTGTGACACGTACGTGGGAGTGCTGGCTTCGCGTGCGCGCACGGGTGCGTGCGTGCACGATGCATGTGACGCGCTGATGGCGCGCCGGCCGTCTGGTTGGAAGGATGCGTGCGCCGCGCAGTGCGCGCGACGCAGCTGCTGCGCTACTGCAGGCGCGCCTGTGTCGGCACGCGGCTGCGCACGTGGATGCCGTCGGCGCTGGTGCGTACCTGCAATGTCGGCTGCGCATCGAGGAAGGCGCGCAACGCGGCGACGTCGTCGCCACGCAGGTTGCCGGTCAGTCGCATCGCACCGGCGTCGCCGTCGTCGATCAGCAGGCGGGTACGGTTGAGCCGGTTGAAATCCTCGGCGACATTGGCCAGCGGTTCGTCGCGGAACACGATGCGGCGCTGCCACCAGGCGTGCATCGCCGCGACGTCCTCGTTGCCCAGTTCGACCCGGCCGTCGGCGGTGTCGATGCGCGCGCTCTGGCCGGCGCCGAGATCGGCCAGCATCGGCTGCTGCGGCCGATCCTCGCGCCACACCTGCACGCGCCCGGACGAGACCTCGATGCGCGCCTGGTCGGGGTGCAGGGCGATGTCGAAGGTGGTGCCGATGTCCTGCACGCGCAGGCCCCCGGCCTGCACCTGCAGCGGGCGGCGGTCGGCGGCGACCACGAAACTGGCCTGGCCCTGCAGCAACTGCAGTTTTCGGCTCCACGGCGTCAGTGTGGCGCGTACCTGGGTCTGCGCGTTGAGCCGCACCGTGCTGCCGTCGGCCAGTTGCACGCTGCGTTGTTCGCCGAGCGCGGTGCGGTAGGTCTGGCTGCTCGGCCAGGCCCAGCCGACCAGCACCGCCATCGCGCACACCGCGGCGGCCGCGGCCAGGCGCCAGCGCGGCGCGGCATGAGTGCGCGTGGCGCGCGCTGGTACTGCGGCTGTCGCGCGCCGCGGCACGGGCAGGGCGATGACGTTGCCGCTCGCCGCGCCATCGGCGGTGTCGTCGCTGGCGAGCAACGCGTCCACGTCCAGGTCCATGCCGCGCAGCGCTTCGCCGAGTTCGCCGGCCACGCGCTGCATGGCCAGATACTCGCGCAGATGCTGCGGCGAGGCGGTCAGCCAGTCCAGCAACTGCTGTTCCTGTTTCGCGTCCAGCGGCTGCATGCGTTGCACGGCATGCCAGTGCGCGGCATCGGCAATGGCGCTGCGCGAAGAGAACGTGCTGTCGTTCACCAGCGGTCTCCGCTGTCGGCCAGCGCGCGGCGGCAGGCCGACAGCCCGCGCACCACGTGCTTCTTGACCATGTGCGGCGACACGCCCATGCGTTCGGCGATCTGCTTGTAGCTCAGCCCGTCGCGGTACTGCATCACCAGCACCGCGCGGGTCCGCGCGGGCAGCTCGGCGAGCAGGGCCTGCAGATGCTGCTGGCGCTGCCGCCGGTGTGCGCTGTCTTCCACGTCGTCTCCCGCCGCCAGCAATTGCGAGAATTGCTCCATCTCGTCGATGCGCAGCGGCGCCTGGCGGCGACGCGCGGCCTGTTCGCGCGCCAGGTTCTGCGCGACGGTGTACAGATAGGCTTCGGGATTGGCGATGGCCTCGCCCTGCTGCCGATGCGCGCGCAGCAACCGCAGATAGGTTTCCTGCACCATGTCCTCGGCGTCTTCGCGCGCGCCGCGGCGCACGAAGAAGCCGCGCAGCACCGGGCCGTGTTCCGCGAACATGCGCGCCCATGCGCGTTTGGGGTGAGCCGCCACCGAGCCTGCCTTGTCCCTGGGGTGCGGCGCAGGCTAGAAGCTGCAGATGACGGTTCGGTGACGTGGGGGCGGTGCGTGTGGAAGAAGGTGGCGTTCGCCACTTCCTGTGGGAGTCGACTGTCATGCAGCCGCGACGCGCGACGTGGTGTGCGTTCCGATGGCGTAATGCGTCGGGACTGAAGTCCCTCCCCACAGTGGACATGGCGGGCTCGCCGCAAGCTTCTGTAGGAGCGGCTTCAGCCGCGATGGGCTCTACCGGTAGAGCCTGTCGCGGCTGAAGCCGCTCCTACGACATCACGGCGGTGCGTGGCGAAGGTGGCGGTTGGAAGTGGCTTGCAGTCGCGACGTGGGTTATCGGTCACGCCTGTCGCGGCTGAAGCCGCTCCTACGAAATCAAGGTGGATGCATCATCACGGTGGATGCATCTTGCCGCGACCGCTAATGCGAATCGCGCGCCACCGCGTCGCCGCTGCCGCCGACCAGGAAGTCCAGGTCCGCGCCCAGGTGCGCCTGCTGCACGTGCTCCACGTAGAGTTTGCTCCAGCCGCGCGTCGGCGCTGGTGGCGGGGTCCATTCGCTACGCCGGCGCAGCAGTTCCTCGTCGCTGACCTCCAGGTGCAGCGCGCGGCCGGGGACGTCGAGTTCGATAATGTCGCCATTGCGCACCAGCGCCAGGGTGCCGCCGGCGGCGGCCTCCGGCGAGGCGTGCAGCACCACGGTGCCGTAGGCGGTGCCGCTCATGCGCGCGTCGGAGATGCGCACCATGTCGGTGACGCCGGCGCGCAGCAGCTTCGGCGGCAGCGGCATGTTGCCGACCTCGGCCATGCCCGGGTAGCCGCGCGGGCCGCAGTGCTTGAGCACCATGATGCAGTCGGCGTCGATGTCCAGCGCCTCGTCGTCGATGCGCGCCTTGAAATCCTCGATGCTCTCGAACACCACCGCGCGCCCGCGGTGCCGCAACAGGTGCGGCGAGGCCGCCGAGGGCTTGATCACCGCGCCATCGGGCGCCAGGTTGCCGCGCAACACGGCGATGCCGGCCTCCGCGCGGACCGGCGCATCCAGCGGGTGGATCACCTCGCGGTTCCAGCACGGCGCCTGCGCGACGTTCTCGCCCACGGTGCGGCCGTTGACGGTGCGTGCGTCCAGCGCCAGTTCGCTGCCGAGTTCGCGCATCACCGCCGGCAGCCCGCCGGCATAGTAGAAGTCTTCCATCAGGTACTGGCCGGACGGTTTGAGATTGACCAGGCACGGCAGCCGCGAGCCGAGCCGGTCCCAGTCGTCCAGCTGCAGCGGCACACCTACGCGGCCGGCCAGTGCGAGCAGGTGCAGCACCGCATTGGTGGAGCCGCCGATCGCCGCGTTGACCTTGATCGCGTTGGCGAAGGCGTCGGCGGTCAGCACCTGCGACATGCGCAGGGCCTCTTCCACCATCTGCACGATGCGCCGGCCGCTGAGCCGCGCCAGCCGCGCGCGGCGCGCGTCCACCGCCGGGATCGCCGCGTTCTCCGGCAGCGACATGCCCAGCGCCTCGACCATGCTGGCCATGGTCGAGGCGGTGCCCATGGTCATGCAGCTGCCCTTGGAGCGCTGCATGCAGGCCTCGGCCTCGACGAAGTCGTCCTGGCTCAGGGTGCCGGCGCGGACCATCTCCGACATCTCGATCACGCCGGTGCCCGAGCCCAGCGGCTGCCCGCGCCAGTTGCCCGACAGCGAGGGCCCGCCGGACACGCCGATGGTCGGCAGGTCCACGCTGGCCGCGCCCATCAGCAAGGACGGGGTGGTCTTGTCGCAGCCCATCAGCAGCACCACGCCGTCCAGCGGATTGGCGCGGATCGATTCCTCCACGTCCATGCTGGCCAGGTTGCGGAACAGCATCGCGGTGGGGCGCATCTGCGTCTCGCCCAGCGACATCACCGGGAACTCCAGCGGGAACCCGCCGGCCTCGTACACGCCCTTTTTGACGTGCTCAGCCAGTTCGCGCAGGTGGCCGTTGCACGGCGTCAGTTCCGACCAGGTGTTGCAGATGCCGATCACCGGGCGGCCATCGAACATGTCGTGCGGATGGCCGGCGCTCTTGAGCCAGCTGCGGTAGTAGAAGCCCTGCTTGCCTTCGCGCCCGAACCACGCCTGGCTGCGGCGCGGCGGTTTGCTGGGTGAGCCCATGTCGGCGGATTCCTCGAGTCCAGGACGCCGGGATCCGCCTGCGCGCAAGCCGCCCCCGGATGCTTTACGCCGGCGATGCTAGCGGGCATATTGATACGTGAAAAATAGCAAATATCATCGAATGGATATTTGTTTTCATATATCGAAATCCTATCCACCTAGAGCGAAACGGCATGGACAACTCGGCAAGCGCAGCGCCTTCCTCCCTCGGCAACGCAACCTACGGCAGCCTGCGCGGGCGCCGCGTCTTCATCACCGGCGGCGGCTCCGGCATCGGCGCCGCGCTGGTCGAGGCCTTCGCCGCGCAGGGCGCGCAGGTGGCCTTCGTCGATGTCGCGGCCGAGGCCAGCGCCGCGCTGGCCGAGCGCCTGGCCGAGGCCGGCCTGACCGTGCCATGGTGGCGCCTCTGCGATGTCACCGACGTGGCCGCGCTGCAGGCGGCGATCGGCGAGGCGGCGGCCGAGCTGGGCGATTTCCACGTGCTGCTCAACAACGTCGGCAGCGACGATCGCCACGCGCTGGACGCGGTGACGCCGGAGTACTGGGAGCGTTGCGTGTCGATCAACCAGCGGGCCGCGTTCTTCGCGATCCAGGCGGTGGTGCCGGGCATGCAGCGGCTGGGCGGCGGTTCCATCGTCAACCTCGGCTCCACCGGCTGGCAGAGCAAGACCGGCGGCTACCCGGTGTACGCCACCGCCAAGTCCTCGGTGAACGGCCTGACCCGCGGCCTGGCACGCGACCTGGGCGCGGCGCGGATCCGCATCAACGTGCTGACCCCCGGCTGGGTGATGACCGAACGCCAGGTCACCCTGTGGCTGGACGAGGCCGGCGAGCGCGAACTGGCGCGCAACCAGTGCCTGCCGGACAAGGTGATGCCGGAAGACATCGCGCGCATGGCGCTGTTCCTGGCCTCGGACGAGGCGCGCGCGATCACCGCGCAGGAGTTCGTGGTGGATGGTGGCTGGACCTGAGCGGCGCAGGCTTTCCGCTTCACGCGTCGCGGCTGAAGCCGCTCCTACAAACGCTGCACGCCGGTGCGGCGGAGACGTTGTGGGAGAGACTTCAGTCCCGACGCGATCAGCTGTCCTTGGGCCTTGGCGGCGGATTCCCCCATTGCGCGTCGCGGCTGAAGCCGCTCCCACAAAGCGCGGTTTGCTGATGCTGGGTTTGCTGTTGTGCGACGGAGTTCGGCCCCGACGGAGCGCGGTTGCGGAGGGGTTGCCGCTTCGCTTGTCGCGGCTGAAGCCGCTCCTACAAAAAGCCGCGCGCCGGTAAGGGCAGCAGCGTTGTGGGAGGGACTTCAGTCCCGACGCGATCAGCCGTCCGTCGGTAGCGACGGCGCGGTTGTTGCCACGGGGACGCCGTAGACCGCAGTTGCCGCCTCCTGCAGCGCCTGCAGCACGATCCGCGCGCCGGGCGACAGCAGCCAGTCGCGGCGGGTGATCAGGCCGAAGGCGTCCATGCGGCAGGACAGCGCCACCGGCACGATCGCCACGCTGCCGTGGTCGGCGAAATGCCGGGCCACGTCCTCCGGCACCACCGCCAGCGCGTCGCCATGGCGCAGCAGTTGCGGCAGCACCACCAGCGCCGAGGTCTCGATCACCCGCTTGGGCGCTTCCAGCCCGGCGTTCTGGAACATCAGTTCGAAACGGTGGCGCAGCACGCTGCCGTCCGGCGGCACGATCCACGGCGCCTCGGCCAGCAGCGCCAGCGTCGGCGTCGGTGCCGCCAGCAGCGGATGGCCGGGGCGGGCGATGGCGCAGACCTTTTCCTCGGCCAGCGCCTGGTAGTGCAGGTGGCGCTTGTCGTGCCGGGCGAACAGCCGCGCCACCACAATGTCGAGCTTGTTCTGCGCCAGTTGCTCCAGCAGCACGTCGCTGCCGTCCACGCGCAGGCTCACCCGCAGCAGCGGATGCTGCGCGCCGACCTGGGCCAGCGCGGACGGCAGCAGGCTCATCGCCGGCCCGGCGATCGCGCCGACGGCCACGCTACCGGCATAGCCGGCCTTCAGCGCCTCGATCTCGGCGCCGGCTTCGCCAAGGCTGGCCAGGGCGATGCGCGCGTGGCGGATCATCGCCTCGCCGTACCAGGTCGCGCGCATGCCGCGCGGCAGGCGCTCGAACAGCGGCACCGCCAGCATGTCCTCCAGGTCCTTGAGCAGCTTGGACGCGGCCGGCTGCGACATGTTCAAGGTCTCGGCGGCGCGGTGGATGTTGCCTTCCTCCTCGATCGCCAGCAGCAGCATCAATTGCCGGGTCTTCAGGCGGGCGCGGACGAACCAGGGCGGGGCGGCAGGCATGGCGCTCACAGAGATACGAATGTTCGTATACGTTAAGCCAAAACCGATATTTGTTGCATATAGGTCGTCCGGCCAGAATAGCGACGAGCGCTTCGCGTCGCGCATGTCCGGCGTCGCGCGCTGCGCGCCCGCATTCCGACAGGCGACCGATGCATGCGATTGATCCAGTTGCTCGATGACGCAGGCACCCCCGGCGTCGGCGTGGTGGAGGACGACGGCCGCCAGGTGCGGTTGTTGCGCGAGGTGGATTCCACCTACGCGCTGGCCAACGCGGCGCTGGCCGCTGGCAACAGCCTGGACGTCCATGCGCAGCAACTGCGCGGCGAGCGCGTGCTCGACTACGCCGCGCTGCTGGCCACCGGCCGGGTGCTGCCGCCGTTGACCCACCCGGACCCGGCGCATTGCCGCGTCACCGGCACCGGCCTGACCCACCTGGGCAGCGCCGCCACCCGCGACGCCATGCACCAGAACCTGCAGCAGCAGGCGGCGCAGGGCACGCTCACCGATTCGATGAAGATCTTCCAGCTCGGCGTGGAAGGCGGCATCCCGCGCGACGGCCAGCCCGGCGCGCAGCCGGAATGGTTCTACAAGGGCGACGGCAGCACCCTGGTCGCGCCGGGCGCGCCGCTGCCGTCGCCGGACTTCGCCCTGGACGGTGGCGAGGAGCCGGAACTGGTCGGGCTGTACGTGATCGGCGCCGACGGCGTGCCGTACCGGCTCGGCTTCGCGCTGGGCAACGAGTTCTCCGACCACGTCACCGAGCGCCAGAACTACCTGTACCTGGCCCATTCCAAGCTGCGTGCCTGCGCGGTCGGCCCGGAACTGCGCTGCGGCGCGTTGCCGCGCGACCTGCGCGGGCACAGCCGCATCCGCCGCGGCGATGCGGTGATCTGGGAGAAGCCCTTCGTCACCGGCGAGGCCAACATGTGCCATTCGCTGGCCAATCTCGAATACCACCATTTCAAGTACGCCGCGCACCGCGTGCCCGGCGACGTGCACCTGCATTTCTTCGGCACCGCCACGCTGAGCTTCGCCGACGGCGTGCAGGCGCAGCCCGGCGACCGCTTCGAGATCGAACTGCCCGAGTTCGGCGCGGCGCTGGTCAATCCCTTGCAGCGCGTCGACAGCGGATTCGCCCTGGGCGGCGTGCGCGCGCTGTAGAACCGCACGGAGGTAGGCATGACCCGACGTTTCCAGAGCTACATCGACGGCCGCTGGGTGGCCGGCGACGCCGTCGCCCCCGACGAGAATCCGTCCGATCTGTCGGCACCGGTCGGCGAGGCCGGTGGCGTCGATGCGGCCACGGTGCGCGAGGCGATCGCCGCCGCCAACGCGGCGCAGTCGGCCTGGGCCGCCAGCACGCCGCAACAGCGCGCCGACGCGCTGGACGCGGTGGGCAGCGAGATCCTTGCGCGCAAGCAGGAACTGGGCGCGCTGCTGGCCTCGGAAGAGGGCAAGACCCTGCCGGAGAGCATCGGCGAGGCGGCGCGTGCCGGGCAGATCTTCAAGTTCTTCGCCGGCGAGGCCCTGCGCATTCCCGGCGAGACGCTGGCCTCCACCCGGCCCGGGGTCAACGTCGAGATCACCCGCGAGCCGGTCGGCACGGTCGGCATCATCGCGCCGTGGAACTTCCCGCTGGCGATCCCGGCGTGGAAGATCGCGCCGGCGCTGGCCTACGGCAACACCGTGGTGTTCAAGCCGGCGGAGATCGTGCCCGGCTGCGCCTGGGCGCTGGCCGAGATCCTCAGCCGCGCGGGCCTGCCCAACGGCGCGTTCAACCTGGTGCTGGGCAGCGGCAGCACGGTCGGCCAGGCGCTGGTCGGCGAGCGCGGCATCGATGCGCTGAGCTTCACCGGCTCGGTGCCCACCGGCAACCGGCTGTTGCGCCAGGCCGCCGAGCGCGGGCTGAAGATCCAGTTGGAGATGGGCGGCAAGAATCCGCTGGTGGTGCTGGCCGATGCCGACCTGGACCTGGCGGCGGAGATCGCGGTCAACGGCGCGTATTTCTCCACCGGCCAGCGCTGCACCGCGTCGAGCCGGCTGATCGTCGAACGCGCGGTGCACGACGACTTCGTCGCACGTGTGCGCACGCGCCTGGCCGCACTGAAGATCGGCCATGCGCTGGAGCCGGGCGTGGACATCGGCCCGGTCGCCAGCGCCAGCCAGTTCGAGCAGGACCGCGACTACCTGCGCATCGCGCGCGAGGAAGGCGCCGAACTGCTCTACGGCGGCGAGGCGCTGGAGTGCGCGCACCGCGGCTACTACCTGCGCCCGGCGCTGGTCGCAGCACAGCCGCAGCATCGCATCGCCCGCGAGGAAGTGTTCGGTCCGGTCGCCGCGGTGCTGGTGGCCGACGACTACGAGCATGCGCTGGCCCTGGCCAACGACACCGAATTCGGCCTGTGCGCCGGCATCGCCACGCGCTCGCTGAAGCACGCCACGCATTTCAAGCGGCATGCGCAGGCGGGCATGGTGATGGTCAACCTGCCCACCGCCGGTGTCGACCCGCACGTGCCGTTCGGCGGACGCAAGGCGTCCAGCTATGGCCCGCGCGAGCAGGGCCGGTATGCGGTGGAGTTCTACACCACGGTCAAGACCGCCTATACGTCCGCACCATGAATTGATCGAATCAGCGCACGCCGGCCTGGGAGGGTGGGCGGCGCGTCGCGGCCCCCGGGCTGCGTCCGCCGCCAGCGTGCCATCAACGAGGAGGGGCTATGCAGAAGCACACGTCGGGAATGCGGGCGCTGGGAATCGCAGCGCTGCTGGGCATGGCGCTGGCCGCCTGTTCCGGCGGCGGCAAGGAGGCGGGCAAGGCGCCCGGGCAACTCACCGTCGGCTTCAGCCAGGTCGGCGCCGAGAGCGAATGGCGCACCGCCAACACCGCCTCGATCAAGCAGGCCGTCGCCGACGCCGGCATGAAGCTGAAGTTCTCCGACGCGCAGCAGAAGCAGGAGAACCAGATCAAGGCGCTGCGCTCGTTCATCGCCCAGCGCGTGGACGTGATCGCGTTTTCGCCGGTGGTGGAGTCGGGCTGGGAGACGGTGCTGCGCGAGGCCAAGGCCGCGCAGATCCCGGTGGTGCTCACCGACCGTGCGGTGAAGGTGTCCGACGACAGCCTCTACGTCACCCTGATCGGCTCGGATTTCGTCGAGGAAGGGCGCAAGGCGGCGCGCTGGCTGGTCGAGCGCTCGCCGCTGAAGGACGGCGACAGGCCGGTGCGCATCGTCGAACTGCAAGGCACGGTGGGATCGGCGCCGGCGATCGATCGCATGCGTGGCTTCAAGGAAATCCTGGCAGCGCATCCGCGTTTCCAGATCGTGCGCTCGCAAAGCGGCGACTTCACCCGCGCCAAGGGCAAGGAAGTGATGGAGGCGTTCCTGAAGGCGGAGGGGCGCAACATCGACGTGCTCTACGCACACAACGACGACATGGCGATCGGTGCGATCCAGGCGATCGAGGAAGCCGGGCTGAAGCCGGGCAAGGACATCCTGGTGATCTCGGTGGACGGAGTGAAGGGCGCGTTCGAGGCGATGCAGGCCGGCAAGCTCAACGTCACTGTCGAATGCAATCCGCTGCTCGGCCCGCAACTGGTCCAGGCCATTCGCGACCTCAAGGCCGGCAAGCCGCTGCCCAAGCGCATCGTGGTGGAGGAGTCGGTGTACACCCAGGACCAGGCCGCGGCCGAACTGCCCAAGCGCAAGTACTGAGGCCGCGCGCATGCATCCGCTGGTGCTGGAGGCGCAGGGACTGAGCAAGGCCTATGCCGGCGTGGCCGCGCTGGAGGACGTGGCGCTGCGTTTGTGCGGCGGCGAGATCCACGCGTTGATGGGCCAGAACGGCGCCGGCAAGTCGACCCTGATCAAGCTGTTGACCGGCGTGACGGCCGCCGACGCCGGGCGCATCGCGCTGGACGGCGCCGTGGTCGCGCCGGCGTCGCCGCAGCAGGCGCAACGGCTGGGCATCAGCACCGTGTACCAGGAGGTGAACCTGTGCCCGAACCTGTCGGTGGCCGAGAACCTGTTTGCCGGCCGCTATCCGCTGCGCGGCTGGCCGCGGCGCATCGACTGGCGCCGGGTCGAGCGCGAGGCCGAAGCCGCACTGCATCACCTGGGCATCGCCATCGACGTGCGGCGCGCGCTGGGCAGCTATCCGGTGGCGGTGCAGCAGATGGTGGCGATCGCACGTGCGGTCGGCGTGTCGGCGCGGGTGCTGATCCTCGACGAACCGACCTCCAGCCTCGATGAAGGCGAGGTGGCAGAATTGTTCCGGGTGATGCGCGCGCTGCGCGAGACCGGCATGGCGATCCTGTTCGTCACTCACTTCCTGGACCAGGTGTATGCGGTGGCTGACCGCATCAGCGTGCTGCGCAATGGCCGCCTGGTCGGCGAATACACGCCCGATGCGCTGCCCGCGCCGCAGTTGGTCGCGACGATGGTCGGGCGCGCGCTCGACCCGGCCAGCGCCGCGGCCGCCGCGGTGCGCGCAGCGCCGCCCGAACACGCTGCGCCGCTGCTGCACGCGCAGGGGCTGGGCCGGCGCGGCCAGTTGCAGCCGGTCGACCTGCAATTGCGCCAAGGCCAGGTGCTGGGCCTGGCCGGCCTGCTCGGCGCCGGCCGTACCGAATTGGCGCGGCTGCTGTTCGGGCTGGACCGCGCCGATCGCGGCCGCGTGGCGATCGACGGCCGTGCCGTGGCGCTGCGCGGCCCGCCCGACGCGATCGCCCACGGCCTGGCGCTGTGCCCGGAAGAACGCAAGACCGAGGGCATCGTCGCCGAGCTGTCGGTGCGCGAGAACATCGTGCTGGCCCTGCAGGCGCGCCTGGGCCTGCGCCGTTTCCTGGCGCCGGCCGAGCAGGTGCGCATCGCGCAGGGCTACGTCGACGTGCTGGGGATCAAGACCGCGAGCCTGGAGACGCCGGTGGGGCTGCTGTCCGGCGGCAACCAGCAGAAGGTGGTGCTGGCGCGCTGGCTGGCGACGCGGCCGCGCCTGCTGATCCTCGACGAACCCACCCGCGGCATCGACATCGCCGCCAAGCAGGACATCATGACCCGGATCCTGGCCTTGGCCCGCGAGGGCATGGCAGTGCTGTTCATCTCCGCCGAGGTCGCCGAGCTCGCGCGCATCGCCGACCGCATCGCGGTGCTGCGCGAACGCCGCCTGGTCGGCGAACTGCCCGGCGGCTGCGGCGAGCGTGCGATCTTCGACCTCATCGCCGGGAGCGCGGCATGAGCGCCGCCGCCACGCCCGAGACCACTGCATCGCGCTGGCCGGCGCGGCTGCGCGCGCATCCGCTGTTCTGGCCGCTGGCGACGCTGGCGGTGCTGCTGCTCGGCAATGGCCTGTTCGACCCCGGCTTCATGAGCCTGCAATGGCGCGACGGCCACCTGTACGGCAGCCTGGTCGACATCGGCAACCGCGCCGCGCCGCTGGCGCTGGTGGCGATGGGCATGACCCTGGTGATCGCGGTGCGCGGCCTGGACATCTCGGTTGGCGCGGTGGTGGCGATCGCCGCGACGGTGGCGGCCTGGATGATCGGCGGCGGCGAACACAGTCGCTTCCCATTGTGGGGAGTGCTGCTGGCGCCGTTGCTGGTGGCGGCGCTGTGCGGGCTGTGGAACGGGCTGCTGGTGGTCAAGGTCGGCATGCAGCCGATCATTGCCACGCTGATCCTGATGGTGGCCGGGCGCGGCATCGCGCAGCTGATCGGCGACGGACAGATCCTCACCATCTACTACCCACCGTATTTCTATCTCGGCAACGGCTTCCTGCTCGGCCTGCCGTTCGCCTTGTTCGTGGTCGCGGCGGTGTTCGTGGTGTTGCAGCTGCTGCTGGGGCGCACCGCGCTGGGCCTGTTCGTGCGTGCCATCGGCCACAACCCGCGGGCGGCGCGGGTGGCGGGTGTGCGTGCGCGGCTGATCGCGGTGCTGCTGTACGTGTTCTGCGCGTTCAGCGCCGGCCTCGCCGGGTTGCTGATCAGCTCCAACGTCAAGAGTGCCGACGCCAACAACGCCGGGCAGCTGATGGAACTGGACGCGATCCTCGCGGTCACCCTGGGCGGCACGCTGCTCGATGGCGGGCGCTTCAGCCTGGCCGGCAGCGTGATCGGCGCGCTGATCATTCAGACCCTGACCGCGACCATCTACGCCTTCGGCGTGCCGGCGCAGGTCACCATGCTGATCAAGGCGCTGCTGGTGTTCGCGGTGATGCTGCTGCAGTCTCCGACCTTCCGCGCCCACCTGCGCGGCTGGATCCGGCTGCCGCCGCCGCAGGTGCGGCCATGAGCGCGGCGGCGCCACGTGTGGCCGGGCCCGGCCTGCGCAAGGCAGCGGGCCTGCTGCAGGGCGCGCGCCTGCCGCTGGCGATCACCGTGGCGCTGTTCGTGGCCATGCTGGCGGCCGGCGGCGTGCTCTACGACGGCTTCCTGGCGCCGCAGGTGCTGGCCAATCTGCTGATCGACAACGCCTTCCTGTGCATTGCTGCGGTGGGCATGAGCCTGGTGATCCTCAGCGGCGGCATCGACCTGTCGGTGGGCGCGGTGCTGGCCTTCGCCACGGTGCTGTCGGCGTCCCTGGTCGAGCGCCACGGCTGGTCGCCGTTGGCGGCGATTCCGCTGGTGCTGCTGCTTGGCAGCGTGTTCGGTGCCGGCATGGGCCTGCTGATCCAGCGCTACCGCCTGCAGCCGTTCGTGGTGACCCTGGCCGGCATGTTCCTGGCGCGTGGCGCCAGCACGCTGATCAGCGTCGACTCGATTTCGATCACCGACCCGCTGTACACCGCGATCGCGCAGGCGCGGCTGCCGCTGGGCGGTGGCGCGTCGCTGTCGGTCGGTGCGCTGGTCGCGCTGGCGATGGTGGCGCTGGGCATGTGGCTGACCCAGTGCACCCGCTTCGGCCGCTGCGTGTACGCGCTCGGCGGCAGCGAGGCCTCGGCGCGGCTGATGGGCCTGCCGGTTGAAGCGACGCAGGTGCGCGTCTACGCCTTCAGCGGCTTCTGCTCGGCGCTGGCCGGCGTGGTGTGCACGTTCTACATGCTGTCCGGCTACAGCCTGCATGCGCAGGGCCTGGAACTGGACGCCATCGCCGCGGTGGTGATCGGCGGCACCCTGCTCGCCGGCGGCAGCGGCTACGTGATCGGCACCTTGTTCGGCGTGCTGATCCTGGGCGCGATCCAGACCCTGATCGTGTTCGACGGCACGCTCAGCTCGTGGTGGACGCGGATCGTGATCGGCGGCCTGCTGCTGCTGTTCTGCCTGTTGCAGCGGCTGCTGACCCGGCGCCTGCCGCAGGGTGCGGCGAGCGAGTGAGCGGCACGGCGGCGTAGAATTCGGCAACCGCAACCGGAGCGCCGACATGCTGACCATCTGGGGCCGCCACAATTCGAGCAACGTGCGCAAGGTGCTGTGGTGCGCCGAAGAGATCGGCCTGGCCTACACCTCCATCGAGGTCGGCGGCGCGTTCGGCGGCAACGATCAGCCGGCCTATCGCGCGCTCAATCCCAATGGCCTGGTGCCGGCGATCGAGGACGATGGCCTGGCGCTGTGGGAATCCAATGCCATCGTCCGCTACCTGGCCGCGCGCTACGCGCCGGGAACGCTTTATCCGCAGGATCCGGTGCTGCGCGCGCAGGGCGACAAGTGGATGGACTGGACCACCTCGCGCTTCGCCGGTGCCTTCCGCGATCTGTTCTGGGGTGTGCTGCGCACCGCGCCGGAAAAGCGCGACGCCGCCAGGATCGCCGCCGCGCTGGAACAATCGGCCGAGCTGTTGCACACCGCCGACGCCGCACTGTCACAACAGCCCTGGCTGTCGGGCGAGCACTTCGCCATGGGCGACATCCCGCTGGGCAGCTTCGCCTATGCCTGGTTCGAGATGCCCATCGAACGCCCGGCGCTGCCGCACCTGCACGCCTGGTACCAGCGTCTGCAGCAGCGCCCGGCCTATCGCAAGGGCGTGATGACGGCGCTGACCTGAGTGCGGCGTTCCCGGCGGGGGAGGGTGCCGTCGCGGCGGTGGCCATGCCCGTCGACGGCTCGCGCGCTCGCTCCCACCTGACGGCAAGGAGCCGCCACCCGTGATCGAACCTCCCAAGATCGTGCTCTGCATTCCCGGCCCATGGCCGGATCGCGCCGACCTGCTCGCGCGCATCGTCCAGGAAAGCGGCGGCTATCTGTTCGCGGGGCAGGTGCTGATGCACATGGACAGCGGCCAGGCGTGCGAACTGCAGCACGAGCCGCACGATGCGCGCATGGCCGCCGCGTTCGCTGCCGCCGGGCCGCACTGGCGCGGCTCGGCCGATATGGCGCGCATCGGCACGCATGCGTCGGTCGTCTACCTGATCGGTGCCGGCGGCTCGCGGGTGCGTGCGGAGACGATGATGCGCGCGGCCGCGGCGTTGCTGGACGCCGGCGGCCTGGGGGTGAAGGTGGAAAGCAGCGGCGTCGCCCACAGCCCCGCCGACTGGCGGCAGCTGTGCGCGGACCTGTCGCTGGGCAGCGCCCACCGCGCCTATGTGCTGAATATCACCGGCGAGCAGGTCCATTCCTGCGGCATGCACCAGTTCGGCATGAAGGACGCGATCGTCGCGGCGCAGGCGGCATCCGACCCGGTCGGCCTGCTGCACACCTTCACCTGCTACCTGTTCAACGAGGCGCCCGACGTGCGCGAGGGCCATACCTTCTCGGTCGCGGCGGACGCGCCGCGCTATCGGCTCCAGGCCGAGCCTTGTACCCAGTTCCAGTCCGGCGACCTGTTCGCCAATCCCTATGGACTGTGGCGGCTGACGCCGCTGTGACCGCGCGTTTCTTCCCGCATCCGTGTACGCCGAGTAGGCGCTGCCGTCGTCGAACGCCTGCGTGCGTCAGGGGCGTCCGCCCGCCACTGCCGGCAGCGCGTCGCCGCCCGCGCGGCGCATCACCCAGTTGAACAGCGGGGTGGCCATCAGCGTGGAGGTGATGGCCATCAGCACCAGGATCGAGAACAGGCCCTGTTCGATCACCCCGGCCTGCAGGCCGATATTGATGATGATCAGCTCCATCAGGCCGCGCGCGTTCATCAGCGCGCCGATCGCCATCGCATTGCGGTTGGTCTCGCCGCTGATCCGCGCCGCGGCCCAGCAGGCGATGCCCTTGCCCAGGAACGAGGCCAGCAGCACGGCGCCGGCGGCCAGCAGGATCTGCGGGTCCAGCAGCACGCTCAGCTCGGTCTTGAGCCCGGAGAAGGTGAAGAACATCGGCAGCAGGAACACCACCACGAACGGCTGCAACTGCTCGCGCAGCTTCTCGGTCAACGCGCCCTTGGGCAGGCAGGCGCCGAGCAGGAAGCCGCCGAACACCGCGTGGATGCCGATCGCGTCCATCGCCCAGGCGCTGACGCAGAACAGCATCAGCACCACCGCCAGCACCCCGGCGCTCAGCGGCTGGTCGGGGCGCACGTGGTCGGCCAGGCGGCGCAGCCAGTGACGGCCGACCAGCAGCATGAACAGCGCGTAGCCCACGCCGCCGCCGATCGCCAGATAGGCGCTGCCCCAGCTGCCGCCGAAGCTGGCCAGCACCACCGCGAGGATGCACCAGGCCGCGGCGTCGTCGACCGCGCCGGCGGTCAACGCCAGCGTGCCCAGCGGGCTGCCGGTGAGGCCGCGCTCGTGGATGATCCGCGCCAGCATCGGGAAGGCGGTGATGGCGATGGCCGCGCCCAGGAACAGCGAGGTCTCCAGCAGCTTGGCCTTGGCCGAGAAAAGCCCGTGCACGTGCAGCAGCCACGGCGCCAGCACGAAGGCGAGCACGAACGGCACGGCGATGCCGGCCAGCGACACGCCCATCGCGCTGCGGTAGCGCGTACGGAAGTGCTCGCCGCGGAAATCGGTGCCGACCAGGAACATGTACAGGCCCACGCCGAATTGCGCGGCCACGTACAGCATGTCCAGGGTCGGCTTGGGGAACAGCGCCTGCTGCAGCTCCGGCAGCAGCGCGCCGAACAGCGACGGCCCCAGCGCCACGCCGGCGATCATCTCGCCGACCACCTGCGGCTGGCCCAGGCGCCTGGCCAGCAGGCCGACCAGGCGGCATACCAGCAGGATCACCGCCGCCTGCAGGAAGAAATACACCGACATCTGCGGGGTGGTCATGGGCGGCCGTCCTGGAAGTGTCGGCGGATGATAGGAGGCCGGGGCGACGAAATCCATGCGGCCACGCCTCGCATGGTGGGGCGGGGCGCGTTTGCGGTATGGTGCCTGGCGCGCGCATGGCGCAGGCCGTACACGCAGGCGGGCCGACACCGCAGGACGCACCGGGGAGCGAAGCGATGAGCAAGGGATGGACGCGGCGACAATGCCTGGGCGCCGCTGCCGCAGGCGCAGTGGCCGGCGTGCTGCCCGGGGCCGCCATCGCGGGCGGCGCCGCTGCCGGTGCGCACGATGCCGACGCGCTGTACCGGCGTGCGCTGGTGCTCGACGCCAACGCCCTGGCCTCGATCGGGCAGGTGTTCGATGGCCCGGATGCACCGCAGCTGTTGCAGCAATTGCGCGACTCCGGCGTGTCCGCGCTGAAGACCACGCTGGGCGGTGCGGCCGGCGACTTCGAGACCGCCGTGCAGGACATCGCCGCCGCGCAGGCGCTGGTCGAGCGCTATCCCCAGCATTTCCTCAAGGTGCTGCAGCCGGCCGACCTGCGCCGCGCCAAGCGCGAGGGACGCGTCGCGCTGATCTTCTCCTTCGAGTCGGCAGCGATGCTGGAGGACAAGCCCGCGCGCATCGACATGTTCCGCCAGCTCGGCGTGCGGGTCATGCAACTGACCTACAACCGCACCACGCCGTTCGGCGTGGGCTGCCTGGACGGCGACACGGGCGGCGTCACCGCGCTCGGCCGCGACGCCATCGCGCGCATGAACCGGCTCGGCGTGGCGCTGGATCTCAGCCATTGCAACCTGCAGACCACCCGCGACGGCATTGCCCTGTCGCAGCGCCCGCCGGTCATCACCCATGCCGGCTGCGCCGCGGTGTTCGCGCATCCGCGCAACAAGCAGGATGCGGAGCTGCGCGCGCTGGCCGACAAGGGCGGAGTGATGGGCGTGTACATGCTGCCGTTCCTGACCGAGGACAGCCGCCAACCGCAGCTGGCCGACTACCTGCACCACCTGCAGCACGCACTGGACGTGTGCGGCGAGGACCATGTCGGCATCGGCACCGATTCGCTGTTCTTCCCGATCACCGAGCAGGACCGGCGCGCCTTCGAGGAAGACCTGTTGCAGCGCCGTCGCGACGGCATCGGCGCCCCGGGCGAGAACCGTCTGCCCTACCTGCCCGACGCCAATACCCCGCGCAAGCTCGAACGCGTCGCCGACGCACTGCTGCGCCAGGGCTATGCCACCCGTGTCGCCGACAAGGTGCTGGGCCTGAACTTCGCGCGGGTGTTCGGCGAGATCTGGAGCGTGTGACGCTGTCGGGCCAGGGGGGGGCGCGCAGCGGGCTGTCCGGCGCAATCGCGATTGCGTTCGCTGACGGGTGCCGGCTGAAACTTTTTTCGGGTCAGATGCGATGCCGCCCATGCGGCGTTTCGCCAACCCGCTTCTTCACCAAAACGAGAGATGGACATGCAACAGCATTCGGATGGACAGCGTCCTGCGGCGGGAATGTCGCGCCGTGATTTTTCCCGCTTCGTGGGACTGGGCGGCATGGCCGGAGTCGCGGCGCTCGCCGGCGTGGACGTGGCCGGCGCCAACACCAGCACCACGCAGGCGGCGGCGCCTTCTCCCATCGTCAACGTCAAGGATTTCGGCGCGGTCGGCGATGGCGCGACCAACGACCAGCCGGCGATCCAGGCGGCCCTGGACAGCGTGGGCACCAACGGCGGCTACGTGTTTTTCCCCGCCGGTTCCTATCGGGTCGATTTTCCGCTGTTCGTGAAGAGCAAGGTCAATAGTGCGGCGGGTTTCGTGGTGGCCGGCTCCGGACAGAACTGCGCCATTCGCGCCGGCGACAACTTCCCGGCCAACGTGGCCCTGGTCTACGTGCTCGGCGGCAACGCCGCGTTGTTCGACCTGGGACTGGATGGCATGAACCGCGCGCAGAACGGCGTGGAATACGCCTACTCCGCGCCGGATCGCCCGGACGACCGTACCATCCTGATCCGTGGCGTGGCGTTCTCGCGCTTCCTGTCCAACGGCTTCCACTGCGTCGGCGGCGAGGGCTATCAGATCCGCGAATGCTTCTTCAATTCCATCGGCGACTACGCGGTCTACAACCGCGACGGCGGCATCAACTCGTTCGTCGAGGGCAATTACATGCTTGGCTGCGGGGGCGTCTATCTGGGGTCCACGTCGGCGCAGCCGGAGGGCGTCAGGATCGTCAACAATTCCATTCTCGCCTCCGCCGGTGCGGGCATCGGCGTCTACGTCGACCACGGCCTGGAGATCAACATCTCGCACAACGTGATCGACCAGGTCAAGGTGGCCTCGGTGCAGATCACCAACAACAGTTCCTACGTCAAATGCATCGGCAATTGGCTGTCGGGGCCGCCCGGCACGGTGGTGTGCTCGCTGAGCCAGGATGCCAACTCGATCACTTTCGCCGACAACACCTTCGAGGGCGGCGATTTCCAGTTGTCCGTGGTCTCCGACACCGTCGGCCGCATCCACGACATCACCGTCCACAACAACATCTTCAACAACACGCGCGACACGGCGATGTTCTTCAACAACATTTCCAGGGTCAGCATCATCGGCAACCATTGCCGCTCGAGCGGCAAGGAATCCTTGTTCTGGGGCGGCGGCCAGTACGGCGTGGCGATGGGTAATGTGCTCTGGAAGGGCCCGAACGCCGCGGCCGGTTTGGTACAGAACACCAACATCGGCTGGTGATGCGTGCGTCGCGTCGGTGCCGGCAGAGGCATCTGCCGCATCGGCGCGGCGCCCGGGGGCGGCGCGACTGTAAGGTCCGGCCCCATGGCGCTGGATGGGCATGCACGGCAGGGTGCTTCCGTACCGTCGGCAGAGCATCCATCCACGCCAGCGTTGCACGCAGCGCTTCTGACCGTTCCAGCGGCACCGCGCCGCCCGCATTGACCGGGCCCTCGCACAGGTTCAGACTTGCGGCCACATTTCCACCCGAACGTCCACGCCGCCATGGCCCGCGCACCGCTGCTGATATTGCCCAACGCCCTGCGCGTCAGCGCAGGCCGGGTGCGCCTGCCTGAAGGAGTGGTCGACGCCGTGCGCTAACGCCGGCCATCGCCGATCCGCCGCAGACAAGCACCCGATGGGTGCTTTTTTATTGCCTGTTTTTCGCTGTTCCACCGTTCCGACACGCCAAGGAGAACGTGCCATGCACTACGCCGCCGAACCCGAAACCTAGCCGCATGCCCGCCTCGCCAACCGGGGCATGCGGCGTCCCCAGTGTTGGCAATGCGGAATCTCTCTCATGAACACGAACACCCTTTCCCGCTGGCGCAATCTCGGCATCATCGCCCATATCGACGCCGGCAAGACCACCCTCACCGAACGCCTGTTGTGGGCTGCCGGTGCGATCCATCGTGTGGGCGAAGTCCACGACGGTGCCGCCACCACCGATTTCTCGGACATCGAACGCGCGCGCGGCATCAGCATCGGTGCGGCCGCGGTGCAGGTGCAGTGGGCGCCGCGCGAGCAGCCGGCGCATCGCCTGACCCTGATCGACACTCCCGGACACATCGATTTCGCGATCGAGGTGGAACGTTCGCTGCGCGTGCTCGACGGCGCGGTCGCGGTGTTCTCCGCGGTCGACGGCGTGCAGCCGCAGTCGGAAACCGTTTGGCGGCAAGCGCGTCGCCACGGCGTGCCGATGCTCGCGTTCGTCAACAAGATGGACCGTGCCGGTGCCTCGTTCGACGGCGTGCTGGCGCAGTTGCGCAGCAAGCTCGATGCGACGGTCTGGGCGGTCGGCGTACCGGTGCTGGGCGACTCCGGCTTCGACGGCTGGAGCGATCTGGTCGGCGGCCGCCTGCTGACCTGGGACGACGAGGGGCACCTGCACGCGCGCGCCTGGCAGGCCGAGGAGGCGGCCGCGTTCGCGGACGCGCGCGAGCAGTTGATCGCCGCGGTGGCCGAGCACGACGAGGCGCTGGCGCAGGCCTATCTCGAGGAATGCGCGATCGACGCCGAATTGCTGCGCGCCGCCGTGCGCCGTGCCACCCTGGCCGGCGCCGGCGTGCCGGTGCTGGCCGGCTCGGCGTTCAAGCGCAAGGGCATCGAGCCGTTGCTGGACGCGATCGTCGACTGGCTGCCGTCGCCGTTGGACCGCCCGCCGGTCGCCGCCCGGGCCGACGCGGACACCGATGTCGGTGCCGGGGACGGACCCGACACCTTGCTGGCGCCGGATCCGTCCGGTCCGCTGGCGGCGCTGGTGTTCAAGTTCGCGCATACCGCGCAGGGGCCGCTGGCGTTCGTGCGCGTGTATTCGGGCACCTTGCGCGTCGGCGACACGGTGTGGACGTCGCATGCGCGGCGTCCGCGCCGGGTCGGGCGGCTGGCGGTGGTGCAGGCGCAGCGCACCCACGACGTGGCGCAGGCGCAGGCCGGCGAGATCGTTGCCGTGCTCGGCTGGAAGGACGCGGTCAGCGGCGAGACGCTCAGTGGCGTGCAGGCGCGGTGGGTGCTGGAACGCATCCGCACGCAACCGCCGGTGTTGGCGTGGCGGCTTGGCGCGGCCAATGCGGCCGACCTGGTGCGGCTGGGCCAGGGCCTGGCGCGGTTGGCGCAGGAGGATCCGTCCTTCCGCGTCGACAGCGATCCGGAGACCGGCGAAGCGGTGATCTGGGGCATGGGCGAGCTGCACCTGGAGGTGATGGTGGAGCGCTTGCGCAGCGAGTGGCACGTGGACGTGCGCACCGGCGCGCCGCGCGTGGCCTACCAGGAAACGCCGCGCACGGCTGCGCTGGGCGTGGCGGCGCGGCTGTCCAAGCAGAACGGCGGCCAGGGCCAGTTCGCGCAGGTGGTGCTGGATGTGCTGCCGCGGGCGGACGGTGCGGTCACCTTCGTTGACCGCAGTCGCGGCGGGGTGGTGCCGAAGGCCTTCGTCGCCGCCACCGAGAAGGGTGCGCGTGCGGCGCTGGCGCAAGGCCCGCTCGGCCATCCGGTGGTCGGCGTGGAGGTGGTGCTGGTCGATGGCCAGGCGCATGCGGTGGATTCGTCGGACCTGGCGTTCCAGCGCGCGGCTTCCGACGCGGTGAAGGCGGCGCTGGCGCAGGCCGGCACGTTGCTGCTGGAGCCGGTGATGGCGGTGGCGATCGATGCGCCTGCGCACAGCGTCGGCGACGTGCTCGGCGATCTGCAGCGGCGCGAGGGACGCGTCGTGGCGATCGAAGAGCGCGGCTCCCGCGCCGAGGTGGTCGCGCAGGCGCCATTGGCGCAACTGCAGGCCTATGCCACCGCGTTGCGTTCGCTGACCCAGGGACGGGCATCGGCGAGCATGACCTTCGACGGCTATGCGCCGGTCAAGGCCGCGTGAGCCGCATTGCCATCTGGCAATGCGGCAGGAGGACGAGGAGCCGGTTCGCCGGCTCCTCTTTTTTTGCGCGCGGATTTTCTAGCGACGGCGACACGGCGGCGCACACGCCAATGGGGCGCCGATGGTGTTCTGGATCCGCAGGGGCCACGCGCCATGGTGTTTGCTTTGTGTCCTCCGATTTGCCTGACGACGCCCCGCGACGCTGCGTGCGCCATGCCGATGCGCGGTGCTTGCGTCGACGCCGCGATCCAGGCTTCATAGCCGGCCCCGATCGCCGGAGCCGCCCATGCATCGCCGTCTTGCCCTGCTGACCTTGTTCGCCCTGTCGCCGGTACTCGCCGCGGCGCAGCCGCCGGGATGCCGGACGCCGTTGCAGGTGGCCGAGGGTCTGTTCCGGGCGCGCGATGTCGATTGGCAGCCGCAGAACCTGGAGAAGCTGCTGACGCCGCCCTTCGCCCAGGCGCTCCAGGCCGACCGGCGCTGCGCCAGGCGCGATGGCAGGTGCCGGCTGGACTTCGCCCCATGGACCGATGCCCAGGACGGGCAACTGCAGAGCGCGCCGAGATTCACTCTGGTCTCCGGTGGCGCGCAGGCCACGGTGGTGGAGGTGCGGATGGATTACCGGCGCACGCTCAGCGGCGCCGGCTCGGTCAAGATCGAACTGCAGCGCCGCGGCAACGGCTGCTGGGCGGTCAGCGATCTGATCGCGCCGGATGGACAATCGCTGTTCGCGCTGCTGACCGACGCGCAGGACTAGGTGCGTAGCGCGTCGCGCCGCATAGGAGTCCAAATCCCTTTTGTAGGAGAGCGGCTTGTGCGCCGTGCGGATGTACGCATGCACCCTCGCTGGGCGGGAGGTGATGGACGTACGGCGCGGATCGACCCTCACCCCAACCCCTCTCCCGGCGGGAGAGGGGCTAGGAGCGCTGCAGTGGCCTGGGGCTACTGCAGCTTCAGCATCACGATCGCCTTGGCCGGCAGCGCCACCTGCAGCGTATCGCCCTGCACGCGGGCGCCGGCGAAGGCGGCCGGGCGCACCGCCTGCGGCTGCGCGAAGGTGTTGAGCGCGTCGATGGTCGGTGCGGTCAGGATCTGCCCGTCGACGCCGCGCGCCTGCACCCCATCGACCTGGACCGCGACGTCGGCGCTGCGGTTCGGGTCCAGATTGGTCAGCGCCACGTACACGTGCCCGTCCTTGGCCCGCACCGCCGAGCCGTGCACCGCCGGCACCGTGTAGCCGGCATGCCGGTAGTCGGGCGTGCTGATCTGCAGCGGCAGCGCGGTCGCGTCGTGGTAGGGCTTGTACAGCATGAAGACGTGATAGGTCGGCGTCAGCAGCATCCTGTCGCCGTCGGTGAGGATCATCGCCTGCAGCACGTTGACCATCTGCGCGATGTTGGCCATGCGCACGCGGTCGGCATGCTGGACGAAGATGTCCAGGTTGAGCGACGCCACCAGCGCATCGCGCAAGGTGTTCTGCTGGTGCAGGAAACCCGGGTTCACGTCGGGCAGGCCCTTGTACCAGGTGCCCCATTCGTCGACCACCAGCGCGACCTTCCTGTCCGGGTCGTACTTGTCCATGATCGCGCTGTGCTTGCTGATCAACTCGTCCATCCGCAGCGTGCGCGACAGCGTTTCGATCCACGCCGCCTCGTCGAAGCTGGTGGAGGAGGCGCGCGGCGGCCAGCCGCCGGGCACGGTGTAGTAGTGCAGGCTCAGGCCGTCCATGAACTTGCTGGCCTCGCGCATCATCACCTCGGTCCAGTGGTAGTCGTCTTCGTTCGGGCCGGGCGCGATCTTGAGGATCTTCTGGTCGGCCGGCGCCTTGACGAAGGTCTGGTAACGGCGGAACACGTCGGCGGCGTATTCGGCGCGCATGTTGCCGCCGCATCCCCACAGTTCGTTGCCGACGCCGAAGAACGGCACCTTCCACGGGGCCTGGCGGCCGTTGCGGCGGCGCTGTTCGGCCAGGGTCGAGCGCGTGGGCGCGGTCATGTACTCCACCCACTGCGCCATCTCGTCCGGCGCCGCGTCGCCGACATTGCCGGCCACATACGCCTCCGTGCCGAGCAGTTCGGTGAGGTCCATGAACTCATGGGTGCCGAAGCTGTTGGGTTCCTCCACGCCGCCCCAGTGGGTGTTGACGCTGGTCGGGCGCTGGCTGCGCGGGCCGACGCCGTCGCGCCAGTGGTATTCGTCGGCGAAGCAGCCGCCGGGCCAGCGGATGTCCGGCACGTCCAGCGCCTTCAGCGCGGCGACCACGTCGTTGCGGTAGCCGCGGGTGTTGGGGATCTTCGAGTCCGGGCCGACCCAGACGCCGCCGTAGATGCCGTTGCCCAGGTGCTCGGCGAACTGCCCGAACAGGTGGCGCGACACCGCGGCGCCGGGGCGGTCGGCATGCAGCGTGCCGCGCACCTCGACGTCGGCGGCCTGCGCCAGTGTGGCGGCCAGTGCCAGGCCGAGCGTCGCGGCGATCAGCGGCAGCCGCCGCCAGGGTGCCGCACGCTGCTGCAGGAAACGGGGCGAACGCATCGGGAGCTCCTTGTCGGGTAGGGCGGCGCCGTCGCCAGCGCCGCGTGGGAGTGACGGCCGGCGCGCGGCCTTGGCCATGAAGCCCAGGCGCTGCCGTATCCGGGGCGCGCACCCCCGGCACGATCGCTTCCGTGCCTGTCCCCGGTGTGCCCCGATCCCGAGCATAGAAGACACGTGGAGGGCGAACCAATGCCCAAATGCGACGCCGCTATATCGGAATTGCAATGCGCGGCACGGCGCCGCACGCGGTGTGTTGCCAGAACGTGCGCGGGATCGCACAGCGCGCTGTCGGCGCTCGCGCGGCGATGGCCGTGTCGCGCCATCGCTGGTTATGCTGCGGACCCCGCGCATGCGCACCGACTTCCAAGGCTCCTGCATGTCCTCGCTCTTCGGTCATCTTCCCGACGGTACCGCCATCCAGCGCATGGTCCTGGACAGCGGCGACGGCCTGCGCGCCGAGTTGCTGACCTATGGCGGCCTGCTGCGCAGCCTGCGCCTGCAGGGCACGCACGGCGATACCGAACTGGTGCTGGGGCTGCCGACGCTGCAGGACTACCTGCAGGATCCGGCCTACCTCGGTGTGCTGGTGGGGCGCTTCGGCAACCGCATCGCCGGGTCGGCCTTCATCGTCGATGGCCGGCACTATGCGGTCACCGCCAACGAGGGCGCCAACCATCTGCACGGCGGCGCGCTGGGCTTCGGTCGCCGGGTGTGGACGGTGTCGGCGCAGACCGAGCGCATGCTGCAGTTGCGCTACGACTCGCCGGCCGGCGAGGAGGGCTACCCGGGCAACCTGTCGGTGGAGGCGACCTACCGCGTCGAAGACCGCTGCCTGAGCGTCGAGTTCGTCGCGCAGACCGATGCGCCGACCCCGCTCAATCTCACCCATCACCCCTATTTCAACCTGGCCGGCGATGCCGCGGTGCCGGCTGCGGCGCAGTGGCTGCGGGTGCCGGCCGATCGCTACCTGCCGGTGCGCGATGCGGCGCTGCTGCCGCGCGGCGAGATCGCCATGGTGGCCGGCACGCCGTTCGATTTCCGCCAGGCGCGCGCCATTGCCGACAAGGACATCGCCGCCGATCCGCAACTGTCGCTCAGCGCCGGCTACGACCACTGCCTGGTGCTGGCCGACGGCCACGACTGCACCGCCATGCTGTATTCGCCGCACAGCGGCGTGGCCATGCGCATCGTCAGCCCGATGCCGGCCGTGCAACTCTATGAAGGCCAGGGCCTGGACCGGCAGCATCCGGCGCTGGGCCGCGGTATCTGCCTGGAGCCGCAAGGCTATCCCGACGCACCGAACCAGCCGGGCTTTCCCGACAGCATCCTGCGCCCGGGCCAGATCTATCGCCACCAGATTGCCTATTACGTCGCCGAGGTCGGCCAAGGCGCGGACTGGGCGACGGTGGAGGCGGCGCTGGCGGAGCGGGGCGGCGGTTGATGCGTGGGACGTCGTAGGAGCGGCTCTTGTCCCCTTTTCGGGATCAGCCGCGACCGGGCCTTCACCCGTCGCGGCTGAAGCCGCTCCTACGGGAAGATGGGGACGCTACTGCGCGTGCCCCAGCACCAGCTCGATCACGAACTTGCTGCCGAAGAACGACAGCAGCAGGAGCACCATTGCCGCCAGGGTCCAGTGCACCGCCTTGACCCCGCGCCAGCCGTAGCGCCAGCGGCCGAACAGCAGCGCGCCGAACACGATCCACGACAGCACGCTGAGCACGGTCTTGTGCACCAGTCGCTGCGCCAGGAAATCCTGCACGAACAGCACCCCGGTCAGCAGGGTCAGGGTCAGCAGGATGAAGCCGACCACGATGGTGCGGAACAGCAGCGTCTCCAGCGCGGTCAGCGGCGGCAACGCGCGCAGCCAGGGATGGAAGTCGCGGCGTCGCAGCGCGCGTTCCTGCAGCCACAGCATCACCGCCAGCAGGGCGGCGATGCCCAGCGTGGCGTAGGCCAGCAGCGCCAGCCAGGCGTGCAGCTGCAGCCGCCAGTCCAGGACCGGCGCCGGCTCGTGGCCGTAGCCGTGGTAGGCCAGCAGCAGTGCGGCCGACAGCGGGAACACCACCACGCCCAGCGCGGCCATGCGTCCGCTGGCGCCGACCAGCGCGGTCATCAGCGCCATGCCCAGGCTGACCAGCGACAGCGCGGCGAAGAAGTGCATGTCCGGGCCGCCGGCGGTGTGCAGGGCCACCTGCACGTGATAGCCCGCATGCAGGGCCACCGCCGGCAGCGCCGGCCACAGCCAGGCGCGGCTGCGGTCCACCCGGTCGCGCACCACCGCGGCGATCAGTAGGCCGGTGGCGGCCAGGTACAGCAGGGTGGCGAGGACGGTGATGAGCATTGCGCCAGTTTCGCATATCGGGCCAGCCGCCGTGACGGCGGCGCCGGGGATCGCCGGCGCGCCCGGTCTATAATCGACGGCCGTTTCCCGTCCGCGACCCGCCCGCATGTTCGAATCCCTCACCCAACGCCTCTCCGGCACCATGCAGCGCCTGCGCGGCCGCGGTCGCCTGACCGAGGAGAACATCCGCGAAGCCACCCGCGAAGTGCGCATCGCGCTGCTCGAGGCCGACGTCGCCCTGCCGGTGGTGCAGGCGCTGATCGAACGCATCAAGGTCCGCGCGGTCGGCCAGGAAGTGCTCAAGAGCCTGACCCCCGGCCAGGCGCTGATCAAGGTCGTGCGCGACGAGCTGACCGCGGTGATGGGCTCGGCCGCCAGCGACCTCAACCTCAACGTGCCGGCGCCGGCGATCGTGCTGATGGCCGGCCTGCAGGGCGCGGGCAAGACCACCACGGTCGGCAAGCTGGCCAAGCACCTGAAGGAAAAGCGCAAGAAGAAGGTGATGGTGGTGTCGGCCGACGTGTACCGCCCGGCCGCGATCGAGCAGCTCAAGACCCTGGCCGAGCAGGTCGGGGTGCTGTTCTTCCCGTCCGAGGCCTCGCAGAAGCCGGTGGACATCGTCCGTGCCGCCATCGCCGACGCGCGCAAGTCCTTCGTCGACGTGCTGCTGGTGGATACCGCCGGCCGCCTGGCCATCGACGCAGCGATGATGGAGGAGATCAAGGCGCTGCACGCGGCGATCACCCCGGTCGAGACCCTGTTCGTGGTCGATGCGATGACCGGCCAGGACGCGGCCAACACCGCCAAGGCATTCAGCGAGGCGCTGCCGCTGACCGGCGTGGTGCTGACCAAGACCGACGGCGACGCCCGCGGCGGCGCGGCGCTGAGCGTGCGCTACATCACCGGCAAGCCGATCAAGTTCATCGGCGTCGGCGAGAAGCCGGACGGCCTGGACGTGTTCCATCCCGACCGCCTGGCCAGCCGCATCCTCGACATGGGCGACGTGCTGTCGCTGGTCGAGCAGGTCGAGCACCAGGTCGACAAGGACAAGGCGCAGAAGCTGGCCGAGAAGGTCGCCAAGGGCAAGAAGTTCGACCTCAACGACATGCGCGATCAGCTCGAGCAGATGCAGAACATGGGCGGTTTGTCCGGGCTGATGGACAAGCTGCCGGGCATGGGCCAGATCCCCGACCATCTGAAGCAGCAGGTCGCCGGCAACAAGGACGTGCCGCGGATGATCGCCATCATCGGCTCGATGACCAAGAAGGAGCGGCGCAACCCGGGTCTGCTCAACGGCTCGCGCCGCGCGCGCATCGCCCGCGGTTCCGGTACCCAGCCGGCCGACGTCAACAAGCTGATGAAGCAGTATCAGCAGATGGAAAAGATGATGAGCAAGATGGCCGGCGGCGGCATGAAGGGCCTGATGCGCGGCATGAAGGGCATGCTCGGCGGCATGGGCGGCCGCGGCGGCCTGCCGTTCCGCTGAGCCCGCGGCCACGGCGCGTGCGGTGAGCGTGTCCGTCGGCACGCGCGTGCTGGGCCTGGCCCTGGCGCTGGTCCTGGCGCTGCACTCGGCCTCCGGCTGGGCGGTGCTGCCGGCGACGCTGGTGTACTGGGTGCTGGTGGTGCTGGTCGTCGCGGCGATCGATCGCGCGATGGCGCGCCGCACGGCCGGCGGCGCTCCGGCTGCATCTCTGGACACGGTCACCGGCGAGGCCGGTGCCACGCCCGCGCCGGCGCGGTTGCCGCCGCCAGCGCAGCCCGTCATCCCACCTGCAGCGATGCGCGCGCGGCCGTCCGGTCCGCGCCAATGGCGCCGCCATCTCGACGATATCGTCCCGTTCCCGGAGGAGCGCTTCCCGCGCCAGGGCATCTGCACCACCTCCGAGCTGGTGCTGTACGCCGGCGATGCGCTGGTGCTCGCCTTTCATCCCGCCGCCGACGGCCCCGCGCAGTGGCGCTGCGACCTGCTGGCGCCGGGCGCGACCCAGGCGCAGTGGCTGGACGTGGCGGCGGACGCTGAGTGCGTCGTGCCGATCGTGCATACCGGCGTGTACTCGATCGGTATCGGCCAGGCCGAGTTTCAGGTGCACGGCACGGTGGCGCTGTGGCGGCGCGTGCCGGAACCGGAGCGGCTGGCGCTGCCGTTGCAGCCGCTGCGCGGCACGCCGCTGGCGTATGCGCAGCGCCCCGATGGCAGCCTCGCCGTCGCCGAGGCGCCAGCGCGTGACGCATGGCCGCTGGCGCAGTTGCCGCCGCGTTGCGTGGCGCGCGTGCCGGCCGCGGCCGCGTTGCTGTTCGCCGGCGCCGAGCGCGCCTGGGACGTGCGTGGAGCGCCGGACACCGCGGTGGCGGATCCAGCGGATGGCGTGGTCGTGCATCGTCACTTCCTGTAGCTGAGCCAGGGCGACGTCCTGGTGCTGGAGGCGGTGTGGACATCCGGCCTGTTCGGCCAGCCGCTGCCGGTGCCCGGCGGCAGCCGTCCGACCGACGGCGAACTGGGGCTGTTCGCGCTGTTGCACAGGCCGCAGCTGGCGGTGCTGCGGCCGTCCGCGCCGACGCCGGCGTGCGTGGAGGTGGTGTGTCCGGTCGATGGGCTGTATGGCCTGGAGCTGCGGCTGTCCGGTCCGGCGGCGTGGCGCGATCGCGCTGTCGAGACGTTCCTCGATCTGCGGCTGTGGGGCGCCTTCATCCAGCGCCCGGCGCGCCTGCGCGCTTTTTCCCTGCAGCAGGTGTGGGTCGGCGATCGGGACCGGCAATGTTTGCCGGTGCCGCTGCCGTGAGCGTCCTCGCATCTCTGGCACGGCGGCCGGAAGGCGGCGCGGCTACCATGGACGTTCCTGGAATCGCGGAGCACGCATGATGCAGCGCCTGGCGCGCGTGGACGCCTTTCGGCAGCGCTTCGGCCTGCGCCTGCCGATCCTGCTCAGCCCGATGGCGGGTGCCTGCCCGGTGCCGCTGTCGGCCGCGGTCGCCACGGCCGGCGGCATGGGGGCGATGGGCGCGGTGCTGTCGGCGCCGCAGGACATCGTGGCGTGGATGGACGCCTTCCGCGCCGCCGGCGGCGGGCCAGCGCAGGTCAACCTGTGGGTGCCGGATCCCTTGCCCGCGCGCGATGCCGCCGCCGAGGCCGAGGTGCGCGCCTTTCTCGCGGCCTGGGGGCCGCCGGTCGACGCCGCCGCCGGCGATGCGGCGCCGGCCGATTTCGATGCCCAGTTCGAGGCCCTGCTCGCGGCGCGGCCGACGGTGGCCTCGTCGATCATGGGCCTGTTCCGGCCGGACCAGGTGCAGCGCCTGCAGCAGGCCGGGATCGCCTGGTTCGCCTGCGCCACCACCCTGGAGGAGGCGCTGGCTGCGCAGGCCGCCGGTGCCGATGCGGTGGTCGCCCAGGGAGCGGAGGCCGGCGGCCACCGCGGCGCCTTCGAGGCCGGCAGCGCCGAGCGGCAGTTGACCGGGCTGTTTGCGCTGCTGCCGCGCTTGGCCGACCAGTTGCAGATCCCGGTGATCGCCGCCGGCGGCATCGGCGACGGCCGCGGCATCGCCGCCGCGCTGACCCTGGGCGCGAGCGCGGTGCAGATCGGCACCGCCCTGCTGCGCAGCCCGGAGGCGGCGCTGGCGCCGGCCTGGGCGGATGCGCTGGCCCAGGCCGAACCCGAGCAGACCACCTTGACCCGCGCCTTCTCCGGCCGCCTGGGCCGCGCGCTGGCCACCGACTACGTGCGCGCCGCCGCGGCCGCGGACGCGCCGCCGCCGCGGCCGTACCCGGTGCAGCGTGGCCTGACTGCGCCGATGCGCCAGGCCGCACAGCGCGCCGACCGCCTGGCGGCGATGCAGGCCTGGGCCGGGCAGTCTGCCTGGATGGCGCCGGCCGAGCCGGCGGCAGAACTGCTGGCGCGCTGGTGGGCGCAGGCGCAGGCCCTGCTGTGAGCGCGCAGGTCTTCCATCGCGGGCAGCGGGCGGATGCCGAACTGCTGGCCGCGGCCGCGCTGGTGAACTACGGGCACTTCAGCACCATGCAGGTGCGCAACGGCGCCGTGCGCGGGTTCGACCTGCATCTGCAGCGGCTGCAACAGACCAACACGGCGCTGTTCGGCACCGCCTTGGCGGCCGAGCGCGTGCGCGGCGAGCTGCGCGCGGCGCTGGCCGCGTTTGGCAGGGGCGACGCGTCGCTGCGCGTCACCGTGTGCTCGCCGGCATTCACGCTGCGCCGGGCCGATGCCGACTGCACCGTGGAACTGCTGGTGTCGCTGGCGGAACCGGCGCAGGCCGACCCGGCGCCGCTGCGCCTGCGCAGCAGCGTGTTCGCACGCGAGGCGGCGCAGCTCAAGCACGTCGGTACCTTCGGCGCGTTCCACCAGCGCCGCCTGGCACTGCAGGCCGGCAGCGACGATGCGCTGTTCGTCGACGCGCAGGGGCAGGTGGCCGAAGGGCCGACCTGGAACCTGGGGTTGTGGGACGGCGCCTGCCTGCACTGGCCGCAGGCACCGGCACTGCGCGGCACCCAGCAACGGTTGCTGCAGGCCGGGCTCGCCGCGCTGGGTGTGGCGCAGGAGGTGCGGCCGTTGTCGCTCCACGAGCTCGGGCCGGACGTGGCCGCCTTCACCTGCAACGCCCGCGGCCAGCAGGCGGTGGCGGCGGTGGACGGACGCACGCTGCGCCCGGCCGAGGAGTTGCTGGCGTTGCTGGAGGACGCGCTTCACACCCAGCCCTGGCAGGCGATCTAAGCGCCCGGAAAGGCATCGCCACCATGGGCGCGCTTTTAGCGAATCCCGACTCCCCAATCCCCAATCCCCAATCCCCAATCCCTGCCGCGTCAGCGGCACAGACTTGGCAGCGGCAAGGTCGGTAGCTATAATCGTCGGTTCACCGCGCCATCCTGGCGACTGGGCAACACCGGAAACTCACCATGGTCAAGATCCGCCTTACCCGTGGCGGCGCCAAGAAGCGCCCCTTCTACCACATCATCGTCACCGACGTGCGCAGCGCGCGCGACGGCCGCAACATCGAACGCGTCGGTTACTACAACCCGGTCGCCCAGGGCGCCGAGCCGCGCGTGGTGCTGGACCTGGCCCGCGTCGACCATTGGGTGTCCAATGGCGCGCAGCTGACCGACAAGGTGCGCAACCTGTACAAGGAAGCCACCAAGAACCAGGCCGCCGCGGCCTGATTCCGCGGGCCGCGCCCAGCGCGCGGCCCTCGCGTTTGCCCCAATGAAAGACAGCCAGCGCCGCATCCTGCTCGGTCGGGTCCTCGGCGCGTTTGGCATCCGTGGCGAGGCCAAGCTCGAGTCCTGGACCGAGCCGCGCCTCGCCATTTTCCGTTATCAGCCCTGGATCGTGCGCAAGCCCGACGGCAGCGAGAGCAGCCTCAGCGGCGTGCGCGGCCGCGAGTCCGGCAAGTACCTGATCGCCACGCTGCCCGAGGTCACCGACCGCGACGCCGTGGAAGCCCTGCGCGGCACGGAAATCTACGTGGCGCGCAGCAGCCTGCCGCCGCCGCGCCCGGACGAGTACTACTGGGTGGACCTGGAAGGCCTGGACGTGCGCACCGTCGACGGCGTGGCGCTGGGGCAGGTGTCGCACCTGTTCTCCACCGGCGCCAACGACGTGCTGGTGGTGCGCGGCGACCGCGAACGGCTGGTGCCGTTCGTGCAGCCGGACTACATCAAGTCGGTGGATTTCGAAGCCAACCTGGTCGTGGTCGACTGGGACCCCGAGTTCTGAGCGATGCCGGCGCGCGCCGGCCCCCGCTGTTGCGTTTGCGAATCCCCAATCCCGACTCCCCAATCCCCGCCCAATGCGCATCGACGTCATCAGCCTGTTCCCCGAGTTCGTCGCCCAGTGCGCCGGGTTCGGCGTGGTCGGGCGGGCGCAGGAGCGCGCGCTGCTGGACCTGCACGGCTGGAACCCGCGCGACTACGCCACGGGCGGCTACCGCAAGGTCGACGACCGTCCGTTCGGCGGCGGCCCGGGCATGGTGATGATGATCGAGCCGCTGCAGGCCTGCCTGCAGGCGGTGCGCGACGCCGATCCGCAGCCGGCGCCGCTGATCTACCTGAGCCCGCAGGGGCGGCCGCTGACCCAGGCCAAGGCGCGCGAACTGGCGGCGCTGCCGCGGCTGCTGCTGCTGTGCGGGCGCTACGAGGGCGTGGATGAGCGCTTCGTCGCCGCGGCGGTGGACGAGGAAATCTCGATCGGCGACTACGTGCTGTCCGGCGGCGAACTGGCCGCGGCGGTGCTGGTGGATGCGGTGACCCGGCTGCAGGAGGGCGCGCTGAACGACGCCGAATCCGCCGCCCAGGACAGTTTCGAAGGCCCGGACGGCCTGCTTGACTGCCCGCACTACACGCACCCGCGCGAACACGCCCTGGGCGAGGTGCCGGCGGTGCTGCGCTCCGGCAACCACGCTGCGATCGCGCGCTGGCGGCGCATGCAGGCGCTGGGGCGGACCTGGCTGCGGCGCCCGGAACTGCTGGACGAGGCGGCGCTGAGCGCGGCCGACCGCCGTCTGCTGCAGGAATTTCGCCAGGAGCGGGAGGCGGCGCTGGCCGCCGAACAGGAAAATCCACCCAGGCCCTAGCCATGGCCGCCGGGCTGGGTTAAAATGCCCGGCTTTCCGGCCAGTGCGTTCCGTGCTTGGCCCATCCGATATCGTGCAATCGCCGTGCGGCGACTGCCGGACCACCTCACCAGACACAAGCGGTGCCCACCATGAGCAAGCTCAACAAGACCATCCTGGCCGACTTCGAAGCCGCCCAGATCCAGCGCAAGCTGCCGGAGTTCAACCAGGGCGACACCGTCGTCGTCAACGTCAAGGTGAAGGAAGGCAACCGCGAGCGCGTGCAGGCCTACGAAGGCGTGGTGATCGGCACCAAGAACGCCGGCCTGAACTCCTCGTTCACCGTGCGCAAGATCTCGCACGGCTACGGCGTCGAGCGCGTGTTCCAGACCCACAGCGCCACCATCGACTCGGTCGAAGTGAAGCGCCGCGGCAAGGTCCGCGCCGGCAAGCTGTACTACCTGCGTGGCCTGGAAGGCAAGGCCGCCCGCATCAAGGAAGATCTGGCCGCCGCTGCGCAGGCCAAGGTCGCGCGCCAGGCCGCTGCTGCCGCCGCCAAGGCCGAGTAATCTTCCGGCGACCCTCGGTCGCTGCCGCAACGGCCGCCTTCGGGCGGCCGTTTGCGTTTGTGGAATGGCCGGATGTGCGCCGTGGCCTGTGGTGCGCTGAATCCCGGCGCTGTTTTCAACCGCCGCCGCGCACGCGATGCCCTCGATGCCCTCGTAGGAGCGGCTTCAGCCGCGACCGGGCATTCCCAGAACCGCTCGCTGCTGAGCGCCTGCGTCCTTCTTGATGATGGTCGGCGGGTTGGTCGCGGCTGAAGCCGCTCCTACAAATGGCGTGGGGTTTCGGCCGCACCGCGTCGCCGCCGCGCTTAAGCAATGTCAGCGCGCCGGATCCTGCGCCACCGCCACGTCGGCGACCGGTGCCGGCGGCTGCACCGGCACTTCCGCCGGATGCGCCACGGTCTCCGGCCGCGACGGCGCCAGCATCCGCGCCTTGCGCCAGTTGCCCCAGCGGTAATACGCCAGCGACAGCAGCATCGCGCAGGTGGCGCTGGTCGGGAAGCTCCACCACACCGCATCCACGCCCAGCTGCGGCTGCAGCAACTGTGCGAACGGCACGCGGATGCCCCATAGCGACAGCGCCAGGATCAGCAGCGGCGGGACCACCGCACCGGTGGCGCGGACCACGCCGGAGATGACGAAGGTGACGCCGAAGAACAGGAATGACCACACCGCGATGTGGTTGAGGTGGCGCGCGATCTCCAGCGCCGCGCTGTGCGGCGGCAGGAACAGCGCCAGCGTCCAGCGATCGAACAGGATCAGCGGCGCGATCAGCGCGCCGGTCAGCAGGAAATTGAACAGCACGCCCTTGCGCGCGGTCGCCGCGACCCGGTCCCAGCGCTGCGCGCCGACGTTCTGCGCGGCCATCGACGAGCAGGCCGCGCCGATCGCCATCGCCGGCATCTGCAGGTAGGCCCACAGCTGCAGCGCCGCGCCGTAGGCCGCGGAGGTGGCGGTGCCATAGCCGTTGACCAGCGAGATCATCACGATCATCGCCAGCGAGATCAGCACCATCTGCAGGCCCATCGGCACGCCCTTGACGATCAGCGCACGCAGGATCGGCAGGTCGAGCCGGAACAGCCGCGCGTCGCGGCGGCCCAGCCACAGCACGTGCCGCTTGTGCCGCAGGTACAACAGCAACCCGGTCAGCGACACCGCCTGCGCGATCAGCGTGGCCCAGGCCGCCCCGGCGATGCCCAGCTTGGGGAACGGCCCCAGCCCGAACAGCAGCAGCGGATTGAAGCCGATGTCCAGCACCACCGACAGCAGCAGGAAGCGGAACGGCGTGCGCGAATCGCCGGTGCCGCGCAGCGCCGCCGACAGGAACGCGAAGGTGTACAGCAGTGGCATCGCCAGGAAGATCACCCGCAGATAGGCCTCGGCCAAGGGCAGCGACGCCGCCGGCGTGCCCATCGCCGCCAGCAGGTGCCGCGCCAACCACCAGCCGCCGGCGGCGATCAGCACCGAAATGCCGATGAAGAAGGTGGCGCTGGTGCCCATCACCCGCCGCGCCTGGGCCACGTCGCCGCGACCCATCGCCTGGCCGATCAGGATGGTGGCGGCCATGCCGATGCCGAACACCGAGCCGATCAGGAAGAACATGATGCTGTTGGCGTTGGCAGCGGCGGTGAGCGCTGCTTCGCCGAGATAGCGGCCGATCCACACGGCATTGACCGAGCCGTTGAGCGATTGTGCGATGTTGCCGGCCAGGATCGGCAGCGAGAACAGCAGCAACTGGCGGCCGATCGGGCCTTCGGTGAGCGCAGCGGGCTTGGTCATCGCGGGTCGGGAGCGAGCGTAAGCCGGCCACACTAGCACCGACCGATGTCGGCGGGGCGATGGGCGGATCTGGGTCTGCGCAGCGTTTGTGCAGCAGGCGGGTGGGGGAGCGGACCTGCGCCACTCCATGGCAGGTGGCAGGCGCCCTCACCGGGGGGGGGGGCGGCCGGTCCTGTCCGAGTCGCGGTGGTGCGCTGCGGCGAGGATGGAACTGCGTTCGGCACGGCTCGGGTCATGTGCTTGGTGCCGAGTAGGGGGCGAAGCCAGCACCGGGGATATGAAACCTGGGCGAGCCGGCCTCCGGGGCGCCTGCCTCGAGGTCGCTCGCTCTCTGCCAACCCATTCATCCCGGAAAGGTGGGTCCCTGAGGCGCGGTGCTTGCATTGGTGCGATCGCATCGCCATCTGTGCGGAGAGACGTGTGTACCGCGCATTCCCTCGGCGGCGCGATGGTCTCCGATCCGGCGTCGCCTTTTGACTGCCTGCAATCCCCAACGCGAGTGGATGTCGAGCAACGCAATGAATGAATCTGTCGTACAAGCTGCCGCGGTGCGCCTGGATGTCTGGCTGTGGGCCGCGCGCTTCTTCAAGACCCGTAGCCTGGCCAAGCAGGCCGTGGACACCGGTAAGGTGGACGTGGCCGGGCAGCGGCCGAAATCCTCGCGCGCGGTGCGCGTGGGCGAGCAGGTACGCGTGCAGCGCGGCGACGAAGTGTTCGAGATCCAGGTGCTGGGGCTCAGCGACACCCGCGGCCCGGCCAGCGTGGCGCAGACCCTGTACTTGGAGAGCGAAGCCTCGCGCGAGCGCCGCGCGCAGTTGCGCGCGCAGCGCAGCGCCGAGCGCAACGGCTACCAGGCGCCGGAGGGCAAGCCGGACAAGCGCGCGCGGCGGCTGATCCGCGCGCTGGGGGATCTGGACGCGCTGTAGCCGAACGCGATGGATGCCGTGCGTTCATCACGCGACACTGTCCCGATCTCCGCCCGAGGATGGCCCGTGGACCTGCCGGCCGTTCGCGTCGATGGATGCCACGACACGGTTAGCGTGCTGCGGTCGCGGCTGAAGCCGCTCCTACGGCGAGTGGTGCGTGCTGTGGCATCGGCTTCAGCCGCGACGCGCTGCGTCGTCGAAACGATGCTGTCGTCTTTGCCGCATATTCGGAGTGTGGCGGTTGCCCTCACACTCGCGACAACGCCCCGGCGAGCGGGGCGTTGTCGTCATGCAACCAGGACACGCGAGGCGCCGCTGCGGCGCCCCGTCTGTCGTCGTCAGGCGGCCAGGTCGAAGCGATCCAGCTGCATCACCTTGGTCCAGGCGGCGACGAAGTCGCGCACGAACTTCGCCTGCGCGTCGGCGCTGGCGTAGACCTCGGCCACGGCGCGCAGCACCGAGTTGGAGCCGAACACCAGGTCGGCACGGGTGCCGGTCCACTTCACGGCGCCGTTCTTGCGGTCGCGGCCTTCGTAGACGTCCTTCATCTCCGAGGTCGCCTTCCACTCGGTGCCCATGTCCAGCAGGTTGGCGAAGAAGTCGTTGCTGAGCACGCCCGGGCGATCGGTGAACACACCGTGCGCGGACTGGCCGCTGTTGGCGCCGAGCACGCGCAGGCCGCCGACCAGCACGGTCATCTCCGGTGCGGTCAGGGTCAGCAACTGCGCCTTGTCGATCAGCAGCGCTTCGGCCGACAGCGCGTAACGGCGCCTGGCGTAGTTGCGGAAACCATCGGCGATCGGTTCCAGCACCGCGAACGATTCCACGTCGGTCTGTTCCTGCGAGGCATCCATGCGGCCCGGCACGAACGGCACCTCGACGATCTGTCCGGCCAGCTTGGCCGCCTGTTCCACCGCGGCGGCGCCGCCGAGCACGATCAGGTCGGCCAGCGAGATCTGCTTGCCGCCGCTCTGCGCGCCGTTGAACTGCGCCTGGATGCGCTCCAGCGTGGCCAGGACCTGTGCCAGTTGCGCCGGCTGGTTGACCTCCCAGTCTTTCTGCGGGGCCAGGCGGATGCGCGCGCCGTTGGCGCCGCCGCGCATGTCCGAACCGCGGAAGGTGGACGCTGCGGCCCAGGCGGTGGACACCAGCTGCGCCACGCTCAGCCCGGAATCGAGCAGGGTCTTCTTGAGCGCGGCGATGTCCTGCGCGTCGACCAGCGGGTGGTCCACGGCCGGGATCGGGTCCTGCCACAGCAGTTCTTCGGCCGGCACGTCCGGGCCGAGGTAGCGCGCACGCGGACCCATGTCGCGGTGGGTCAGCTTGAACCAGGCGCGGGCGAAGGCGTCGGCGAACTGTTGCGGGTTCTCCAGGAAGCGGCGCGAGATCTTCTCGTAGGCCGGGTCGAAGCGCAGCGCCAGGTCGGTGGTGAGCATGGTCGGCAGGTGCTTCTTCGACGGGTCGTGCGCGTCCGGAATGACCGCCTCGGCGTTCTTGGCCACCCACTGGTGGGCGCCGGCCGGGCTCTTGCTCAGTTCCCACTCGAACTTGAACAGGTGCTCGAAGAACTCGTTGGTCCACTGCGCCGGCTTGGTGGTCCAGGTGACTTCCAGGCCGCTGGTGATGGTGTCGCCGCCCTTGCCGCTGCCGAAGCTGTTGGACCAGCCCAGGCCCTGGCTTTCCAGGTCGGACGCTTCCGGCTCGGCGCCGACGTGGTCGGCCGGGCCGGCGCCGTGGGTCTTGCCGAAGGTGTGGCCGCCGGCGATCAGTGCCACGGTCTCTTCGTCGTTCATCGCCATGCGGCCGAAGGTGTCGCGGATGTCCTTGGCCGCCAGCAGCGGGTCGGGGTTGCCGTCCGGACCTTCCGGGTTGACGTAGATCAGGCCCATCTGCACCGCGGCCAGCGGGTTCTCCAGGTCGCGGGTGTGGCGCACTTCGCTGTCGTCGTCCTTCACCAGCACGCCGTGCGCCTCGTCCACGCCCGGCGAGCCGTGCGAATACCGCTCGTCGCCGCCCAGCCACTTGGTCTCGCGGCCCCAGTACACGTCCTGGTCCGGCTCCCAGGTGTCGGCGCGGCCGCCGGCGAAGCCGAAGGTCTTGAAGCCCATCGATTCCAGCGCGACGTTGCCGGTGAGGATCAGCAGGTCGGCCCAGGAGATGGCCTGGCCGTACTTCTGCTTGATCGGCCACAGCAGGCGCCGCGCCTTGTCCAGGCTGACGTTGTCCGGCCAGCTGTTGAGCGGAGCGAAACGCTGCTGGCCGCGGCCACCGCCGCCGCGGCCGTCGCCGGTGCGGTAGGTGCCGGCGCTATGCCAGGCCATGCGCACGAACAGCGGGCCGTAGTGGCCGAAGTCGGCCGGCCACCAGTCCTGCGAATCGGTCATCAGTGCGCGCAGGTCGCGCTTGAGCGCTTCCAGATCGAGTTGCTTGAACGCCTTGGCGTAATCGAACTGCGGGTCCAGCGGGTTGGAACGGGCCGAATGCTGGTTGAGCAGATCCACGCGCAACTGCTTGGGCCACCAGTCGCGATTGCTGGTGCCGCTGCCGCTGGCAGCCTGGTGGAACGGGCATTTCGATTCGCTGGTCATGGGAGGCTGCCTTGGCTCTTGGTGGACGAGATGAGGTGGCTCGGCGCCGCGATCATACGGCGGCGACACGGTGAAACTGGAGACACGATAGGCGGAAGCCGCGATTTAGAGAATTCGAATTCTTCTAATCAATCGATAGGGTGCGGCTATCACATCGATGGCGGTGCGTGGTGTGGCCGCGCATCGCTCGCTTGCCGGCACTCCCTGCAGAGGCAGCATGCTGCGTGCGTCCCTGACAGGACTCAGTCCACCGGCATCACGTCGAAATCGCCGCCCAGCACGCGTTCCAGGCGTCCGCTGCGCCAGCCGCGGACGCTGTCGCGCACCAACGGCGAAGGCGCGATCCGATAGCGTCGGCACACCCGCAGTTCGTCCTCGCCGATGGGCGCGCGCCGTGCCTGCCCGGGCAGGTCCGGGGCGACCCGCACCTGCACCGCGAGCCGGCGCAGGGTCGGTTCGTCGACCTCCTGTTCCTGCACGTGCAGGCCGGCTTCCGCGTCCAGCAACGCCAGTGCCCCGAAGCCGGCGATGGCCAGCCAGGCGCGACCTTGCTGCGGATCCTGTGCCAGCACCTCCACCCGCATGTTGCGCTGCTCGGCCCAGGCCAGATACATCTGCAGCAGACGTTGCCACCACTGCCGCACTTCGGCCGGATGCCGGTGCAGCTCGCTGGCGCCGATGCGCAGGTCCAGCAGCGCATCCTGCGGGCGTTGCTCCTGCAGCGCGGTGCTGGCCAGGTGCAGCAACCACAGCAACTGGGTCAGGCGCGCCACGAACTCGCCATCGCGCTGGGCGCCGCCGTCCAGCCGCGCGCGCAGGCGCACGGCGGTGGCCAGCGCGCTTTCGATGCGGTCGCGGCGCTCGATCCGGTCCAGCACCTGGAAGCGGCCGGGTTGCGACCAGAAATCGCGCTCGCCCATGGCGGCGAAGTCGGCCTCGCGCGCCTGCCGCCAGGCCGGGGTGGCGTGCGATTCCTGCAGGCGATGCAAGGCCGCATCCAGGCGCGGCAGGACCGCGCTGTCTGCATTGGGCGCATATACCAGGTCGCGCAGATCCGTCGGCGCGGCGGGGTCGACCGCAGAGGGCAGGGGCTCCGGCGTCGGCGGCGCGTCCGGCGCGATGAAGCGCACGTCGAGGCGGTCGCTGGCGCCGCGCACGAACAGGAACTGGTCGCCTTCGGGGGCGCGTTGCTCGACGATGCTGCGTGCCAGGGGCGCAAGCAGATGCTGTTCGATCGCGCGGCGCAGCGGACGCGCGCCCAGGTCCGGAGTGAAGCCGCGGTCGAGCAGGAACTCGATCGCCGACGGCTCCCATTCCACCGCCCAGGCGCGATTGCGCAGGCCGCGCCGGGTCAGCGTGCGATCCAGTTCCTTGTGCAGGATCTCGCGCATCAGCGCCCGATCCAGCGGGTTGAACAGCACCACTTTGTCGAGCCGGTTGACGAACTCGCGGCGGAAGGTCTCGTACACCGCCTTTTCCACCGCGTTGCGCGAGTAGCCGCCGGCGACGGTGGCGAAGCCGGGGCCGGCGCCGCGGGCCAGCGTGGCGCCGACGTTGCTGGTGAGAATGATGATGCTGTGGCGGAAGTCGGCGGTGTTGCCGTTGCGGTCGCTCAGGCGGGCGTCGTCGAACACCTGCAGGAACAGGTCCCAGACCTTGGGGTGGGCCTTTTCGAACTCGTCCAGCAGCACCACCGAGAACGGCTGCTCGCGGATGCGCGCGATCAGCGTGCGCTGCCCGGCGCTGTCGTCGCCGGTGAGCCGGTACAGCGCGTCCTCGCCCTGGAACTCGCTCATGTCCAGGCGCAGCAGGCGCTCGGGAGTGCCGAACAGCAGTTCGCCCAGGGCCTTGGCCAATTCGGTCTTGCCGGTGCCGGTCGGGCCGGCGAACAGGAACACGCCGATCGGGCGGCGGCTGTCGATCAGCCCGGCCTTGAGCATGGCGATGCGGTCGAGCAGGGTCTCCACCGCCTCGTCCTGGCCCAGCACGCGCTTGCGGAAGAAACGGCGCAGCGTCTCCAGTTCCAGGCGTTGGCGATCGTCGATCACCTCCAGCGGCAGGCCGCTGCGCCTGGCCACCGCCTGCAGCAGGGCATCGTCGTCCAGCGGCAGGCGTGCGTCGTCGCCGTCCTTCGCGGCCTGCAGGGTCTCGTCGAGCAGTTGCAGCAGGCGGCCGGGTTCGTGCTGATCGGGGAAGTACTGCGCGGCCAGGCGTTCGGCTTCGGCCAGGGCGCGAGCGTCGATCACCTCGGTCTGCAGCGCCTGCGCCTGGGCCTGCGCCCACTGTGCGCCGATCTGCGCCAGCGCGGTGGACGCGGCCGGTGCCAGCGTCACCACTTCGAAGCGCGAACGCGTGGTCGGCCGCGCCACCTGCAGTTGCGCCAGTTGCCGCGGCGTGATCTCGCCGATCAGGCGCAGCTCACCGCGTTCCAGCGCCGGCAGCACCAGATCGAGGATGCCGCGCGGATCGCGCGAATGCGCGCCCTTGTGCAGCAGGTCGTAGAAGTCCGGCGCGCGCCACAGGGCGCGCTCGCGGTGCAGGACCGCCAGCATCTCGCGGATGCGTCCCTCCAGTTCGCCGATGTAGCTCTGCCCCGCGAGGATCTCCGCAGCGGAGGCCTCGAACACACGCCAGCCTTCGCCGAGCAGGCGTTCGCTGAGCAGGTCGATCAGCACGCTCTTGCCCACGCCGTGTTCGCCGACCAGCAGGACCGGCTGCGGGGGCGTGGTCACCACGTGCTCGTAGGCGCGCTGCAAGGCCGCGTCCAGCCCCGGGTGGTGCAGGCGCAGGCGCGCCGGCACCGCGGCGACGACACGGCCGAAGCCGCCGAGCACGCGCTGCTCGCGACGCTGCTTGCGTGCGTCGTGCAGGCGCTGCAGGAACGGCTCCAGCACCGGTTCCTTGAACTGGGCGAGGGTATCGCCGAGTGCGGTCAGCGCTGCATCGTCGAGTTCGTCGAAATCCACCGGGCGGTCCGCCGGGGTCTTGCTTGCGGCCCACTGCAGATAAGCGCGCAGGCGTTGCCGGAACGGGACGACGTTCCACCACCAGTCGCGCGCGTGGCGCAGCAGCGCGTGCAGATGGTCGGCATCCGGCAGGCGCTGCAGGTAGTCGAACAGGAAGCTCAGCGGATACGAGCCCAGGTGCGGGAGCACGTCCAGGACCGCGTCCGCATCCGGGGAGCGGCGTTGCGCCAAGGCCTGCGCTGCCATGCACGGCAGCACGTAGCCTGGGCTGCCCAGCGCCTCGACCAGTTCCTGATGGGAGAACTCCGCGCCCGCCAGTAGCGCCACGCCTTGCTGGAACTGCGGAATCTGTGCCAGATCGGCAGGGCTGTGGATCTGCTCGTCCTGTGCTTCCACCTGCTGGCGCAGCCGCTGCAGATGCTGCGCCGGGGTCTCCTGCGTTGCCTCGGGCGCGGCGTGGTGGTTCTCGCCAGCGTCGGTTGCCGGTGCAGGCTGCTGCGCGGAGGCGCTGCGCCCGAGAGGGCGCGCCAGATGCAACAGCACCGCACCGACGACCACGCCGATGGCAAAAAGGACAAATTCCATCATCGTCGCCTCAGTCCCGGAGGCCGCGACGGCCGCTGCGCGGATGTGGCGCCCGCAGGGCACCGGCGGTGGCGCAGCGGACCGGTTGGCGTGACGACGTTCGCGAGCGTGGCTGCATGCGTTCCCTCGTTGGATGTAGCCGTCGCGGACGCGTGCGGCCTGTGCTGGTGTCCGCGGCGCCGTTTGTGATGGAGCAGGGCGGCGCGTTCGCCGTCGAGTATAGAAGTCCGTGTTTCCTCCAGGCGACAGCGTCGCTGCGCAGTGCGACACCGATCGGAAGGCAGCGCCAGGCGGGCGATGCCTGACGCACCAGTGCCTCCCGTTGGCAGCGCCTGCCCACTATCCTGTCGCGATGACCCAACGCGCCACCCGTCTGCTGCGCCTGCTCGACGCCCTGCGCGGGCGCCGCCGGCCCGTGGCCGGGGCGCAGCTCGCCGCCGATCTGGGGGTGAGCCTGCGCACGCTGTACCGCGACATCGCCAGCCTGCGCGGGCAGGGCGCCGACATTCTCGGCGACCCCGGTGTGGGCTACGTGCTGCGCCCGGGCTTCCTGCTGCCGGAGTTGAACTTCAGCGAGGACGAACTGGAAGCGCTGACCCTGGGCGCGCGCTGGGTGGCGAGCCAGGCCGATCCGGAACTGGCGCAGGCCGCGCAGCGCGCCATCACCCGGATCGGGGCGTCGTTGCCGGCGCCGTTGCGGCTGGCGCTGGAGACCAGCGGGTTGCTGGTGCCCGCGGCCACGCCCGCGCAGCCGGCGGCGCCGTGGCTGCCGGTCCTGCGCCGCGGCATCCGCCTGGAACACGTGCTGCACATGGACTACGCCGATGCCGGCGGTGTCGCCTCGCAACGGCGCATCTGGCCGTTCGCGATGGCCTTCCTGGGCGGTTTCGGCATGATCGCGGCGTGGTGCGAACTGCGCGGCGACTTCCGCCATTTCCGTGCCGACCGGGTGCTGGCGCTGCGCGACGACAGCGAACGCTACCCGACGCGACGGCATCTGCTGATCCGGCGCTGGCGCGCCGCCACCGGACACGGCGTCGGCTCCTGACAGCAGGTGTCAGCAGGGCACGCGCAGACTGCGTGGCGTCCACCACGGAGTCCGACCATGTCCCACGATCTTGTGCTCTATACCCACCCCATGTCGCGCGGCCGCATCGCGCGCTGGATGCTCGAAGAAACCAGCCTGCCGTACCGCGCGCAGATCCTGGACTACGGCACCGGCATGAAGGCGCCGGCGTATCTGGCGATCAACCCGATGGGCAAGGTGCCGGCGCTGGTCCACGGCACCACGGTCGTCACCGAGAACGCGGCGATCTGCGCCTACCTGGCCGATCTGGTGCCGGAGCGGCAACTGGCGCCGCCGCTGGGATCGTCGGCGCGGGGCGAGTACTACCGCTGGCTGTTCCTGCTGGCCGGACCGGCCGAAGCCTTCCTGACCGCACAGCAGCACGGCACGCTGGCGCCGGCGCACAGCGCGGGCTACGGCCATGGCGAGGACCTGCTGGACATGCTGGAGCAGGGCGTCGCCGGTCGCGAGCACCTGGCCGGCGATCGCTTCAGTGCGGCCGACCTCTATGCCGCGGCGTTCCTCGGCTTCTACACGCGCATCGGTGTGCTGCAGGCGCGGCCGGCGTTTGTCGCGTTTGTGCAGCGGCACATGGCACGGCCGGCGGCGCAACGTGCTGCGGCCATCGACGATGCGTTGCTGGCGGCGCATCCGAACCCGTTCATGCCGCGTCCAAACGCTGTGCCGGCGACTGCCTAGTGGAAGGTGGGCCACTGGAGGGTGGGTGTGCTCGCCGCGTGGACCGACCCTCACCCCAACCCCTCTCCCGGTGGGAGAGGGGCTACGGAGCTTCCCTTCTCCTTACGGGAGAAAGTGCCCCGAAGGGGCGGATGAGGGTACGGGCGCAGCCTCTTGCGCCCTGACACTGCAAGACGCTTCGCGCCGGACCCTCACCCCAACCCCTCTCCCGATGGGAGAGGGGCTTTGGCGCCTCCCTTCTCCCGCCGGGAGAAGGTGCCCCGCCGGGGCGGATGAGGGTGCGGGCGCAGCCTCGTGTGCCCTGCCGCTGCGAGACGCTTCGCGCCGGACCCTCACCCCACCCCCTCTCCCGATGGGAGAGGGGCTAAATCGTAGGCCGCCTATAACAGCGACTTGAGCCGGTACAGCGCTTCCAGCGCCTGCTTGGGTGTGAGTTCGTCCGGATCCAGCGCAGCCAATGCTTCCTGCGCGGCGGAGGGCGTGGCCGCGAACAGGCCGAACTGCTGCGGCGCGTCCAGCGCCTGCGGCGCCATCTGCGAGGCATGGCTCTCGCCGCCGCGCTGTTCCAGTTCCGCCAGGCGTCGCCGCGCCTGCGCCACCGTGGTCTTGGGCAGGCCGGCCAGCGCCGCCACCTGCAGGCCGAAGCTGCGGTTGGCCGGGCCGTCCTTGACCGCGTGCATGAACACCAGGCGGTCGCCGTGCTCGACCGCGTCCAGGTGCACGTTGGCGATGCCGCTGGCGCCGCCTTCGACCGATTCGTCGGCCAGCGCGGTCAGCTCGAAATAGTGCGTGGCGAACAGCGTGTAGCAGCGATTGTGGTGTGCGAGATGGCGCGCCACCGCATCGGCCAGCGCCAGGCCGTCGTAGGTGGAGGTGCCGCGGCCGATCTCGTCCATCAGCACCAGCGACTGCGCGGTAGCGTGGTGCAGGATGTAGCTGGTTTCGGCCATCTCGACCATGAAGGTCGACTGCCCGCGTGCCAGGTCGTCGCCGGCGCCGATGCGGGTGAGGATGCGATCGATCGGGCCGATCACCGCGCGCCGCGCCGGCACGTAGCTGCCGATGTGCGCGAGCAGCACGATCAGCGCGTTCTGGCGCATGTAGGTCGATTTACCGCCCATGTTCGGGCCGGTGATCACCAGCATGCGGCGGTCGGGGTGCAGGTCCAGGTCGTTCGGCTCGAACGGCTGCTCGCGCACCGCTTCCACCACCGGATGGCGGCCGCGTTCGATGCGCAGGCACGCACCGGTCTCCAGTTCCGGCTGGGTCCAGTCCAGTGCCTGCGCGCGTTCGGCGAAGCCGGCCAGCACGTCCAGTTCGCTGAATGCGGCGGCGGCGCGCTTGAGCGGCTCCAGGCGTTCGCCCAGCGTGTCCAGCAGGCCTTCGTAGAGCAGCTTCTCGCGCGACAACGCGCGCTCGCGCGCCGACAGCACCTTGTCCTCGAAGTTCTTCAGTTCCTCGGTGATGTAGCGCTCGGCGTTGGTCAGGGTCTGGCGCCGGCTGTAGTGCACCGGTGCCTTGTCGGCCTGGCCCTTGCTGATCTCGATGTAGTAGCCGTGCACGCGGTTGTAGCCGACCTTCAGCGTGGCGATGCCGCTGCTGGCGCGTTCGCGCGCTTCCAGGTCGATCAGGAACTGGTCGGCATTGGTGCTGAGCCGGCGCAGTTCGTCCAGCTCGGCGTCGTAGTCGGCCGCGATGACGCCGCCGTCGCTGAGCTTGAGCGGCGGCTGCTCGGCGATCGCCGACGCCAGCAGGTGCGCGATCTCGTCGTGCTGGCCCAGCTCCGCCGCCAGCGCGGCCAGCCGCGGCGAATCCAGCGGTGCCAGGACCGCGCGCACCTTCGGCAGCAGGCCCAGGCCGTCGCGCAGGGTGGAAAAGTCGCGCGGGCGTGCCGAGCGCAGCGCAACGCGGGTGAGGATGCGTTCGACGTCGCCGAGCGCGCGGAACGCCTCGCGCAGGTCGGCGTCGGCGCCGCGGTCGATCAGCGTGCCGACCGCGTGGTGGCGCTGCACCAGCACCTCGCGCAGGCGCAGCGGACGGTGCAGCCAGCGCCGCAGCAGGCGCCCGCCCATCGGCGTGACCGTGCTGTCTAGCACGCCGAGCAGGGTGTTGCGGGTGTCGCCGTCGACGCGCGTGTCCAGTTCCAGGTGGCGGCGGGTGGCCGCGTTCATCGCGATCGCCTCGCTGGCGGTCTCCATCGCGATCGCGGTCAGGTGCGGCAGGCGCTGCTTCTGGGTTTCCTCCACGTAGCCGAGCAGGGCGCCGGCGGCGGCGGTCGCCCGCGGCTTGTCGTCGATACCGAAGCCGCTCAAATCGTGCAACTGGAAGAACGCCAGCAACTGGCGGCGGCCGCTGTCGGCGTCGAACAGCCACGGCGGCCGGCGGCGCACGCCGCGGCGCTCGCGCAGGAACTCCGGCCACTGATCCTCGTCGGGCACCAGCAGTTCGGCCGGCTCCAGCCGCGCCAGTTCCGCCTCCAGCGCGTCCTCGTTGTCCACCTCGTTGACCAGGAAACGGCCGCCGGCCAGGTCGGCCCAGGCCAGGCCGTAGCCCTGCTTGGTGCGCGCGATGGCCATCAGCAAGGTATCGCGGCGCTCGTCCAGCAGGGCCTCGTCGGTCACCGTGCCGGGGGTGACGATGCGCACCACCTTGCGCTCGACCAGGCCCTTGGCCAGCGCCGGATCGCCGATCTGCTCGCAGATCGCCACCGACTCGCCCAGCGCCACCAGCCGCGCCAGATAGCCCTCGTATGCATGCACCGGCACCCCGGCCATCGGGATCGGCGCACCGCCGGAACTGCCGCGCTGGGTCAGGGTGATGTCCAGCAGCCGCGCAGCTTTGCGCGCGTCGTCGTAGAACAGTTCGTAGAAATCGCCCATGCGGAAGAACAGCAGCAGGTCCGGGTATTCGGACTTGGCGGCGAAGAACTGCTTCATCAGCGGGGTGTGTTCGGGGACTTTCTCGGAGGTCATGGCGCCTTCGTGCGGACGTGCGGGGCGGCGGCGCATGGGCGCGCCGCCGGTGCGACAGGGGCATGGGGCGGCGGGGCCGGCCCGTGGGGGAGGCAAGTTTAGTGGATTGGGGTTGCGGCTGGTCGGGTGAGCGGGCTGGTTCCTGCGGACGCGGGGCAAGAGAAGAGAGTGTGTCGCACGCCCCGATACCGGCTGCCGGCGGCTCTGGGAACGATGCGTGATGCTGAAGCCGCAGCGACATCCAGGCGCCGATTGCGGCGCCGACAGGCCATAAAACAAGCCAGGATCGATCTGGCGATGCAATGGCGGCGTCATCTTGCCCCTGGAAGATCACCTGTTTCCATCTCTGGACGCGGTTGGAGCGGTCGTGAGTGGCGCGAGGGTATGGGAGAAGAGCTATGCGTTGCGGCGGCGGCTGCTGCGTGGCTTCTTCCTGCGCCGCGGCTCGCAGGCCGAGGACGCTGAGGATCTTGCGCAGGAGGTCTACCTGCGCCTGTTGCGCAGCACCGGCGAGAGCGCCGAGGCCGTCGCCAATCCGGAAGCCTATCTCTATACCGTGGCGGCCAACCTGGCGCGCGAACATGCGCGCTCGCGCGCTGCGCTGCCGCCGCTGGAGGACGTCGAACTGCTGGCCGAGGTGCTCGAAAGCGAAGAGGACGTGGAGGGCGAGTTCGAGCGCCGGCAGCGCTGGAGCGAGATCCGCAACACCATCGCGCAACTGCCGCCGACCACCCGCCAGATGATGGAACTGCACTACCGCGACGGACTGGAGTGCCAGCAGATCGGTGCGCGGATGGACGTGTCCGTGCATATGGTGCGCAAGCATATCGGCAGGGGCCTGCAGGCGTGCAGGGCGAGGTTGCGCAGCCGGGGGGAGGCATGAATCAACGGCCCCCCTCCATGGACGACACCGTGGCCGAGCAGGCGGCGTCCTGGTTCCTGCGTCATCGCGCGGCGCCGTTGAGCGAGCCCGAGCGCCTGGCGTTCCTGGAGTGGATGCAGCGTTCGCCCGAGCACGTGCGCGAGTACCTGCGCACCTCGCGCCTGCATCGCGAAGTGGGCCAGGCGATGCGCCCGCGGCGGCAACAGGATGCGGCGGCCGGCCAGGGCACCGTCGCCACGCCTGCGCTCCGCGCCAAGGTCGTGCCGCTGTTCTCCGGCGCGGAACCGCGCACCGCGCCGGCCACCCGGCGTCCGCACCGGCGCTGGCAGGCGGCGGTCGCGGCTGCGGCCTGCGTGGCGATCGCGCTGGGCGTCCTGCTGGCACATCTGCAATCGCCGGAACTGCTGTTGCAGGCCGGGCACGGACAACTGCGCGCGTTCACCCTGGCCGATGGCAGCCGGGTGCGGCTCAACGCGGACAGCGTCGTGCGCGTGCGGATGGGATGGCTGGCCCGGCGCGCCGAACTGCTGAGGGGAGAAGCCAGCTTCGACATCGCAGCGGACCGGCGCCCGTTCCAGGTGCAGGTCGACGGACTGCACATCCGCGACATCGGCACCGTGTTCGACGTCGCGCGCCGCTTGCAGGACACCCGGATCGGGGTGGTGTCCGGCGCGGTGGAGGTCTGCCGCACTGGCGAGGATGCACGTTGCCTGGCGCGTCTGGACGCCGGTCGGGTGGCCGCGGTCGATCACGATAGCCGGGTGGTGCGACCGTTGAACATGCCGGCCTCGATGCTGCTGGACTGGCAGCAGCGCAAGATCTCCTTTCTCGACGAGCGCCTGGACGAGGTCGCGCAGGCGTTCAATCGCCACAACGCGGTGCAGGTGGTGATCGCGGACCAGGCGGCTGCATCGGCGCGCCTGTCCGGCAGCCTGGACGCGCACCGGGTCTCGGCCCTGCAGGCCTTCCTGCAGCGCGACCCGCGCTTCGTGGTGCACCGCGATGGCGAGACGGTGCGCGTCTCCAGCCGTTGAGCATGCCGCGGACGCTGTCAGAAAAAATTCATCGAATCCGCGTTCTCCATTCCGGCGCTTGCCCGCTCTTTCTTAAGGAGAAGCCGCTGTCGTTCCGCGACGCGGCGTCGACATCCTCTCTCCCTCAAGGAACCGTGATGCGGAAGCCGCTCTCCCTGTCGATTGCCCTGGCCATCGTCCTCTCCCACTCCTTTCTCGGCCAGGCCCAGGCCGCGACACCGGATGCGCTCGCCGCGAAGATCACCGCGCCGATCGCCGCGCAACCGCTGAGCCGCGCGCTGCAGCAGCTATCGCGTGCGTCGGGCGTGCAGTTCCTCTACTCGCCGAGCGGCCCCCCGCGCACGGGCGGCGCGGTGGCGGCGGGGTCGACAATCAAGCAGGCACTGGATGCACTGCTGGCCGGCACCGGCCTGCGCTATTCGGTGGTGGACGGCAACGTCATCGCCATCGATCCTGCGCCACCACGCGACGTGCCGCAGACGGCCACGCCGCAGCCGGGCACGGAGCAGGGAAGCGCCGCGCCGACGCTGGATGCGGTGAACGTGATTGCCGCGCACGAGGTGATCGAGCAGAAGAAGCAGGCACCGGGCATCAAGGACTCGGTGATCTACGACGAGATGGACAGCTACGGCGACGAGACGCTGGCCGAGAGCCTGATGGCGGCGCCGGGGGTGAGCGCGGTGGAGGACGCGGGCGAGCCGCGCTACGTGACCGTGCGCGGCGTGCAGCCCAACCTCAACTACACCACCATCGACGGGATCGCGATCGCCAGCGTGGGCGGCAGCGGCTCCGGCGAGCGCATGAACAACCTGCAACTCATTCCCAGCGACATCGGCACCCGCACCGACATCTACAAGAGTTTCAGCGCCGAGCAGGCGCCGGATGCCATCGGCGGCGTGATCGACATCGTCAGCCGCAGCGCGTTCGACCGCTCGGGCCGCTACGTCTTCGCCGATCTCGCCGGCATCTACTCCACCGCCGAAACCGACGTCGGCCGCAGTGCCGGCGGCGACCACAGGACGCTGGGGCATCTCGGCAAGAGCGCCAAGGCGGTGTTCTCCAACCAGTTCGGGGCCGATCAGCAATTCGGCTTCGTGGCGGTGGCGCGCTACGAACAACGCTCGCGCAACAGCATCAAGCGCTGGGTGGAATCGAACTATTACTTCGATGGCGCAGGCAAGTACCTGACCGACGGCACCACCGATCCCGAGGCTACCGCCGGCTGGAACGGCCTGCGCGCGCCGGGAAATTTCAGCACCGGCACCTATACCAACTACATCACCAACTTCGGCGGATCGGCCAAGCTGGAGTGGAAGCCCTCGCAGGATCCGTTCTATGCCTCGTTGCTGCTGTACTCGTACCGGTTCTACGAGAACTCGACGATGAACAAGACCGACCTGTACTCCAACCCGAAGTTTCCGATCCGCAACGCCAGCGAGGACGGCGGTACCACCCAGATCAACAGCATCTACATCAAGAACCGGCACGACCGCTGGGATCGCAGCAACCGCGGCGCCATCGCCGTCTTCGACTGGGACGTGGGCGAGCGCTCGCGGCTCAGCCTGCGTGCCGGCCATACCGAAGAGACGTTCGACAATACCCAGGTCTACTGGGGCGTGCGCGCGTATCCCAGCAGGCTGTTCGTCGACTACGCCAACGACGGCAACGGCTTTCCGAATGCGGTCGGCGTGTCCGATCCGAGCCTGCTGACCACTTCGGCGTTCAAGCTCAATCCGGCGCAGGCCTACATCTCCCCGCGCGACGCGCAGGAAAGCATCGACGATGTGCGCGTGGACTTCACCCACAACATCGATGCCGACGCGCGCGGCTTCGGCCTGGCCACCGGCGCCGAGTACCGGCGCCTGGACATCTGGCAGAACATCGACTTCACCTACTACAAGACCGGCGCCACGCTCAATCGCTATCTGTATCCCGGCGCGACCCTGGTCGGCAGCGTGCCGGGCTTTCCGTTGATCGACAATCGCCTGTGGACCGAGCAGCTGCTGCCGACGCTGGGCAACAACAATGCCGCCTACCCGAACGCCAACCTCACCAGCGACTACAAGTACGTCGAGGACATCGGCAATGCCTACGTCTCGGCGCACTATGCGTGGGAGCGGCTGCTGCTGATCGGCGGCCTGCGCTACGACCATACCCGCTTCGACGCGTACAGCCCCTTCAGCGCCGATGGCGGCGCGACCTACAGCGCCGACCTGCGCAAGAACACGGGCGGCTACGCCAATGTGCTGCCGTCGCTCAACGCCACCTTCAAGCTCACCGACGACCAGCGCCTGCGCGCGTCGGCCAGCCGCACGCTGGGCCGGCCGACGCCGAGCAACATCGCCCAGGCGACCCAGACCAACTGCGGCGACGACGGACAGGGTGGCAACTTCTGCACCATCCAGCAGGGCAACGCGGGTCTCAAGCCGCGTCGCGCCACCAATCTCGACCTGGCCTGGGACCTGTACTTCAACGGCAACAACGGCCTGGTCTCGGTGGCGCTGTTCGACAAGGTCATCAAGGACGACATCTACACCCTGACCACCTACGAGACCATCGGCGACATCCGTTATCGGGTGACCCAGCCGATGAATACCGACCAGTCCACCCTGCGCGGCGTCGAACTGTCCGTCGCCAACCGCAACCTGCGCTGGGGCAATCAGCGCCTGGACATGTATTTCAATGCGACCCGTCTGCAAGGCCGGACCAACTACACCATCACCGACGGCAGCCAGCGTCGCCTGGACCGCCTGTTGTACCAGCCGGACTGGTCGTTGAACGGCTCGCTGATCTGGCGCATGCCCTGGCACAGCGCGCAACTGCGCTTTTCCGGCACCTATCGCAGCCGCATGCTGGTCGACTTCGGCGATACGCAGTGGCTGGATTCGTACTACGACCCATACATGACCTTCAACCTGGCCTTCAGCCACAGGATCGGCAAGCACGTGACGCTCAAGTACGAGGCCAAGAACCTGTTCAACACGCAGCCGACCTACAGCACCGGCCCGAATGGGCGCTTCCGCACCGAGATCGACGACTACGGCCGTTTCTTCTACTTCCATGTGATCTACAACTGAGGCGATCGCCATGAGTACCTTCAATCGCAGGCGCTTTCTTGCCATGTCCGGGCTTTCCGCGTTCGGCGCCTGGATGCAGACCGCCTCCGCGCTGGCCACGCAGACCGATGCCAAGAGCTTGCTCCCCCGCAACCTGCTTGCCTCGCCACGCTTCGCGACCACGCCGTTCACCCTGGGCGTGGCCTCCGGAGACCCCTCGCCCGAGGGCGTGGTGCTGTGGACGCGGCTGGCGACCGAGCCGTTGGTGTACGGCGGCGGGATGCCGACGCGGCCGATGGTGGTCGACTGGGAGGTGGCGGCCGACGAACAGTTCGCCAAATCGGTGCGGCGCGGATCGTCGCTGGCGCATCCGGAACTGGGCCATGCGCTGCATGTCGAACTGGACGGCCTGTCGCCGGGCCGGCCGTACTGGTATCGCTTCAGGATTGGCGATCACGCCAGCCCGGTCGGGCGCACCTGCACGCTGCCCGCGGCCTACGCCAAGGTGGAGCGGGTGCGCTTCGCTGTTGCCGGCTGCCAGCACTACGAGGAGGGCCACTACACCGCATGGCGCTGCATTGCCGAGGAGCCGCTGGATTTCGTCTTCCATTACGGCGACTACATCTACGAAGGCGCAGCGCGACCCGGCCCGCGCACGATGAACGGCCGCCCGTTCACCAACCTGCGCAACCATGTCGGTCCGGAGATCTACACGCTGGACGACTATCGACGCCGCTACGCGCAGTACAAGTCCGATGCCGATCTGCAGGCGGCGCATGCCGCCGCGCCGTGGTTCGTGACCTTCGACGACCACGAAGTGGACAACAACTGGGCCGGCGCCGAAGACCAGGACGACACCCCTAGCGAGGTGTTCCTGCTGCGGCGCGCGCAGGCGTTCCAGGCGTACTACGAGAACATGCCGCTGCGCCGCACCGCGTTTCCGCGCGACGGCCACATGCAGCTGTACCGGCGCGCCCGCTACGGCACCTTGATGGACCTGCACCTGCTCGACACCCGCCAGTACCGCAGCAAGCAGGTCGACATGGCGCAGCGCGACCAGGTGCAGTCGCCGGCGCGCAGCATCATGGGCCAGCCGCAGGAGCAGTGGCTGTTCGACGGCCTGGCCGATGCGGCGCCGCGCTGGCACACCATTGCCCATCAGGTTGCGCTGGGCAACTACGCGATCGAGAAGAACGGCGAGGTGGAGTATTCCGACGATCAGTGGTCGGGCTATCTGGCCAGCCGCCGGCGCCTGCTCGACCATATCCAGCGGGTCGGCTTCGGCAACGTGGTCACCACCTGCGGCGACGCGCATCGCCATTTCGCCAGCGACCTGGTGCAGGACAACGCCGATTCCGGCATCGTCTCCAGCGAGTTGCTGGCCACCTCGATCACCTCCGGCTCCGATGGCCTCGGCGAGGACGCGGTGGCCGAGAACATGCTGCGGCATAGTCCGCATCTGAAGGCCAGCACCGACAAGCGCGGCTATCTGCTGTGCGACGTGCGCCGCGACACGTGGATCGGCGACATGAAGACGCTGGACCAGGTGATGCAGCCGAACGGAACGCTGCAGAGCTGGCGGCGCTATGCCATCGCCCACGGCAAGCCCGGATTGCAGGAGGCCTGAGGCGCAGCGCCGCACCCGCTTGCCGGCGCGCATCTCCGCGTCACAGGTGCCGCCGTGGCTATCGCCGCGCCTTCGCCTCAGCGAAGGCGCCCGGTGCTACGCCACGAACGGACGCGACCGCGCGCGTTCCACAGGCAGCACCAACCGCGCCGGTGCCAAGCCCGGCGCCGTGGCTTCCAGTGTCAGCTTGCCTGCCGTGCGCGTGGTCTGCAGCAAGGCCATGCACAGGCCGTTGAAGGCGCGGCGGTGGTCGGCCTTGTCGGGTTCGTGGCTGGACGGGTCGCCGTTGCCCACGCCGATCAGGCGGCCGGGGCCATGAACCGTAAAGCGCACGGTGTCGCTGGCGGTGGGCACGATACGGCCCTGGGCATCGATGATTTCCACCGCGACTACGGCGATGTCTTCGGCGTCGGCCAGCAGGGTGGCGCGCTCGCAGCGCAGGCGCACCGCGGCCGGGGCGCCGATGGTCTCGCGGCGTTGCGTCAGCACCAGCTTGCCGCCGCGGTAGCCGCGTGCTTCGATGCGGCCCGGTGCGTAGCGCACGCGCCACTCGACGTGGCCGTAGGCCGGCACCTGCTGCATGCCCTGGCTGACGCCGTTGACCAGCAGTTCCACCGCGTCCAGGTTGCTGTGGCACCACACGTCGACCATGCCGTTGTCGCGCTCGTCCAGCAGGCCGTCCCAGTTCCAGTGCGGGAACAGGTGCAGCACCGGCTCGGCGGTCCATTGCGCGCGGTAGTACCAGTAGTTGTCCTTGGGGAAGCCGCAACTGTCGAGGATGCCGAACTGCGAGGCCACGTTCGGCCAGAGGTTGTACGGGGTCGGCTCGCCGCGGTAGTCGAAGCCGGTCCAGACGAAGCCGCCGGCGATGTACGGGCGCTGCGCGACATAGCTCCACCAGGCTTCGGCGCTGCTGGCCCACCAGGGGTAGTCGAGGTCGTAGGCGCGGGCATAGCCGCGCACGTCGTCGGTGCGGTAGTTGCCGCGTACGCCGACGGTGCTGCCGGTCTCGCTGCCGTATACCGGGATCTGCGGATGGCGCGCGTGGAAGGCGTCCATCTGCGTGGTGCGGTAATTGAAGCCGACCACGTCCACGACCTGGCCGACGCCGTCGTCGAAGCCCTTGTCCATGGCGAAGGTGGTGGGGCGGGTCGGGTCCAGGCGCCGCACCAGGCGCTGCATGCGCGCGACGATGCGCGCGCCGCGCGCGGTGACCATCTGCGGTTCCTCGTTGCCCAGCGACCACAGCATCACGCAGGGATGGTTGCGGCCGCGCCGCACCATCGACGTCAGTTCGGCCATGGCCTCGTCGTCGGAGGACATGCGCCGGGTCTCGTCGATCAGCAGCAGGCCCAGCCGGTCGCACAGCTCCAGCACCGCCGGCGAGGCCGGGTTGTGTGCGCTGCGGTAGGCGTTGCAGCCCATCGACTTGAGCTGGCGCAGGCGCCACTCGTGCAGGCGGTCGGGAATGGCAGTGCCGACACCGGCATGGTCCTGGTGGTTGTTGGTGCCGTGCAGCTTGTACGCTGCGCCGTTGAGCAATAGCCCGCGCTGCGGGTCGAACTGCAGGCGGCGCACGCCGAAGTGGGTGGTGGTGGCGTCGCAGGTACGGCCATCGCCGAGCAGGCGCGTGGACAGGGTGTAGCGCTGCGGGTTCTCCGGCGACCACGGCGCGGGCGTGCCCAGCTCCAGCGTCTGCCGCACGCGCTGCACCACGCCCGGTTCCACGGTGATCGGCGCGGAGCTGGCCTGGGCGACGATGCGCCCATCCGGCGCGCGGATCACCGAGACCACGCTGCACTGGCGCGGCGTCGCGCCGTTGTTGCCGAGTTCGGTCTCCACTAGTGCCTGCGCGTCGCCGCCATCCCAGGCGCTGCGCACGTACACGCCGTCCATCGGTACGTGCAGCGCATCGGTGGTGCGCAGCCAGACGTGGCGGTAGATGCCGGCGCCCTCGTAGAACCAGCCTTCGCCGAGGGTGGCGTCCACGCGCACGGCGATGATGTTTTCGGCGCCGTAGTCGAGCACGTCGCTGAGGTCGACGTCGAAGCCGCAGTAGCCGCTGCCGTTGCGGCCGACGAGGTGGCCGTTGCAGAACACGATGCAGTCGCGGAACACGCCGTCGAATTCCAGGCTGATCCGCTTACCCAGGTCCTCGGCCGGAATCTCCAGCACGCGTCGGTACCAGCCGATGCTGGTCTGCGGATCGGTGCGGCCCAGCGGCGTGTAGCCGTGCGCGGCGGCCGGGTCTTCGCCGTTGACCAGGCTGGAGGTCGGGTCCTGCCGCGGCGGCAGCGTCACCGCCCAGTCGTGCGGCAGGTCGATGCGTTCCCAGGCGCTGTCGTCGAAGCCGAGCAGGGCGGCGTCGGCAGTGTCCTTGCCGGCCTTGGCGTAGGTGCGCTGGAAGGTGCCGAAGTTGAAGTCGCGCGCCGGGTCGTCGGCGTGGCCGAGATGGAAGCGCCAGCCGCCATCGCACAGCAGGCGCCGGCGCGGCGCGTCGTCGTCCAGGTCCAGCGGCAGCGGCGCAATGGTGGTGCTGCCAGCGGGCGTGGCGGCCAGCGCGGCCGGTGCCAGCGCTGCGGCCGCGCCGGGCACCGCCACCTGCACGCCGCCGGCGACCAGCGAGCGCAGCAGGTCGCGGCGGCTCAGCTCGATCATGGCTGCGCGTCCTGCGTGGGCGTGGCAGTGGTGCCCGCGGCCGCCGCCGGGGCCGGCCGGTAGGCATGCTGCATGAAGCCGATGCCGGGCAGCAGTTCGTTGCCGTGGTGGAAATCGAAGAAGCTGGCGTTCTCCCACGAGGAGCCGACGCCCCAGCGGGTCTTGCACTGGTTGCTGGTCCAGGCCGGTTCCCAGTACACGACGCCGCTGCCGCCGTTGTCGACCACCAACTGGGTGAGGTCGACCAGGTACTTCAACTGGCCTTGCGGGGTGGCGGGGTAGCCCGGAATCAGCGAGTCGGCGCCGAGCAGGTTGGGCGAGGGGTCGCCGCTCTCCAGCGTCCACGGATAGGCGGTCTCCACCACCATCACCTCGGCCGGATAGCGCTGGCGCAGGCGCTTGATGGTGGCGCCGAGCTGGTCCATGGTCTCGCGCGACCACTTGCGGTAGTAGCTGATGCCGATGAAGTCGAAGTCGCGCACGCCGGCCTTGGCGGCGTCGGCGAACCATGGCTCCACGTTCTCCGGCTGGGCGATGTGCAGCATCACCTTGGGCTTGATCGTCGAGCGCGCGCCGGCATCGCGCACGGCCTTGATGCCGGCGTTGAACAGCTTGGCGTTGCGGCTCCAGTCGATCGGCCGGCGCTTGTCCCAGGGCTGGCTGTCCATCAGGTCGGAATTGCTCTCGTTGCCGACCTGCACCAGTTCCGGCATCAGCCCGGCGCGGTCCAGCGCGCTCAGCGTGTCGTAGGTGAAGCCGTACAGGGTGCGCGCCAGTTCGTCCTGGTCGGTGATCGAGGCCCAGGCCTTGGGGATCAGTTGCTTGTCGCCGTCGGCCCAGTCGTCGGAGTAGTGGAAGTCCAGCAGCACCTGCATGCCCTGCGCGCGCGCCCGGCGGATGGTCTTCTTGACGTCGCTCAGGTCGCTGTAGCGGGTCCAGCGCGCATCGTTCCACAGGCGCACGCGCACCAGGTTGGCGCCGTGCGCATGGAACAGCTCGAACGGGTCGCGCAGCGTGCCGTGGTCGCGGTACTGCACGCCGCAATCCTCCATCTCGTTGACGTAGGACAGGTCGGCGCCGAGGTACAGCGTGCCGGCGCCGGCCAGGGGCGCGGCGAGGGCGATGGCGAGGGCCAGCGCGAGCGCCGGCAGCCAGGTGCGTCTGGATCGCATGCGGGTCTCCACCGGCTCAGAACGTGTAGGTCGCTTCCAGGGCGAAGCGGCGGCCGAACAGCTGGTAGCCGCCGTCGTCCTGGTTGGCGAGCCGGTTGCGCTTGTTGTCGCTGTAGGCGCGCAGCGGTTCGTTGGTCAGGTTGCCGACCTGGAACTTGAAGCCCAGGTGCTCGCTGTAGCGCCACGCCAGGCTCAGGTCTACCGTGCCTTCGCTCTCCAGTCGCGCCAGCCGCGCCGCGTTCCAGCCGTACACCACGGTGTAAGGGCTGTGGTACTTGTAGCCGATCCGCGCTTCGAACTTGCTGTTGTTGTACCAGAGGTCCAGCGTGCCGGTGTTGCGCGCCAGGCCGCTGAGCGGCAGCGGATTGTCCGCTGGCGAGAACTCGTGCAGGTTGGATTCCACGTACGAGTAGTTGGAGTAGATGCCGAAGTTCTCCATGTGCGGGATGAAGAAGAACGGGGTCTGGAAGGTCAGCTCGGCGCCGTTGATGTAGCCGCCGCCGCCGTTGAACGGGCCGCTGATCAGGTAGTCGCGGCCGTCGATGGTCTCGTGCTGGGTCTTGTAGCCGATGCTCGAATCCACCCACTTGCGGTACAGCGCCAGCGCCGCCAGTGCCTCCTTGTGGAAGTACCACTCGTAGGACAGGTCGAGCTGGGTGGCGCGGAACGGGTTGAGCTGCGGGTTGCCGCCGCTGCCGGTGAGCTGGCCGACGGTGGTGTTGGGGTCGTCGAGCGCACGCCCGGTACGCAGTTCGTCCAGCGGCGGCCGCGCCATCACCTTGGCCACCGACAGACGCAGGATGCGCTCGGGGTCGATCAGGAAGTTGACCGTGGCGCTGGGCAACACGTCGGTGTAGGTCTTGCCGGCGCTGCTCGGCTGCACCACGCCGCCGACGGTGTCGTAGCCATGGCTGTCGGTGTCGGTGTGGACCACGCGCACGCCGGCGTTGCCGGTGACGTCGACGCCGAACCACTGCGTACTGAACACCGCCTTGGCGAAGGCCTCGCGCACGTTCTCCTCGACGTTCCAGTGGTCCAGGCGCTGTTCGGCGGCCAGGCTGGGATCGAAGCCGCCGAAGCCGAGCTTGGCGATCGCGTCCAGGTCGCCGCCGGTCAGGGTCGGCACGTTCAAGTCCGGCATCGTCACCGGATAGATCAGGTCCTGGTAGGCCGAGATGGGCTGGCTGTAGCCCGACTGGAAGCTGGTGAAGTGGCGGTTCTGTTTCTCGCGGCGCGAAGCGCGCGCGCCGAACTCCAGCGCGGTGACCGGCGAATCCTCGATCGCGCGGCTGGCGCTCAGCGCCAGCGCGGCGATGCGGTCGCGCAGCGCCTGCGGCTCGGTCTGGCCACTGATGCCCCATTCCGGCGCATCGGAACTGGTGCTGATGGTGGGGGTGACGCCGTGGCGGAAGTCGAACGACACCGTGTCCGGGTTGCTGCCGAAGCGCACCGCACGCCAGTCGTTGTCGCGCTTGGCCTGCGAGAACGACAGGTCGCTGCCCAGCGTCCACACGTCGCCGCGCCACTTGGCGTTGAGGCCGCCGGCGGCCAGCGTCTTGACCTCGTCGTAGCGGGCCACGACGTGGTCCACCTGCAGCTTGGAATTGGCCAGGGTGCCGGCGACCACGTCGCCATCGACGATGGTGTAGGACGAGCCGGGCGTGGTGTACGGATTGCTGGCCGAGTAGATGCTGTAGCCGAGGTTGTTGAACCAATTCTGGCGCTGTTCCTCGTCGATGCGGATACGCGAGTACAGGCCGTCGAGCTTGAGTTCCAGGTTGCCCGAGCGCCACTGCACGGTGCCCATGGCGCCGGTGCGGGTCTGCTCGGTCAGCTTGAGCTGGTCGGCCGCGCCCCAGGGGGTGTAGTCGACCTTGCCGTCGCCATCGACGTCGCGCGCGTTGCTGGCATCGGTGTAGCCCCAGCTGCCGATCGAGACGCCGGCGTTCTTCTGCTTCTGGTAGGTGGCGCCGAGCGCGACCGCCAGGTTGTCGTTGATGCGGTGGATCCAGCTCGCGCCCAGGCGCTGGCCCCACGGCGAGTAGTCGCGTGCGTCCTTGGCCTCGTCGTAGTAGACCGGGCCGCCGGTGGCGACGAAGGTCGGGCCGGTATGGTCGAGCGGGTTGATGGTGGAGATGTCCACGGTGGCGGCGATGCCGCCGGCGATCAGGTCCGCCGACGGGGTCTTGTAGACCTTGACGGTGGAGACGATCTCGGTGGGGAACACCTCCCAGCGCACCGCACGGTTGGGTTCGGAGGACGCGATCTCGCGGCCGTTGACCGTACCCATGGTCATGCGCGGGCCGAGGCCGCGCACCGTGGCCAGGCTTTCGTTGCCGCGGTCGCGGGTGCCGTTGACGCCGGGCAGGCGCACCAGCGCCTCGGCCACGGTGACGTTGGGCATCTGCCCCATGTTGTCGGCGGAGATCACCTCGACCACGTGGTCGTCGAGCTGCTTGGCCTGCACCGCCTGTTCCAGGCTGGCGCGCTGGCCGACCACCATCACGTTGTCCAGGGTGACCGGTTGCTGGCCGTTCTTGGCGTCGGTCGTGGCATCGGTCCTGGCGGGGGGCGCGGCCGCCGAATCGGCGCTGGCGCTCTGCGCCTGCGCGGCGAAGTTGCCGGACAGGGCCAGGACGATGGCCGCGCCCAGCAGGGTGCGGGCAGCAGGGCGGTGCGCGCGCCGGCCGACCGGGCGACGGGACTGTTCCAAAGGCATTTTTGTTCCCTCCCAGGACAAAAAGTGACCGATCAAATTGGCGTGGACCGGGAAACCCGGTCCTGGAGGCATCGGCAGGGCGTCATGCAGGGCTGCAGGCTGTCCCGATCGCTGTCCTCGATGGCGTGTCTGTCGACGTGGCGGGGCGTGCGTGGCATGTCCGCTGGCGGCGCCGCGGACATTCCCCTTCCGCTGCCTTGGCGCGCGAGAGACCGGGAGCGAGGATAGAAGCGCCAGGCATTCCATTCCAATGAAGCATTTGCCGAGGGCTATCTCGTTTTGGAATGGATATCGCGTGCCGCGTCTACCCTCGCCCACGCGAGGCTCAGGCCGCGGCGGATGGGGCCTGCAAGCCGAGCAGGGCGGCCGCCGCCGCACCCAGGCTGCGTTCGCGGTGGCGCAGGGCATGGAAGGTACGTTCGCCCAGGGCCACGGCGAGGGGCTGCAGGCGGCCGCTCTCCAGCCACGGCGCCGCGGCCAGCTGCGAGATCGCCGCCAGGCTGGGCCCGGCCTGCACCGCCGACAGCACCGCTTCGTTGGAGGGCAGGGACAGCGCCACACGCAGGCGCTCGGGGGCGATGCCGGCGGCGCGCAGCGCCGTCTCGAACGCCGAGCGGGTGCCTGAGCCGGGTTCGCGCATGATCCAGGTGCTGTCGGCGACCAGCCGTGCCAGCCCGAGGCGGCGACGCCCGGCCAACGGATGGCCCGGCGCGGCGACCACGCGCAGCCGGTCGTGGCCCAGCGGCGAACTCAGCAGTTCCGGGGCCTGCACCCGGCCCTCGACGAAGCCCAGTTCGGCGCGTCCCTCGCGCACCGCGCACGCCACGCTGTCGGTGTTGCCCACGCTCAGGCGGATCTCGATCTGCGGATAGCGCGCATGGAACGCCATCAGTCGGGTCGGCAACCAGTAGCTGGCCACGGTCTGGCTGGCGTGCAGATCGAGCGTGCCGCGCAGCACGCCGCGCCATTCGCTCAGGGCCAGTTCGGCCGCGCGGCTGCGCGCCAGGATCGCCTTGGCGTCGGCGCAGAACGCCGCGCCGGCCGCGGTCAGCACCAGGCCGCGGCCGACCCGGTCGAACAGCGCCACCCCGTACTGCTGCTCAAGTGCCTTGATCGCGGCGCTGGCGGCCGAGGGCGTGCGGTGCGCGGCCTGCGCGCCCAGGGTCAGGTGCTGGCGCTCGGCCACCGCCACGAACAGCGTGAGTTGTTCCAGGGTCATGCTAGGACCGTTCGGATGGATCGAATGAAATGTGCGCAATTATGCGATGGATCGAAACGGTCCGTGGGCGCAACCTGCCGCCACTCGATCCGGATCGCTGCCATGCGCACCCAACTGCACAGACCTTCGACCTTGCTGCCCGGCCTGGGCCTGGCCATCGCGGTGGCGGCGCTGGCCTGGCTGGCCGAGCGCGCGCAACTGCAGTGGCTGGGCCGGCGCTGGATCGACGCGCTGGTGTTCGCCATCGTGCTCGGCACGCTGCTGCGCACGGCCTGGCGGCTGCCCCCATCCAGCCATGTCGGCATCGCCTTCGCCGCCAAGCTGCCGCTGGAACTGGCCATCGTGCTGCTTGGCGCCTCGGTCGGCATCGGCGCCATCGGCGCGGCCGGCGGTCTGTTGCTGGCCGCCATCGCCGCGGTGGTGCTGCTGGCGATCGCGCTCGGCTACGGCATCGGCCGCGCGCTGGGGCTGCCGTCGCGGCTGGCCACGCTGGTCGCCTGCGGCAACGCGATCTGCGGCAATTCGGCGATCGTGGCCGCCGCACCGGTGATCGATGCCGATTCCGACGACGTCGCGGCCTCGATCGCGTTCACCGCCGCCCTGGGCGTGCTGGTGGTACTGCTGCTGCCGCTGGCAGTGCCCTTGCTTGGCCTGGACCAGCGGCACTACGGCATCCTCGCCGGCATGACCGTGTACGCGGTGCCGCAGGTGTTGGCGGCGACCGTGCCGGTGGGCGCGGTGAGCGCGCAGGTGGGGGCGTTGGTCAAGCTGATGCGGGTGCTGATGCTGGGACCGGTGATGCTGTTGCTGGGGCTGGTCCGTGGCGGGTCGACGACGGCGCCGCGGCGCCCGGCGCACGCGCTGGTGCCGTGGTTCGTGTTCGGCTTCGTCGGCATGATGGGTCTGCGCGCGCTGGGCGTGCTGCCGGCGCCAGCGATCGAGGCGGCGCAAGCGCTGTCGCTGCTGTTCACCCTGGTCGCGATGGCGGCATTGGGCCTGTCGGTGAATCTGCGCACGGTGCTCGCGTCCGGCGGCCGCGTGCTCGCCGCCGGTACGCTGTCGCTGCTGGCGCTGGCCAGCCTCAGCGTGCTGTTGCTGCGCTGCTTGCCATAGGGCATCGCGGCGCGCTTGCGGTCAGTCGCCGTGGATGCGGCCGCTCTCGCCTGCGCGGTACAGGGTGCCTAGCGGGTCGCGCGCCGGCTGTGCCTGCCGCTGCTGTTCGCTGCGCAGCGCCGAGAGCCGGTCGGCCAGGCGCGGCAGCAGATGGGTCATCGCCACATTGGCGCTGGCCAGCAGGCCGACCTTGACGTCGCGGCCGCCGTGTTCGGCCGCATGCAGGATCGCCTCGGCCACCCGCAGCGGCGCGATCATCGGCTTGGGCAGCGTGGGTTCCTCGCGCAGGTAGTTGCGCGCATGCTGCGGATACGGCGTGTTCACCGCGGTCGGCTGGATCAGCACCACCGACACCGGCGCGCCGTCGAGATGCTCCAGTTCGATGCGCAGCGTATCGGTGAAGCCTTTCACCGCGTGCTTGGACGCCGCATACATGCCCTGCAGCGGAAGCACCGCCTCTGAGGCTTCGCTACCCAGGTTGATCAGGGTGCCGCGCGCGGCGAGCAGATGCGGCAGCGCGGCCATCGATCCATGCACCAGGCCCCAGAAGTTCACGTCGAACAGGCGCCTGCTGTCGCGCTCGTCCACGTCGGCGAGCTTGCCGTAGATCGCCACGCCAGCGTTGTTCACCCAGGTGTCGATGCGGCCGAAGTGCCGGATCGCCGCCGCCGCGGCCTCGTCCAGTTGCGTGCGTTCGGCCACGTCGGCGGCCACCGCGATCGCCTCGCCGCCGGCATCGCGGATGGTCTGCACGGTCGCGTCGAGGACGTCCTGGCTGCGCGCCACCAGCACCAGCCGGGCGCCGTGTTCGGCGGCCAGGAGCGTGGTGCACAGGCCGATGCCGCTGGAGGCGCCGGTGATCACGATCACTGTTGCGCGAGCGGGAGATGTCGCTGTGCCATGTGCTGTGCTCCGGACGTGGTGTCGTCCCAGCGTGGGCTGCGGCGCGTTGTGCGGTGTGAGCTGCGGATCGCGGTGGCGTCAATCGGTGCAGGCATCACAGGATTGCTGCGCAGCGATGGTGCGGGTGCCTTGATGTCTTTGCGTCCGCAGCATTTCGCATCGCCTGCACCCACGTTCAACCATGCGCTCACGAGAGGCCGCGGAGCATGGGCGCCACCTGTCATGCAAAGGAATTTGTCATGCGTCATTACCGTTCCGGTCTTTCCCTGGCGCTGCTGTCGGTCCTCGGCATCGGCCTGGCCCACGCGCAGAGCGACACGTCCGGCCAGGCCGGCGCTCGCGATCCCGGCGCGATGCAGCAGCAAACCCCGGCAACGACTGCGTCGCCGACGTCGCCTGAGATACAAGGCGCGCGCTCGTCTGCGCTGAACGAAAAGCAGGTGCTCGGCGTGCTGTCGGCGATCAACACCAGCGAGATCGGCGCCGGCAATCTGGCCTTGCAGAAGCAGGTCAAGGGCCCGGTGCGCGATTACGCCATGCAGATGGTCAAGGAGCACTCCGACAACAACGCCAAGATCGCGCCCTGGGGGCCCGACACCAAGGCAGCGCCGGCGCAGCAGCAACTGCAGAAGGGCAAGGCGGAAGCCGGCAAGCTGCAGGCATTGGAAGGCGATCGCTTCGAGCAGGCCTACGTGGCGGCGATGGTCAAGGATCATCAGGCCGCCCTGCAGATGCTCGACAGTACCCTGATCCCCGCGGCCAAGACGCCGGATGTGGCTGCGCATCTGCGCACCACGCGCACGCACGTGGCCGAGCACCTGGCCAAGGCGCAGCAGTTGCAGAGCGCCGGCGCGACGCCGGCCGGTTCTACCCGCTGAGCCGCGCTGCGGGTCGCGGCCGAGGCGCCGCGATCCGCGCCGCGATCGTTCCGGTCCTGCCAGGAGTTTTCCCATGCGCGAATCCCCGGAGACCGACGCGGCCGTCACCCTGGACGGCACGCGCCTGGTGCGAACGCTCAGCATGCTGGGCGAACCCCATCAGATCCTCGATGCCTGGTGCGACGTGAGCGTGCAGCAGCAGGTCCTGTCTGGCCTGGCCGAGCTGCAGTCCGGCGACGGTTACGCCTCCCGATGGCGCTTGCGTCTGCCGCTGGAGCGCCACCTCGAGCTGGACTACCGGCGCGGCGAGGTCTGCCTTGGCGAATCCGTCAGCTATGCCGGCAGCGGCGAGCACGGATTGCAGTTGCAGACCACGCTGAGCGTGCGTGCCGCGCCAGATGGATTCGGCTGCGAAACCACCTTGGCGGTGGAGTACCGCGTCGAGGGCGGCATCGTCGCCCAGGCCGTGGCCAAGCTGGTCGGTGCCGCGCCGGATGCGCTGCTCGGCAAGGTGCTGCACCGGTTCAAGGCCTGGATCGAGTGCGGCGAAGTGCCGACGTTGCGCGACAACCCGTCCGCGCGCGGGCTCGACCACCACCAACAGTAGGGGTCTGCCATGCGCGCACTGTGCTGGAACGGCGTCAACGATCTGCGGGTGGAGACGGTCCCCGACCCGCGCATCGTCAATCCGCGCGATGCCATCCTCAAAGTCGGCCTGAGCACCACCTGCGGCTCCGACCTGCATTTCATCGATGGTTACCTGCCGACGATGCGCGAAGGCGACATCATCGGCCACGAGTTCATGGGCGAAGTGGTCGAGGTCGGGCCGCGAGTGCGCAACCTGCGCATCGGCCAGCGCGTAGTGGTGCCCTCGTTCATTTCCTGTGGCGAGTGCTGGCACTGCGGGCGCCAGGAATTCTCGCTGTGCGACAACACCAATCCCAACTGGGAAATGCAGGAGCCGCTGCTCGGCTATCCGACCGCCGGCATCTACGGCTACACCCATGCCTTCGGCGGCTACGCCGGCTCGCATGCGGAGTTCATCCGCGTGCCGCACGCCGACGTCGGCTGCTTCGCGATCCCGGAGGAAGTGGACGACGAGGATGCACTGTTCCTGTCCGACGCCGGCCCCACCGGCTTCATGGGCGCCGACTTCTGCGACATCCAGCCCGGCGCGACCGTGGCGGTGTGGGGCTGCGGCGGCGTGGGCCTGATGGCGCAGCAGAGCGCGCGGTTGCTAGGCGCCGAACGTGTCATCGCCATCGACCGCCTGCCCGAGCGCCTGGCGCTGGCGCGCGACGTGCTCGGCAACGAGGTGATCGACTACAGCGCCGTCGACAGCGTGGTCGAGATGCTGCGCGAAATGACCGGCGGACGCGGTCCTGACGCCTGTATCGACGCGGTCGGCATGGAGGCGCACGGCACCGGCCTCGGCTACGCCTACGACCGGGTCAAGCAGGCGCTGCATCTGCACACCGATCGAGGCCAGGCGCTGCGCGAGGCGATCCTGGCCTGCCGCAAGGGCGGCACGCTGTCGATCCTCGGCGTGTACGGCCTGATGGACAAGTTCCCGCTGGGGGCGGTGATGAACAAGGGGCTGACCGTGCGCACCGCGCAGCAGCACGGCCAGCGCTACGTGCCGCGCCTGCTCGACCTGGCCCGCAGCGGTGCGTTCAGGACGCGTTTCCTGGCGACGCACCGCATGCCGCTGGACGATGCGGCGCGCGGCTATGAGATGTTCAAGCACAAGCACGACGGTTGCGTGCGCGCGGTGTTCGTCCCGGGGCAGGCGGCCGCGGCGACGGTGTAATAGTCTCCGCACAGGCGGCAGCCTAAGGTAGCGGCCATCTTCCTCCGCATCGCCGCCCGGTCGCCCCATGGGACACGATCACAGCCACGCCCCCACCGAAATCCGCCACGAGCAGCCCCTGTGGTGGGCGCTCGGCCTCACCGCGCTGTTCCTGGTGGTGGAAGTGGCCGGCGCCTTCCTCACCAACAGCCTGGCGCTGCTGTCCGATGCCGCGCACATGGCCACCGACACGCTGGCGCTGATGATTGCGCTGATCGCGGTGCGGCTGAGCCGGCGCCCGCCCGATGCCAAGCGCAGCTATGGCTACGCACGGCTAGAGGCGCTGGGCGCGCTGGTCAACGGCGCGCTGCTGTTCGTGGTGGCCGGCTACATCTTGTGGGAGGCGGTGCAGCGCTTCCGCCAGCCGCAGGAGATCGCCACCGTCGGCATGCTCGGCATCGCCGCGTTCGGCCTGCTGATCAATCTGATCTCGATGCGCCTGCTCAAGGCCGGCAGCGGCGAGAGCCTGAACATGAAGGGTGCCTACCTGGAAGTGTGGAGCGACATGCTCGGCTCGGTCGCGGTGATCGTCGGCGCGCTGGCGATCCGTGTCACCGGGTGGAAGCTGATCGATCCGATCCTGGCGGTGCTGATCGGCCTGTGGGTGTTGCCGCGGACCTGGGTGCTGCTGCGCGAGGCGATCAACGTGCTGCTCGAAGGCGTGCCCAAGGGCGTGGACCTGGGTGCGGTGCGCGGCTATCTGCAGGCCGCGCCCGGCGTGGCCAGCGTGCACGACCTGCACGTGTGGGCGCTGGCCTCCAGCACCCCGGCGCTGACCGCGCATGTGGTGGTCGCCGACGGCAGTGACGCCGATGCGCTGCGCGCTACGCTGTGCGACGGCCTGCATGCGCAGTTCGACATCGATCACATCACCCTGCAGATGGAGGCAGGCCATTGCGGCGCCACCCCGTGCGGCACGCCGGCCGCGGCGGGTGAGGGTAGTGGTCACGATCACCGCGGGCATGATCACGACGAGCATCCACATGGGCATGGCGGGCATGGGCATGCGCACGGGCATTCGCATCCGTAAGCAGCGCTGCTGGGTGGTGACGTTAGTGCAGGCGCAGCGCGTGTCTTCGGTTCGGAATTGGCTGCCCGCGTTTACCGGGAATGCCGGTCGCGGCTGAAGCCGCTCCTACTAGTTCTACAAGGGCGTCCGCCTCGACGGCTGACATGCGCCGCTTTCGTAGGAGCGGCTTCAGCCGCGACAGGCTTTCCCGACATCGCCTATCGCGGTTGAAACCGTTCCTACATGTAAGCGCCTGCGCGCCTCACACCACCGGCTCGCGCAACGCCGACGACTCCCAGCCCGGGCGCGGCGCAAAGCGCTCGCCGTAGCGCGCCTGCAGGGCGCGCAGGCGCGCCAGCAGCACGTCGGCGCCGGCGGCGCGGATGTGCTGGATCGGGCCGCCGCGGAACGGGGCGAAGCCGGTGCCGAAGATCACCCCGGCATCGAGCAGGTCGGCGTCGGCGACCACGCCTTCGTGCAGGCAGGCCACCGCTTCGTTAAGCAGCGGCAGGATCAGCCGGTCTTCCAGATCGTCGGGAGCGTGGTAGTCCTTGGGCAGTTCCGGCTTCTTGGCGCGGCCGTTCTCCCAGGCGTACAGGCCCTGGCCGTCCTTCTTGCCGCGCTTGCCCGGCTCCACCGTCTGCAGCGCCGCCGGGATCGGCAGGCCCAGGAACGGCGCCAGTTCGGCGCCGACGCCCGCGGCCACGTCCAGGCCCACGGTGTCGATCAGTTCGATCGGGCCCATCGGCATGCCGAACTTGACCGCGGCCTTGTCGATCGCCGGACCGGGAATGCCCTCGGCATAGGCGGTGGCCGCTTCCAGCATGTACGGGAACAGCACGCGGTTGACCAGGAAGCCGGGCGTGCCGGCCACAGGCACCGGCAGCTTGTCGATCGCCTTGCAGAACGCGGCCAGCCGCTTCTGATTTTCCGGCGCCAGGCCGTCGTGGCAGACGATCTCCACCAGCGGCATCTGCGCCACCGGATTGAAGTAGTGCAGGCCGCCGAACTGCGCCGGGCGCTGGATGTGCTCGCGCAGTTCGGTCAGCGGGATCGAGGAGGTGTTGGTGCTGAGCAGCGCGGTCGGCTGCATGCGCGGTTCCAGCGCCTGGTACAGCTCGCGCTTGGCCTGCGGGTTCTCGATGATCGCCTCGATCACCAGGTCGGCGCTCGGCACGCCCTCGCCGGCCAGGTCGCCCTTCAGGCGCGCCGCCACCGCCGGGCGCTTGCTGTCGTCCTTGACCCGCTTGGCGAACAGCTCGCCGGCGCGGCTCAGCGCACCGTCGATGAAGCGCTGCTCGCGGTCCTGCAGGGTCACTTCGAAGCCCTTGTAGGCCGACCAGGCGGCGATATCGCCGCCCATCACGCCGGCGCCGACCACGTGCACGTGGCGGATGCCGTGCTCCTTGCCGCCCAGCGCCTTGAGCCGTTCGGTGAGGAAGAAGATGCGGATCAGGTTGCGCGCGGCCGGGGTGCTGGCCAGCTTGACCACGGCCTTGCGCTCGGCGTCCAGGCGCGCCTGGATACCGCCGCCGCCGCTGCGTTCCCACACGCCGATCAGCGCATACGGCGCCGGGTAGTGTTCCTTGCGCGCCTTGCGCGCCACCTGCTTGCGCATCTGCGGCGCCAGCAGCTTGCGCGCCGGCCAGGTGTTGGTGGCCCAGGCGGTGGCGCGTTGCTTGAAGGGACGGGCGCTGCCTGACAGCGCCAGCGCCACCGCGGTATCGGTGAGCACGGCCGGCGCGGCGACCTTGTCGACCAGGCCCATCGCCCGCGCCGCCGAGGCCGACACGGTGCGCCCGGTGAGCATCAGGTCCATCGCCGCCGGCGCGCCGATCAGCCGCGGCAGGCGCGCGCTGCCGCCCCAGCCGGGGAAGATGCCGAGCTTGGTCTCGGGCAGGCCGATGCGGGTGGCCGCATCGCTGGAGGCCACGCGATAGCGGCAGGCCAGGGCGATCTCGGTGCCGCCGCCCATGCAGAAGCCGTGGATCGCCGCGACCGTGGGGCAGGGCAGTTCGGCCAGCTTCTGGAAGGTGGCCTGGCCGCGGCGGATCGCGTCGTTGACGGTGCCGCGGCGGTCGAACTCCTGGAATTCCTTGAGGTCGGCGCCGGCGATGAAGCCGTTGTCCTTGGCCGAGCGGATCACCACGCCCTTGGGCGGATCGATGGCGATGCGCTCGAGCAGGTCGCCCAGCTCCAGCAGCACGTCCTGCGACAGCGCGTTGACGGGCGCGTCCTGGCGGTCGAGGCTGAGCACGACGACGCCGTCGCCGCGGATATCCGCTTGCCAGTGACTGAATCGGAGCCCGTCGAAGCCTGAAAGCATGGGGAGGACCATCCGCTTGTGTATGGAGAAGATCGTTATCATCCAGAGGTTGTTTCCGTCGCGTCAAATCCCAATCCAGGGGAATTGAGGCGCGTCCCGCGACCGCTGGCCTTGCGCCAGCCTAACGGAACGCCGGTTAACGTCGTGGGGCGGCGATCCGCTGAGGGGCGCTGAACTTTTTTCCGAATTGGCGGTCAGAGGGTCCGACGTAGGTTGGGCTGACAGGAGTGCGGCCCGCTATGGCCGATGTCGAAACACCCCAGGAGCTGGACCTGGAACTGGTCCGGCGTGTGCAGCGCGGCGAGAGCGCGGCGTTCGATGTGCTGGTGCGCAAGTACCAGCATCGGATCGTCGGCCTGATCGGGCGCTACATCGCCGACTGGAGCGAATGTCAGGACGTGGCCCAGGACACCTTCATCCGCGCTTACCGCGCGATGGGGAGCTTCCGCGGCGACGCCCAGTTCTCCACATGGTTGCACCGGATCGCCGTGAACACCGCCAAGAACTACCTGGTCGCGCACAACCGCAGGCCGCCCACCGACGACGTCGATGTGCTCGATGCCGAGCAGTTCGACAGCGGCACCCGCCTGCGCGACACCGACACGCCCGAGCGCGAGTTGATGCGCCAGGAGCTGGAGCGCACGGTGATGAAGGCGGTCGACGCCTTGCCGGAAGAGTTGCGCACCGCCATCACCCTGCGCGAGGTGGAGGGCATGAGCTACGAGGACATCGCGCAGAAGATGGGCTGCCCGATCGGCACCGTGCGTTCGCGGATCTTCCGCGCCCGCGAGGCCATCGACGCCGAACTCCGTCCCCTGCTGGATACCGACAGCGCCACCCGTGAGCGACACCGCGTATGACCGATAGCACGCCCTTTCCCAAGCCTGTGCCGGCGCCCGACAGCGCCGCGCCGGACAAGTTCGAGCTGCACTACCGGCAGCAACTGTCCGCCCTGATCGACGGCGAACTGCCGGCCGACGAGGCGCGCTTCGTGCTGCGCCGGCTGCAGCACGACGAGGAATTGTCCAGCTGCCACGAGCGCTGGCAGCTGTGCGGCGACATCCTGCGCGGCCGTGTCAGCGTGCCGGCGCCCAGCGATTTCAGTGCCCGCGTGCGCCAGGCGGTGGCCGCCGAAGCGCAGCAGGCCGCGCGTGCCGAAGCGACCAGCGCGGCCGGCAAGCGCCGCACCTGGCGTTGGGGCGGCAGTGCCGCCCTGGCCGCTTCGGTCGCGCTGCTCGCGCTGTTCGTGACCCAGCGCCTGCCGCAGACGCCCGAGGCGTTGGCGCCGGCGCAGGTTGCCGATGCCACCGCGCCGAGCCCGGCACCGGCCGCCACCACGCCGCCGGTGCCGACACCCGCGCCGGCACCGGCCGATCCGCAGGGCGACCTCGCCGCGGCCGTCGCTGCCGCGCCGGCGATGGCGATCGCCGCCAACCGTCGCCAGGACGCAGCGGCACGACGCGAGGCCACGCGCAGCGCCCAGGCCGCGCGCACCCGCAGCGTTCCTGCCGAGCGCGCCTATGCCGCGGCGGCGCCGGCCAAGCCGCAGGCCAAGGCGCCGGTGCAGACGCCGTTCGTGGCGCCGGTCGCGCCACCGACGATGGTCGCGCAACGCGCCAGCGATCCGTTCGGACATCCGGCGACGCCGCTGCAGGCCCGGCCGTGGCCGCGCTCGACGCTGCCGGCCGCCGATTCCGGGAGCGAATTCACCGCCAGCTTCCCGCACAGCGGCGCGGACCCGGCGGCGTTCTATCCGTTCGAACCCCGATTGCCTGCCGACGCCGTGGCCAACCCGCCGCTGCATCCGCAGCCCTGACCCCGCGCGCCGGCAGGCGTCCGTGCCTCGTTCCGGCGCGTGGTCCCCGTTGCTTCGTCCCCTCGTTGTTCCCCTTCCCGAACCGGAGGCTTGCGTCCGATGACTCACCGTATCCGCCACCATCTGTTGGGCCTGCTGGCGCTGACCGTGCCGCTGGCCGCCTGCGCGCAGCAGCCCAGCCCCAGCGCCGCCAGCGCCCCGCCGCCGGCCGCGCAGGCCGCGCCCGCGCCGCAGCTGGTCGGCAACCTTCCCGACTTCACCCGCCTGGTCGAGCAGGTCGGCCCGGGCGTGGTCAATGTCGAGACCACCATCAGCCGCCGCGCCGCGGCCGCACGCTCCGGGGGCGGCATGCCCGACGACGACCAGATGCCCGAGTTCTTCCGCCGCTTCTTCGGCCCGGACGGCATGCCGGGCATGCCCGGGCAGCCGCGCGGCGGCGCGCCGGATGACGATGGTCCCGCCGGCCGCTCGATGGGCTCGGGCTTCATCATTTCGCCCGACGGCTACGTGCTGACCAACCACCACGTGGTCGACGGCGCCAGCGAGGTCAAGGTCAAGCTCACCGACCGCCGCGAGTTCACCGCCAAGGTGGTCGGCAGCGACCAGCAGTACGACGTGGCGCTGCTGAAGATCGACGGCAAGAACCTGCCGACGGTGCGCATCGGCGACTCCAACCTGCTCAAGCCCGGCCAGTGGGTGGTGGCGATCGGTTCGCCGTTCGGCCTGGACCACTCGGTCACCGCCGGCATCGTCAGCGCCACCGGTCGCAGCAATCCCTACGCCGACCAGCGCTACGTGCCGTTCATCCAGACCGACGTGGCGATCAACCAGGGCAATTCCGGCGGCCCGCTGCTCAACACCCGCGGCGAGGTGGTCGGCATCAACTCGCAGATCTTCTCCGCCTCCGGCGGCTACATGGGCATCAGCTTCGCGATCCCGATCGACCTGGCGATGAGCGCGGTCGAGCAGATCAAGAAGACCGGCAAGGTCACCCGTGCGCAGCTCGGGGTGATGGTGGGCGCCATCGATTCGCTGAAGGCGCAGGGCCTGGGCCTGCCGGACACCCGCGGCGCGCTGGTCAACCAGCTGGTCCAGGGCAGCCCGGCGGCCAAGGCCGGGCTGGAAGTGGGCGATGTGATCCGCACGGTCAACGGGACCGAGATCGGCGCCTCCAGCGACCTGCCGCCGATGATCGGCGCGATGCAGCCGGGCGCCAAGGTGCGCCTGGGCATCCTGCGCGACGGCAAGCCGCGCGAGCTGACCGTGCAGTTGACCGCGCTGGCCGACGACGCCCAGGCCAGTGCCGGCCCGGCGGTCGGCGACAACGCTGCCCCGGCCACCGGCGCCAACGCGCTGCTCGGCATCGACGTGGCCGACCTGGACGCGGCCACCCGCCAGCAGTTGGGCCTGGAGCCGGGCAAGGGCGTGCGCATCACCGCGGTCACCGGCCGGCCCGCGCGCGAGGCGCAGCTGGTGCCGGGCATGGTGATCCTGCAGGTCGGGCGCGCCCCGGTCGGCAGCGTGGCGGCCCTGAACCAGCAGCTGAGCGGCTACAAGAAGGGCGACGTGGTGATGCTGCTGATCCGCGTCCGCGACACCACCAGCTTCGTCGCGGTGCGCGCCGGCGGCTGATCCCCGCGCCCGGCCGCGGCCGGGCGCCATCCCGGGCGTCGACCCAGACCGGTCGGCGCCGCGGGGCGGGGGGGCGAATCCGGCGGCCGTCACCAGCGGCCGCCGGCCATGCGATAATGGCCCGTTATCCTGACGACGGTCCTGGCCGCCGCCCACCTCATGTCCTCTGATTCGATGCGGAACATCCGCAATTTCTCCATCATCGCCCACGTCGACCACGGCAAATCGACCCTGGCCGATCGCATCATCCAGCTCTGCGGCGGCCTGCAGGCGCGCGAGATGGAAGCGCAGGTGCTCGATTCCAACCCGATCGAGCGCGAACGCGGCATCACCATCAAGGCCCAGTCCGTGTCGCTGCCGTACACCGCGCAGGACGGGCAGGTCTACCACCTGAACTTCATCGACACCCCCGGCCACGTCGACTTCTCCTACGAGGTCAGCCGCTCGTTGGCCGCCTGCGAAGGCGCGCTGCTGGTGGTGGACGCGGCGCAGGGTGTGGAAGCGCAGTCGGTGGCCAACTGCTACACCGCGGTGGAGCAGGGCCTGGAAGTGGTGCCGGTGCTGAACAAGATCGACCTGCCCACCGCCGACATCGACCGCGCCAAGGCCGAGATCGAGGCGGTGATCGGCATCGACGCCACCGACGCGGTCGCGGTCAGCGCCAAGACCGGGCTGAACGTGCGCGACGTGCTGGAGGCGATCGTGCAGCGCATCCCGCCGCCGGTGCCGCGCGACACCGACAAGCTGCAGGCGCTGATCATCGACTCCTGGTTCGACAACTACCTGGGCGTGGTCTCGCTGGTGCGGGTGATGCAGGGCGAGATCAAGGCTGGCGACAAGCTGCTGGTGATGTCCACCGGCCGCACCCACCAGGTCGACAGCGTCGGCGTGTTCACGCCCAAGCGCAAGGTGCTGCCGGCGCTGCGCGCAGGCGAGGTGGGCTGGGTCACCGCCAGCATCAAGGACGTGCACGGCGCGCCGGTCGGCGACACCCTGACCCTGGCCGGCGACCCGGCCGGCAAGCCGCTGCCGGGCTTCCAGGAGATGCAGCCGCGCGTGTTCGCCGGCCTGTTCCCGGTCGATGCCGAGGACTACACCAACCTGCGCGAGGCGCTGGACAAGCTGCGCCTGAACGACGCGGCGCTGCGCTTCGAGCCGGAAAGCTCCGAGGCGATGGGCTTCGGCTTCCGCTGCGGCTTCCTCGGCATGCTGCATATGGAGATCGTGCAGGAGCGCCTGGAGCGCGAGTACAACCTCGACCTGATCAGCACCGCGCCGACCGTGGTCTACGAAGTGCTGAAGACCGACGGCTCGATCATCAGCATGGACAACCCGGCCAAGCTGCCGCAGTTGAACATGGTCGAGGAGATCCGCGAGCCGATCATCCGCGCCAACATCCTCACCCCCGAGGAATACATCGGCAACATCATCAAGCTGTGCGAGGAAAAACGCGGCAGCCAGATCGGCATCAACTACCTGGGCAGCCAGGTGCAGATCAGCTACGAGCTGCCGATGGCCGAGGTGGTGCTGGACTTCTTCGACAAGCTCAAGTCGGTCAGCCGCGGCTACGCCTCGCTGGACTACCACTTCGTGCGCTTCGACGCCGGCCCGTTCGTGCGCGTAGACGTGCTGATCAACGGCGACAAGGTCGATGCGCTGTCGCTGATCGCGCACCGCAGCCACGCCGACCGCCGCGGCCGCGAACTGTGCGAAAAGATGAAGGACCTGATCCCGCGGCAGATGTTCGACGTGGCGATCCAGGCCGCGATCGGCTCGCAGATCATCGCCCGCACCACGGTCAAGGCGATGCGCAAGAACGTGCTGGCCAAGTGCTATGGTGGCGACGTCTCGCGCAAGAAGAAGCTTCTGGAAAAGCAGAAGGAAGGCAAGAAGCGCATGAAGCAGGTCGGCCGCGTGGAAATCCCGCAGGAAGCCTTCCTGGCTGTGCTGCAGATGGATAAGTAACTGGGAGTGGGGATTCGGGATTGGAGATTGGCCAAGGCAGGTGCGCCTGCCGCCATCCCGTTCTTGCGAATCCCATATCCCCAATCCCCAATCCCGTTCCGAAGGAACCCGAATGAAATGGTTTGAAATCGCGCTGGTGGTCCTGACCTTCGCCACCGGCATCATCACCCTGCTGGACAAGCTGTTCTTCGCCAAGCGCCGCGCCGCGCGGGCCGGGTTGCTCGACAGCGAGCCGGTGATCGTCGACTACTCGCGGGCGTTTTTCCCGGTGCTGGCGGTGGTGCTGATCCTGCGCAGCTTCATCGCCGAGCCGTACAAGATCCCGTCCAGCTCGATGATGCCGAACCTGCTGGTCGGCGATTTCATCCTGGTCAACAAGTTCTCCTATGGCTTCCGCCTGCCGATCACCAACCAGAAGATCATTCCGGTCGGCGAGCCCAAGCGCGGCGACGTGGTGGTGTTCAAGCCGCCGCACAAGCCGGACGAGAACTGGATCAAGCGCGTGATCGGCCTGCCGGGCGACCGCATCGGCTTCCATGGCGACACCCTGTACATCAACGGCACGCCGATGAAGTACAAGGTCATGGGCGAGTACGTCGGCAAGGGCAAGGGCGCGGAAATGACCGGCGCCACCCTGCTCACCGAGTACCTGCCGGGCCGGACCCACACCGAGCTGGAATGGATCGACCGCAACAATCCGGCCGGCCAGGGCGACTGGGTGGTGCCGCCGGGCAAGTACTTCGTGATGGGCGATAATCGCGACAACAGCGAGGACAGCCGGTTCTGGACGCAGACCCATTTCCTGCCCGAAGAGAACCTGCGCGGCAAGGCGTTCCTGATCTGGCTCAACTGCGAAGGGTGGTTCTGCAGCGGCAGTTTCGATCCGTCACGGATCGGAACGACCATTCAGTGACTTGCGTGAGGGGAAGCGCGATGAAGCACAAGCAAAGTGGCATGACCTTGACCTCGTTCGTGATCGTGCTGGCGGTGGTCGGATTCTTCGTCTACATCGGCATGAAGCTGTTCCCGATGTACATGGAGTTCTATGCCGTCCGTTCGGCGATGAAGGGCCTGGCGACCGAGGCCGGCAGCGCCGAGATGGATCCGTCGCAGGCCAAGGCCTCGCTGTTCCGGCGCCTGGACATCAACAACTCGGACAACGTGAAGCCGGGCGACGTCACCTTCGAGCGCACCGACACCGGCGTGAAGATGCACGTGGCCTACGAAGTGCGCCGCCCGCTGATCGCCAATCTGGACGTGGTCGGCAAGTTCGACGCCACCCAGGACCTGACGACGCGTGGTGGCCAGTAAGACCATCCTGCGCGGTGACCGCATCGGTCACCGCTTCGCCGAGCCGCAGTTGCTGGCGCAGGCGCTGACCCATCGCAGCGCCGGCGCACCGCACAACGAACGCCTGGAATTCCTCGGCGACGGCATCGTCAACCTGCTGATCGCCGAGGCGCTGTACCAGCGCTGGCCCAAGGCCGACGAAGGCGCGCTGACCCGTGCCCGCGCGGAGTTGGTGCGCGAGGCCTCGCTGGCCGCGATCGGCCGGCAACTGGAACTGGGCGAACGCCTGACCCTGGGGCCGGGCGAGATGAAGTCCGGCGGCCATCGCCGCGACTCGATCCTGGCCGATGCGGTGGAGGCCGTGGTCGCGGCGATCTACCTGGATGCCGGCTTCGAGACCTGCCGCGCGACGATCCTGCCCTGGTTCGAGGCCGCGCTGGCGGCGTTGCCGGTCGGCAAGGTGGAGAAGGACGCCAAGACCCGCTTGCAGGAATGGTTGCAGGCCCGGCAGCGGACCTTGCCGGCCTACGAACTGATCAGCGAGACCGGCGACGACCACGCCAAGCTATTCCGGGTACGCTGCGTACTCGCCGAGCCCGCCCTGGTCACCGAGGGCGAGGGCACCTCGCGGCGCCTGGCCGAGCAGCAGGCCGCCGCCGCCGCCATCGAGCAACTGGATTCGAGCAAGTGAACGAACAAGCCACTCCCCCTTACCGCAGCGGCAGCGTGGCCGTGATCGGCCGCCCCAACGTGGGCAAGTCCACCCTGACCAACGCCCTGGTGGGCGCCAAGGTCAGCATCGTCTCCAACCGGCCGCAGACCACCCGGCACCGGCTGCTGGGCATCGCCAGCTTCCCGGCCGGTCAGTTGCTGCTGGTCGATACCCCCGGCCTGCACCGCGAGCAGAAGCGCGCCATGAACCGGGTGATGAACCGCGCCGCGCGCGGCTCCCTGGAAGGGGTGGACGCCGGCCTGCTGGTGATCGAGGCCGGGCGCTGGGACGAGGAGGACACGCTGGCGTTCAATGTGCTCAGCGACGCCGGCATCCCGGTGGTGCTGGTGGTCAACAAGGTCGACCGGCTCAAGGACAAGACCGCGCTGCTGCCGTTCCTGCAGCAGGTCAGCGAGGGCCGCAGCTTCGCCGCGGTGCATCCGATCTCCGCGCTCAAGCGCAAGGGCCTGGAGGCGCTGGTGCGCGACCTGCTCGCGCTGGTGCCGGAAGCGCCGCCGATGTTCGGCGAGGACGAGATCACCGACCGCAGCCAGCGCTTCCTGGCCGGCGAACTGGTGCGCGAGCAGTTGATGCGCCAGCTCGGCGAGGAACTGCCGTACGCGACCACCGTGGAGATCGAACGCTTCGCCGAGGACGGCGCCTTGCTGCGCATCGGCGCGGTGATCTGGGTCGAGCGCGAAGGCCAGAAGGCGATCGTGATCGGCAAGGGCGGTACCCGCCTCAAGGACATCGGCGCCAAGGCCCGCCAGCAGATGGAGCGCCTGTTCGGCGCCAAGGTGTTCCTGGAGACCTGGGTACGCGTGCGCGAGGGCTGGTCCGACGACGAGGCCGCGCTGAAGGCTTTCGGCTACGGGGAATAAGGCCGGGAATGGTGAATCGGGAATCGGATTCCGCGTCCCAGGCAGCCATGGTGTGTGACTTCAGCCGCGACGTGTTTTCCCTGTAACGCCCGTCGCGGCTGAAGCCGCTCCTACATAAGAGTCAGCTCTTTTCCTGATCGTTGGACGATGATTTGGCTAGGGACGGCATGCTGTTCCATTCCCTATTCCCCACTCCCCATTCCCAGCTCCTGAAGCCTTGATCGAGCACGAACCCGGTTTCGTCCTGCACGCCCGGCCCTGGCGCGAGACCAGCCTGCTGGTGGAGGTGCTGAGCGTGCACCACGGCCGGCTCGGCGTGCTGGCGCGCGGCGTGCACGGGCCGAAGAAGCAGGCCTTGCGCGCGGCACTGCAGCCGCTGCAGTCGATCCGCTTCAGCGCGCAGCGCCGCGGCGAACTGGCGCAACTGCGCGAGGCCGAGGCGATGGATGCGGCGCCGCGGCTGAGCGGCGAGGCGATGCTGGCCGGCTTCTACATCAACGAACTGACCCTGCGCTTGGCGCCGCGCGACGATCCGGCGCCGGACCTGTATCTGGCGTACGCGCGGGTGCGCGCGCGACTGGCCGCCGAAGCGCCGCTGGCCTGGTCGCTGCGCTGCTTCGAGCGCGACCTTCTGGAGGCGCTGGGCGTGGGATTCGACCTGCGCCACGACGGCGACGGCGACCCGATCGACCCGGCAGCGCGCTACGTGCTCGACGCCGAGCACGGGCCACGCCGGCTGTTGAGCGATCGCGGCCACGATCAGCGCAGCGGCATGGCGACCGGGCGCGCCCTGCTGGCGCTGGCCGACGATACCGAACCGGTCGCCGAGGATCTGCCCGGCCTGCGCCGCGGCATGCGTGTGGTGCTGCTGCACCACCTCGGCGGGCGCGGCCTGAAATCCTGGGAAATGGTCGAGGACCTGGCGCGGCAGCGCAGTGCCAGTGCCGCGGGCATGGCGCCGGCGGTTGCCGATCCCGAGCCGCCGCAGGACGATCCGCCGCTATTGGCTGCACCCGGCGTCGCCGCAATGCCGGCATCGGCAGCGCGCGCGGCGACACCGGAGCCGGACGCCGAGCTGGATGCGCAGGGCGACGCAACGTCGGCGTCCGTGCCGGAAGCGCCGCCGCGGTCGCCGCCTTCCGCGGCGTCGTGAGGGCGGCGGATCGACGGTGCGAGCGCTGCCGCCACGCGGACACCGAGTGAGCTGCGGTCGTCACCCGCCCAAGCGGATGCGGCTTGCTCCGTAGAAGCGGTTCTTGTCCGTTTTTGCGGGATCATCCGGGACGGGCTTTCCTGGAACGTCCTTCGCGGCTGGAGGAGCTGCGCCTGCGGTCGCTTCCGTCACGACCACAGGCCTCCACGCAGCGGGGCTGCGCCGCCCGCCGTCGCCGTCGCCACGCCGGGCCACGGCAGCGGCAGGCGCACTCAGCGCCAATCGATCCGCAGGCTTAGCGCTGCATTGCGTGCCTCGCCCAGCGTGTGCTGGTTCCAGTAGGTGCGATCGAACAGGTTGTTGATGTTGCCGGTCAGCAACGCGTCGTAGCCGCCCAGCGTGGTGGCGTACTGGAAGCCGGCCGCGGCGACGGTATGCCCGGGAATGAGCACGCGATTCTGATCCTCGTAGTAGGCATCGCCGGAGTAGCGCACGTTGCCGTGCAGGCTCAGGCCGCGCACGCCCGGCACGCGCCAGGTGGCATTGGCCAGCAGTTGCCGGCGTGCGGCGCCGGCCGGGCGGTTGCCGCGCAGGGCCGCGTTGTCCGGCGACAGATCCTGCAGCCGCGGGTCCATCCACAGTCCGCCGACGCCCACTTCCAGATCCTCGGTCACGCCGACGCTGCCGATCACTTCCAGCCCGCGATACAGGGTCAGGCCGTCCTGGGTCAGGTAGCGCAGGCCGTCGCGGTAGGCGTCGATCTGCGCGCCGCGCTCGATGCGGAACGCGGCGGTGGTCAGCGCGAAGCGCCCGCTCTGCAGCTTGGCGCCCAGTTCGTACTGCTTGCTCACCGTCGGCGCCAGCACGCTGCCGGCGTTGGCATAGGCGGGCAGCGCATCGGTGCCGACGCGGCTGCCGGGCTCCAGCGCCTCCACGTAGCTGGCGTAGAGCGACACGTCGTCGATGGGCTTGTAGATCAGCGCCACGGTCGGGGTCGTCACCGAGGTGCGGTAGCCGCTGTCCACCGACGCGTCGCCATCCAGATCGCGTTGCTGGTAATCCACGTGGCGCGCGCCGAGGATGGCGCGCCAGTGGTCGCCGAACTGCAGGGTGTCGCTGACGAACACCGCCTTCTGGCGCAGGTCCGCGCTGACCGGCGCCAGGCTGTAGTCCGGTCGGCGGGTGGGGCGGAAGGACTGCGGGCGATACAGGTTGCCGTCGAAGTCGTTGCTCCAGTAGAACGCCTTGCTCCACTGGTCCCAACTGCGCTGCACCGAGGCACCGAACACCAACGCGTGCGTCACCGGGCCGGTGTCGACGCGGCCGTTGACCAGCAGCTGCACCACGCTGTTGCGCAGCACCGCACCGAAGTCGTAGGCGAAACCGGCGTAGTCGCCCGCTTCGTTCAGCAGATTGGCGAACATCTTGTGCGACGTGTGCCGGCGGCGGCTGCCGCCCAGGCTCAGCGCCGCGCTCCAGCGCTCGTCGATGCGCCAGTTCAGGCCGGTGGTCGCGTGCAGCAGGGCGGTCTCGTAGTAGGCCCCGTCGACGCGGATCTTGGCGGAGTCGCTGGTGGGGCGGGGCAGGCGCGTGCCCTGGTAGGCATCCCAATAGAAGTACAGCGGCTCGTGCTCGAGCGTATTGCGCTCGTGTACCAGTTCGGCATGCCAGGTCAGGCCCTCGACGATCGGTTGCTCGACCGCAACAGCGATCGTCTTGCGGTCGATGCCCGCGCCGTTGTACGCGTCGCCGCGTTCGATGCCGGCGTTGAGCCGGTAGCCGAAGGAGTCGGCGCCGTTGGCACGGCCGCCCGCATCCACCTGTGCCGAGAACACGCTGTCGTTGCGGTAGCCAACCGTGGTGGCCAGCAGTGGCGTGTCGGTGGGACGCTTGGTCTGGTAGCTGACGATGCCGCCCGGTGCGCCGAAGCCATACATGAAGCCGCCCAGGCCCTTCAGCGCCTGCACCGATTGCACCGCTTCCAGCGGGAACTCGCCGCCCCATTCCATCAGCATGGGCACGCCGTCCACGTAGAAATTGCGCACGCCGATGCCGCGGATCTGCGTGCCCCACCAGTTGGTGGTGGCCGGCGGCTCGGCCGCGAACACCGATGGATCGTTGATGAAGATCTGCCCCAGCGTGGAGGCCTGGCGGCGCGCGATCTCGGGTTCTTCGACCAGGCTCACCGAGAACGGCGTATCCAGCAGGCGCGACGTGCCCAGCGCGCCGACCGCCGCATCCTGCTGCAGGTCCAGGCTGAGCCGCTGGCCTTTGACCATGACCGTGTCCAGTTGCGTGGCGTCGGCCGATGACCCGGCATCGCGGGTGCCGTCACTGGCGGTGTCCTGGGCGCTGGCCGAGGTGGACGCGGCGGCCACGAGGGCGGCCAACAGCGCGCGGGCGAGCACGCCCATGGCCGGCGCTGGCCGGTGGAATGACGTCTGAAACATGAGAAAGCCCCTGTTGCGGTAGTGACCGGACGGGGCGATGGCTGGTCCGAGGATGTCGTCGGGGCGTTAATTTATTCGAGAACGAATCTTATTTGCAAATTTCGCTGTGTGGCGAGCGCCATGGCGGCGCCGTCGTTGTCGTCGCCGTCGCGAGACCGGATCGTGATGGCAGGGGGAAGGGCGGCGACCGGCCGGGGCCGCCAGGGCAACGCTCGAAGCGCGGGTTGCGGCAGATGGCGCGCCCCAGGCCGACGCGTGGGAAGTGACGGGGAGCCATCCCCAATCTCCAATCCCGAATCCCCACTCCCGGCCTTCAGTGCAACAACGCCGCCACCGCCTCGCTGAACTGGTGGCGGGCCTGCGAGGAAGCTGGATCGCCATGCAACTGGCGCACGGCCCGCGCCAGGCGCGCGGCGCCGACGAAGCCGCAGCTGGCCTGCAGCCGGTGCAGGTGGCTGCGCACGGCCTGGTCGTCGCTGAGTTGCAGGGCCGAGGCCACCGCATCGCGGGTGCCGGGCAGCTCGGCCAGGAACAGTTCGCGCAATGCGATCAGGTGCGCGCGCTCGCCGTTGAGCGCGGCCAGCGCGGTGGTCTCGTCCCAATCCAGGGTCGGGTCGGCGGTCCCGGCGGTGCCGCCGAGGCGGCCGCGCGCGAGCAGCCGCCGCACCGATTGCAGCAGCCGTTCGGTGCTGAGCGGCTTCAGCAGCACGTCGGCGAAGCCGGCGTCGAGCAACTGCGCACGGACCGTGGCGCTGGCGTCGGCCGTATGCGCCAGCCCCAGGGTGCCGGGGCGTTGCCGCTGCAACTGGCGCAGCAACTCGCTGCCGCTGCCGTCGGGCAGATTGGCGTCGATCAGCCATAGGTCGTGCGCCTGCGTCTGCGCGCGGGCGAGGGCGCTGGCGACGGAGTCGGCCAGGTCCACCTGGGCCGGCAGCGCCTGCAGCGTCGCGTCGAAGAAAGCGCGGCTGATCGGGTCGTCTTCGACGAGCAGCAGTCGCGTTACCGGGTCCTGGTTCGATGCCATGCTGATGCCTCCATGCGGCGTGGTCGCATCCCGCGCGGCGGCGCGCGTGCGTGCGCCACTTTGCCTCGCCGGCGCGGCAATCGCAAGCCGGCCCCGGCCCGGCCCATCTGCGACAATAGCCGCCCTTTTCCGCCCGCAGCCTGTTGCCACGTGGCCCGATCCAGAAATCGTCTCGACCGCACGCCCTTCCAGACCGACATCGCCGACCTCAGCCACGACGGCCGCGGCGTCGCCCGCCGCGAGGGCGACAAGGTCGCCTTCGTCGCCGGCGCGCTGCCCGGCGAGACCGTCCTGGCCGAACCCACCGCGCGCAACCGCCACTTCGACGAGGCGCGCACCGTGCAGGTGCTGCAGGCCTCGCCGCAGCGGGTGACGCCGCGCTGTCCGCATTTCGGGGTCTGCGCCGGCTGCGTGCTGCAGCACCTGGCCGAGGACCAGCAGATCGTCGCCAAGCAGCGGGTGCTGACCGAGAACCTGGAGCGCATCGGCCACGTGACCCCGCAGGCGGTGCTGCCGGCGCTGACCGGCGCGCCCTGGGGCTACCGGCGCAAGGGCCGCTTCTCGGTGCGGCGGGTGGAAAAGAAGGACAAGACCCTGGTCGGTTTCCGCGAGCAGGATCCGCGTTTCGTCGCCGACCTGTCGGTCTGCCACACGGTGATCCCGCAGATCGGCTTCAAGGTGACCGCGCTGGCCGACCTGGTCGAAAGCCTGGACGGCAAGCGCGACATCCCGCAGATCGAGTTCATCGCCGGCGACGCCGCGGTGGCGCTGACCTTCCGCCACATGCAGCCGCTGAGCGCGCGCGACCAGGACGCGCTGATCGCCTTCGCCCAGGAGCACGAGTTCGCCATCTTCCTTCAGCCCGGCGGCGTGGACAGCGTGCACCCGCTGTACCCGCAGGAGGTACCGCTGTCGTTCCGGCTGCCGCAGTGGGACGTGGAGTTGGCGTTCCGGCCGCTGGACTTCATCCAGGTCAACGCCGCGCTCAACGAGAAGATGATCGCGCACGCGCTGGCGTTGCTCGACGCGCAGCCCGACGACCGCGTGCTGGACCTGTTCTGCGGCCTGGGCAACTTCACCCTGCCGCTGGCGCGCACCGTGCGCGAGGTGGTCGGCGTGGAAGGCGACGCCGGGCTGGTGGCGCGCGCGCGGGAGAACGCGCAGCGCAACGGCCTGGACAACGCGCAGTTCTTCGCCGCCGACCTGACCCAGGACCAGCGCCAGGCGCCGTGGATGCGCCAGGGCTTCGACAAGCTGCTGCTGGACCCGCCGCGCTCCGGCGCGCTGGAGGTGCTGCAGCAACTGCCGCTGAAACAGTTCCAGCGCATCGTCTACGTCAGCTGCCATCCCGGCTCGCTGGCGCGCGACGCCGGCTACCTGGTCAACGAACAGGGTTTCGAGCTCAAGGCCGCCGGGGCGATGGACATGTTCCCGCATACCGCGCATGTGGAGAGCATTGCGGTGTTTGAAAGGCCGGGAATGGGGAATCGGGATTAGGGATTCGTCACAGCGGCTGCGCGCGCGGTTTAAGCTTTTTCCATTCTCCTTTCCCCATTCCCGATTCCCATGGCAATCGAAATCGAACGCAAATTCCTGGTGACCGGTGACGGTTGGCGCGCAGCGGCGCATGCCGTGATTCCGATGGCGCAGGGCTATCTCAACGACCAGGCGGCGCTGGCCAGCGGGGCGCAGAAGGCGTCGGTGCGGGTGCGGGTGCAGGGCGAGGCGGCGTTCCTCAACCTCAAGTCGCGCGAGCTCGGGCATACCCGCCAGGAGTTCGAGTATCCGATCCCGCTGGACGATGCGCGCGCGCTGTTGGCGCTGTGCGTGGGCGGCCTGATCGACAAGCGCCGGCATCTCGTGCAGCACCAGGGCCATCTGTGGGAAGTGGACGAGTTCCTCGGCGACAACGCCGGGCTGGTGGTCGCCGAGATCGAGCTGGACAGCGCCGACGAGGCGTTCGCCAAGCCGGACTGGCTCGGCGCCGAAGTCACCGACGACCCGCGCTACTACAACGTGGCGCTGGCAGGCCGTCCATTCTGCGAGTGGCAGGGATTGGGGAGTCGCGATTAGGGATTGGCAAAAGCGTAGAGCCAAACGTCGCACGCGACCCGCTTTTGCGAATCCCCACTCCCCAATCCCGAATCCCCGCTTCTCGCGGCAATCGGGCTTATGCTTCTGTGAATCCCCAATCCCCAATCCCCAATCCCCAATCCCCAATCCCCGCTCATGCGCATCGATATCTGGTCCGACGTGGTCTGTCCCTGGTGCTGGATCGGCAAGCGCCGTTTGCAGCAAGGTCTTGCATCGCTCGGCGCGGATGCGCCGGCGCTGGAAATCCACTGGCATCCGTATCAGCTGGATCCGGACGCCGGCACCGAGCCGGTGCCGTTGCGCGAGGCCTATGCGGCCAAGTTCGGCGGTGCGGCGCGCACCGAGCAGATCCTGGCGCAAACCCAGGCCACCGCCCGCGCCGAGGGTCTGCCGTTCGACTTCGGCCGCGGCCAGGTGCGGGTGACCACGCTGCCCGCGCATCGGCTGCTGTGGCTGGCCGCGCGCGAGGGCGACGTCGACGCGGTCACCGAGGCGCTGTTCCATGCGCACTTCGCCGAGGGCCGCAACCTGGCCGATCCGCAGACGCTGTGCGATGCCGGCGCCGCAGGCGGGCTGTCGGCAGCGAGGGTGCAGGCGCTGCTGGCCGGCGACGAGGGGCTGGACGAGATCGAGGCGGAATTGCAGCAGGCGCAGGCCATGGGCATCCGCGCGGTGCCCACCTACGTCATCGATGGCCGCCAGGCGCTGCAGGGCGCGCAGCCGCCGGAGGTATTCGCCGCCACCGTGCGCGGTTTGCTGGCCGACGCCCAGGCGGGCCGCGATTGCGGTCCGGAGGGGTGCGCGGTCTAGCAACGCGCGCACGGCACGTTGCGATCCCCGCGCTGCGGGTCGCGCGCCAGGCCGTCGTCTCGGGGCCGTAAGGGACCGCCCGCGGCGTGCGCAGACGTCCTGCCAGGCCCGATGCTGGCGCGCCGGGGCGTCCGCCGCATGCCGCGCGCCCATTCCGGCCACGCCGCCGGCCCCAAGGCCGCATGCAGAGCGCGGACCATGCGATCTGCCGTGCGGCCCGGCCTTTATTGCGCCGCACATCGCTGCGTGCGCCACCGCTCCGTCCGCGTTCATTACCAAGACGTGTCAGCTGGCAGGGGCGCGACCTGCCGCCGACGCCGGCATCTGCGACAATGCCGACTCACAGGCGCCTCCACCGCGCCGGCAGGAGGAATCCCCCGCATGCTCGCGATCGGCCTTGCCGGTACCGAACTCACCGCGCAGGAGCGCGACTGGCTGCAGCACGATGCGGTGGCCGGCGTGGTCCTGTTCAAACGCAATTTCGCCTCGCGCGCGCAGGTGACCGAGTTGAGTGCGGCGATCCGCGCCGCCACGCCGCGGCCGCTGCTGCTCTGCGTGGACCAGGAAGGCGGGCGCGTGCAGCGCTTCCGCGAGGGCTACAGCGCATTGCCGCCGCTGCAGGATTTCGGCGCGCTGTACGCGCGCGATCCGGCCGCGGCGCTGGAGATGGCCGAGCAGCACGCCTGGCTGATGGCCAGCGAGATCCGCGCCAGCGGCATCGACCTGAGCTTCGCCCCGGTGCTGGACCTGGCCCGCGGCAACCGCGCCATCGGCGACCGCGCCTTCAGCGACGATCCGCAGGTGGTCGCGGCTTTCGCCGCGGCCTATGTGCGCGGCATGCACAGCGTGGGCATGGGCGCCACCCTCAAGCATTTCCCCGGCCACGGCACCGTGCTCGAGGACACCCACGTCGACAACGCCGAGGACCCGCGTTCGCTGGACACCCTGCGCCAGGAAGACCTGGTGCCGTTCGCCGCCGGCATTGCCGCCGGCGCCGACGCGGTGATGATGGCGCACGTGGTCTACCCGCAGGTGGCGCCGGAACCGGCCGGCTACTCGCCGCGCTGGATCCAGCAGATCCTGCGCCAGGAGCTGGGCTTCCGTGGCGTGGTGTTCTCCGACGACATCGGCATGGCCGCCTCGTTCGCCGCCGGCGGCGTCGCCGCGCGGGTCGCCGCGCACCTGGACGCCGGCTGCGACGTGGTCCTGGTCTGCCACCCGGAACTGGTCGAAGACTCGCTGCAGGCCGTGCGCGACCGCCCGCTCAACACCGCCGCGCTGCTCGGCCTGATCGGCCGCGGCGGCCTTGGCTGGGACGGCCTGCTGGCCGACGCCCGCTATGGCCATACCCAATCCCATCTGCTCTCCACCTTCGGAAAAACCGCCTGATGTCCACTCTCACCATCGCCCAGGCCCTGGCCCAGGCCGACCTGCTGGTCGATCGCACCCGCATCGACCAGGCCATCGCCCAGATGGCCGACGCCATCGCCGCCGACTACCGCGGCGAAACCCCGGTCTACCTGACCATCATGCACGGCGCGCTGCCGTTCGCCGGCCAACTGGCGCTGGAACTGGGCAGCCGCGGCCAGGACCTGCAACTGGACTACCTGCACGCCACCCGCTACCGCGGCGAGACCGTCGGCGGCGAACTGGTGTGGAAGCACCGCCCGGCCACCGCGCTGTACGGCCGCCGCGTGCTGCTGCTCGACGACATCCTCGATGAAGGCCTGACCCTGAAGGCGGTGCGCGAGTGGTGCCTGGAGCAGGGCGCCACCGACGTGCGCATCGCCGCGCTGACGGTCAAGCGCCACGACCGCTGCGTGCCCGGGGTCAGTGCCGATTATGTCGGCGTCGAGGTGGCGGACCGCTACGTGTTCGGCTTCGGCATGGACGTCAACGAGGCCCTGCGCAACCTGCCGGCGATCTACGCGATGAAGGAGTAAGCGGCCAGGCGAGCCAGCCTCGCCTGTGTCGCTGCCGTTTCCCGCTGCCGGCGCGCGTCGCCGGCGCAGGCGTTCCCTTTCGTTCGAGGATCCGCATGGACAACATCGCACTGGCCGTCATCGGCGGCACCGGCGTCTACAAGCTCGCACAGTTGGACGACGTGCAGACGCACGAGGTCGAGACGCGCTACGGCGCGCCCTCCGGCCCGGTGCGGGTCGGCACGCTGCTCGGCCACCGCGTCGCCTTCCTGGCCCGCCATGGCGAAGGCCATTCGCTGCCGCCGCACAAGATCAACTACCGCGCCAACCTTGCTGCGCTGCAGCAGATCGGCGCCACGCGCGTGCTCGCGTTGAATACGGTGGGCGGCATCACCGAGCGCTTCGGCCCGCGCGTGCTGGCCTGCCCGGATCAGCTCATCGACTACACCTGGGGGCGCATCTCCACCCTGTGCGAAGAACCGGGCAGCGAGGTGCTGCACGTGGATTTCGGCCATCCGTATTCGCCGCTGCTGCGCAGCAAGATCCTCGCCGCCGCGCGCGTCACCGGCGCCGCCCTCGTGGACGGTGGCTGCTACGCCGCCACGCAGGGGCCGCGCCTGGAAACCATCGCCGAGATCGCGCGGCTGCGCCGCGACGGTTGCGACCTGGTCGGCATGACCGGCATGCCCGAAGCCGGGTTGGCGCGCGAGCTGGGCCTGGACTACGCCTGCCTGGCGATCGTGGCGAACTGGGCGGCCGGCTGTGGCGATGCCGAGGAAATCACCCTGGCAGAGGTGCTGGCCAATGTCGAGGCGGCCTCGGTCGGGCTGCCGGAGCTGGTGGGGGAACTGGCGCGCGGGTGATTGTCTTCGTTGCGCAAGCTTTGCATACTCCGCCGGTGCGGCTGCCGCACAACCACCACCCATTCACTGCAAAAGGTCTCGCATCACCATGCCGAACGGTACCGTCAAGTGGTTCAACGACGCCAAGGGATTTGGTTTTATTTCTCCGGAAGACGGTAGCGCCGATGTGTTCGCGCACTTCTCCGCGATCAACTCCAAGGGCTTCCGCAGCCTGCAGGAAGGACAGCGTGTCAGCTACGACGTGACCCAGGGTCCGAAGGGCGCGCAAGCCTCGAATATCACGCCGGTCGAGTAAGCGCTCGCGTTGACTCGGTTGTGCCTTGAACCCCGCTTCGGCGGGGTTTTTTATGGGAGACGCCGTGGTGTCGGCGTCGGCAGGCGGTGCAGGCAATGAAGCAAGGACTGCAGATCGGGATCGTGGGGTATGGCACCGCAGGCCAGGCACTGGCGCTGCTGCTGGCGCGCGACGGGCACCGCGTGCAGGTGTTCGAGCGTGCGGCGCAGCCCGGACCGGTCGGTGCCGGTTTCCTGCTGCAGCCGACCGGCCTGCAGGTGCTGTGGCGGATCGGCCTGCTCGATCAGGCCCTGGCCTACGGCGCGCCGGTGCACCGCCTGTACGGCGAGACCCCGTGCGGGCGCGCGGTGATGGACATGCGCTACCGCGACCTGGAGGCGCGCCTGTTCGGGCTGGGCATGCAGCGCGGCGCCCTGTTCGCCCTGCTGGCGCAGGCCTGGGACGGCTACGCCACGCTGCAGCGCGATACGCGCATCGTCGCCATCGACGACACGCTGCGCCGGGTGCAGGACCAGCACGGCCGCTGGCACGGGCCGTTCGACCTGGTGATCGCCTGCGACGGTTCGGCCTCGGCGCTGCGCGCGCAGGTGCAGGCGACGCGGCTGGACCGGGTGTATCCGTGGGGCGCGCTGTGGTGCCTGCTGCCGCGCGGCGACTGGGCCTTCGCCGACGAACTGCGCCAGCGCTACGTGGCCGCGCGCAAGATGATCGGTCTGCTGCCGGTGGGCACCCGCCCAGGCGATGCCGAGCCGCGGGTGAGTTTCTTCTGGAGCCTGCCGACCGCCGAGTTCGATGCCTGGCAGGCGCGCGGCGTGCAGCCGTGGCTGGAGGAGATCGCACAGCTGTGGCCGCAGGCGCGCGAACGCTTGGCGCAGATCGACGCACCGGCGCAACTGGCGCGGGCCAGCTACCGCGATGCGGTGCAGCGGCACTGGTACCGCGGCCGCCTGGTCCTGGCCGGCGATGCCGCGCATGCGATGAGCCCGCAGCTGGGGCAGGGCGTCAACATGGCGCTGATGGATGCCTGGGCGCTGAGCGAGAGCCTGCGCATCGCGCCGGACATCGACGCGGCGCTGGCGCGCTACCAGGCGCAGCGCCAGGCGCACGTGGCGGTGTACCAGTTCTGGAGCCGCTGGTTGACCCCGCTGTTCCAGTCCGAGCGCGACGTGGCGGCGTGGCTTCGCGACGTGGGCATGTTGCCGGCCGGGCGCATGCCCGGCGGCCGCGGGCACATGCTGCGCGTGCTCAGCGGCACCCAGCACGGCTGGTTCGGCAAGCTGCCGCTGGCGCCGGAGTTTTTCGAGGCGTTGCAGGACGCGGTGGCGCGGCGCGCGTCGCTGCCGTAGGCGGCGAAGTGACCTGCGCGAGCCGCTGGCCGCGATCGCAGAGACGGACATCGCCGCCGAGGAGGACGAGGTCCTCACCGTGCCGCACCAGATCCAGCGCTTCGACCCGACCGGTATCGCCGCAGGGCGAGGTTGCGGGCCAGCGTCCGCGATTCGCCGCGGTAGCTGCGGGGTACAGAGCGCGACCCAGCGCGCGCGGTTGCATCGCCACGCGGCCCCGCCGTAGGAGCGGCTTCGGCCGCGACCGCGCTTTCCTGGTAAAGCCCGGTCGCGGCTGAAGCCGCTCCTACGACAGACCGATGGCAAGACAGTGCGATTGCACTGTGAGAGGGGCTTCAGCCCCGACGCCTCGCTGGCGGACGTGTCGGGACTGCAGTCCCTCCCACAAGGTGATGCTCCTGGATAAGGTCGTACTCCTCGATGGGGCTGTCGACCATCCACCAGCCACCACCGCGCCGACCTACGCCGTCGCCACCGGCAGCGCCAAGGCTGCGCCTTCGACGCAGGCGACCAGACGCTCGCCTTGTGCCAGCACCGGGGCGACGCCGGCGGTGAAGTGCGAGAACGCCGGCAGCACGGTCATGCCCTCGCGCAGCCAGAACGCCGGCCAGCGCGGGCGCAGGCCGGGCAGCTTGACCAGCGGGTGCAGGTGCCCGCACAGCACGTGGCGCTGCGCATCGGTGGCCGGATCGTGGCGCAGCACGAACGGGCCGTCTTCCACCTGCGTGCCGAGGGGCGCGATGTCCAGCCCGGCGCCGGCCAGCGCGCGGTCGTGGTTGCCGGTGATCGCCGCCACGCGCAGTTGCGGATGCTGCGCGCGCCAGGCATGCCACTGGCGTTGCCATTCGGCATCGGGTGCGGCGCCGTGCAGCACGTCGCCGAGGATCCACAGTTCCGCCGCGTCCTGCGCCTCCAGCAAGGCCGACAGCCGCGCCAGGTCGAGCGCGGTGCCGCCGCGCGGCAGGCCGATGCCGGCGCGGCGGAAGACGTCGGCCTTGCCCAGGTGCAGGTCGGCGATCAGCAGCCGCCGCCGCGCCGGCCAGTACAGTGCGCGGTCGCCGAGCAGGCGCATCGGTTCGCCGGCCAGCAACCAGTCCAGTTCAGCGCGCATGGCGCTGCTCCAGTTGCGCCGCCGCGCGCATCACCCGCGCCTTCCAGTCCTCGGTGCTGAGCTGGCCGCGGATGCTCTCGGCCCACAGCGGGAACGCCAGTGGGGTGAGGCTGCGTGGGCTGTGCAGCGCCAGCTCGCGCGCGGCGCAATCGTCCAGGGTGGCGGCGAGCCGGGTCAGTTCCATCTCGCCCTGCAACACCTCGCGCTCGGCCTGCGCCAGCAGCAGGTGCTCGGGATCGAAGCGGCTCAGCACGTCGTACAGCAGGCCGCTGGAGGCCTGCAGCTGGCGCAGGCTGCGCGGCAGGCGGCCGGGCAGGCTCGGCGGCAGCAGGCCGGCGACGCGGGCGATCTCGCGGAACTGGCGCCGCGCCAGTTCGCCTAGGTTGAGGCTCTCGCGCAGATCCTCGAACAACTGCGCTGGACTCAGCAGTTCGCGCAGCAGCGCTGCATCGATCGGTGCGTCCTCCGCCGGCGACAGCACCAGGCCGTAGTCGTTGGCGGCGAAGCTGAAGGTATTGCGCTGCTGCCGGCCCCAGCGCAGCGCCAGCAGCGCGGCCAGGCCTTCGTGCACCTGGCGCCCGGCGAACGGGTACACGAACAGGTGCTGGCCGTCGCGGGCGCGCACGCGTTCGGCCAGCAGCCGCTGCGGCGCTGGCAAGTCCGACAGCGCGCGCTGCAGGCCGAGCAGCGGCGCCAGCGCGCGCAGTTCGGCCTCGCCGCGCGGATCGGCGAACACCGCTTCCACTTCGCGGCCCAGTTCCGAGGACAGCGGCATGCGCCCGCCCATCCATTTCGGCACGCTGCCGTCGCCGCCCTTGGCCAGGCGCACGTAGGCGGTCATGTCTTCCAGCCGCACCAGTTCCAGCAGGCGCCCGGCGAACTGGAAGCGGTCGCCGCGGCGCAGGCGGCCGACGAACTGCTCCTCCACCGCGCCGAGCCGGCCGCCGCGCAGGAAGCGCACCGCCACGCTGCCGTCGCTGGTGATGGTGCCGATCGACAGGCGATGGCGCAGGGCGATGCGGCGGTCGTTCACGCGGTACAGGCCGTCGGCGTCCAGCACCACCTTGCGATAGTCGGGGTACTGCGCAAGCGCACGCCCGCCCTGCACGACGAACTCCAGCACCGCCTGCCAGGTCGGCGCATCCAGCGCGGCGAAGGCGGCGGTGCCGCGCACTTCGGCGTACAGCGCGTCGGCAGCGAAGCCGCCGCCCAGCGCACAGGTGATGCAGTGCTGGGCCAGCACGTCCAGCGACAGCCGCGGCGACGGCCGCGATTCGATGCGGCCGTGGGCGATGGCGCGGCGCGCCGCGGCGTACTCGACCAGTTCCAGCGCGTGCGAGGGCACGCACAGCACGTGGCCGGCCTCGCCGGGGCGGTGCTTGGCGCGGCCGGCGCGCTGCAGCAGCCGCGCCACGCCCTTGGGGCTGCCGATCTGCAGCACCTGGTCGACGGCCGGAAAATCCACGCCCAGGTCCAGGCTCGAGGTCGCCACCACGCAGCGCAGGCTGCCGTCGCGCAGGCCTTGCTCGGCGGCGCTGCGCAGCGCTGGGTCCAGCGAGCCGTGGTGCAGGGCCAGCGTGTGCGCCTCTTCCGGCCACACCGAGGTCAGCGCCTGATGCCACAGCTCGGCCTGCGCGCGGGTGTTGGTGAACAGCAGGCTGGTGCGCACCGCGAAGAGGCTTTCCAGCACCCTTGGCAATTGCGCCAGGCCAAGATGCCCGGCCCAGGGGAAGCGCTCGCCGACCGCGGGTGCCAGCGTCTCCAGGGTCAGCGTGCGCGGCTTGACCCCGGCCACGATCGGCGCCTGCGGCAGGTGCGGCAGGTGCGGCAGCAGCACGTCGCGCGCTTCGTCCAGGTTGCCGAGCGTGGCCGACAGGCCCCAGGTGCGCAGCGTCGGCGCCCAGCCGCGCAGCCGCGCCAGGCACAGCTGCAGCAGCACGCCGCGCTTGTTGCCGAGCAGTTCGTGCCACTCGTCGACGATCACGCAGCGCAGCGTCGCCAGTTGCGGCGCGGTGTCGGGGTAGGACAGCAGCAGTGCCAGCGATTCGGGCGTGGTCACCAGCACGTCGAGCTTGCCGCTGCGCGCCAGGCGCTTATCGCGCGCACTGGCGTCGCCGGTGCGCAGGCCGATCTGCCAGTCCAGGCCCAGCGCCTGCGCCGGTTCGCGCAGCGCGCGTACCGTGTCGGCGGCGAGCGCGCGCAAGGGGGTGATCCACAGCACTTTCAGATCGCGCTGCGCCTGGCGGCGTGCGCGCGGTGATGTGGCGGTCTTGGCGGTTTTTGCGGCGGCGCTGGCGGTGGTACCACCGCGTGCGGGCTTCCTGCTGGCTGCTGACGCCTGCACTGCCGCCTGCGCACGCAGGCCTTCCAGCAAGGGACCGCCGAACGCCGCCAGGGTCTTGCCGCTGCCGGTGGGCGTGTGCAGCAGCCCGGAGCCGCCGTCCAGGTAGTGCCGCCACAGCGCGCGCTGGAACGGCAGCGGTTGCCAGCCCTGCTGCGCGAACCAGGCGTACAGCGGCGCATCGGCCGGGCGCCGCCGCGCCGCCGATCCGCTCATCGCGCCAGCGCCTGCAGCGTGCTCAAGCGGTCGGCCTCGGCGAACGGCTTGTCGTGGCGCCAGCGCAGGATGCGCGGGAAGCGCACGGCGATGCCGGACTTGTGCCGGCTGCTGCGATTCACCGCCTCGAAGCCGAGCTCGAACACCTGGTACGGCGTCACCGCGCGCACCGGGCCGAAGCGCTCGGTGGTGTGCGCGCGGATCCAGCGGTCCAGCGCCAGGATCTCGCTGTCGTCCAGCCCCGAGTAGGCCTTCGCCACCGGCACCAGTTGCTCGCCATCCCACAGGCCGAAGGTGTAGTCGGTGTACAGCGTGCTGCGCCGGCCATGCCCGGCCTGCGCGTACAGCAGCACCGCGTCGATGGTCAGTGGCGCCACCTTCCACTTCCACCAGTCGCCACGGCGGCGGCCGGACTGGTAGGGCGACGTCGCACGCTTGAGCATCAGCCCTTCCACGCCTTGCACGCGCGAATCCTCGCGCAGCGCCGCCGCCTGCTCCCACGTCGCGGCCTGCACCTGCGGCGACAGCGTGAGGCGCGGATCGGCGTGCGCTTCCAGCAACGTTTGCAACTGCGCGCGGCGCTGCTGCAGCGGCTGCTCGCGCAGGTCCTGGCCGTCCAGTTCCAGCAGGTCGTAGGCGAGCACCCGCGCCGGCGTGTCGGCCAGGGTCTTGGCGCCAGGCTTGCGTCGCTGGATGCGGGTCTGCAGCGCGGTGAACGGCAACGGCGCGGTCTCGCCTTCGCGCCAGACCAGCAGCTCGCCATCGATCACCGCATCGCGCGGCAGCGTCGCCGCCGCCGCCTCGATCTCCGGGAAGCGCCCGTCCAGGCGTTCCTCGCCACGCGACCACAGCGCCACTTCGCCGTCGCGGCGGATCAGCTGCAGGCGGATGCCGTCCCATTTCCATTCCAGCAGCCAATCATCGAGGGCGCCGAGCGTGGCGGCCTCGGCTTCCAGCGGCGAGGCGAGGAAGAACGGGTAGGGCTGCTGGCGGTCGCTGGGCAGCACCTCGTCGGACAGTAACTGCTCCAGCGCCTGCGGCGTCGGCGACCAGGCGCCGAGCATGCGCTGTGCAATGCGCGCAATGTCGATCCCCGACATCGCCGCCAGTGCCTGCTGCACCAGTCGCTGCGACACGCCCACGCGCAATGCGCCGGTCAGCAGCTTGTTGAACAGCAGGCGCTCGTCGAAGGCCAGGCTATGCCAGCCGGCCACCACCGCGGCACGGCGCGCGGCGTCGTCCTGTGCGGCCACCGGCAGCAGGCGCTCCTCGATCCAGTCGCGCAGCGGCGCCGGGTCAGGGGTTTCGGCTGGATCGTCCAGCAGCAGGGTGAGCGTCTCGGCGAGATCGCCGACGTGATCGTAGCTGTCGTCCACCAGCCAGCCGGGTAGGCCGCTTTCCTGCGCGACCCACTCGCGCAGTTCGCGGGTGTTGGCGATGCGCCGCAGCTTGCCGCCGCTGAGCAGCCAGATTGCCCAGGCCGCATCGGCCGGCGGCGCCTGCTCGAAATACGCCACCAGCGCCGCGCGCTTGTCCAGGGTCGCGGTGCTCTGGTCCAGTTGCCGGTACAGCGCGGCGAAGCGCTTCATTCCTCGCCACCGTAGTCGGTGCGGAACGCCTCGGCGGCGACGCCGCGTTCGTTGAGGGCGCGGATGATCGCGTCGGTGTTGCCGTGGGTGGCGATCACGCGGCGCGCGCCAGTCTCGTCTATGGTGCGCAGCAGGTCAGGCCAGTCGGCATGATCGGAGACCACGAAGCCGCGGTCGTAGTTGCGCCGGCGGCGATTGCCGCGCAGCCGCATCCAGCCCGAGGCGAAGCCGAGTTGCGCATGGCGGAAGCGGCGCAGCCACGGGCTGCCCGCGGCCGACGGTGGTGCCAGCACCAACTGCCCGGCATAGTCGGCGCGCTTGTCCAGTTCGGACACGGTGCGCGTGTCCAGCATCGCCACGCCGGCCTCGCGATACACCGCCACGCCGGCCGCCACCGCGCCGTGCAGCAGCGCCGGCTGGTCGTCCCACGGCTGCAGTTCGGCGAGCACGCGCTGCGCCTTGCCCAGCGCATAGCAGAACAGCACGGCGGCCTCGCCGCGCGCACCGCATTCGCGGCGCCAGGCGACGATGTCGCGCGCCACCTCGCTGGTGTCCGGCCAGCGGTACACAGGCAGGGCGAAGGTGGCCTCGGTGATGAAGGTGTCGCAGCGCACCACCTCGAATGGCGCGCAGGTCGGATCCGGCTGGCGCTTGTAGTCGCCCGAGGCCACCCAGACCTCGCCATCCACTTCGATGCGCACCTGCGCCGAGCCGAGCACGTGCCCGGCCGGATGCAGCGACACCTGCGCGCGGCCGAGCGTGAAGCGGGTGCCGTAGTCGTAGGCGCGATAGTCCTGCTCGCCCAGTCGCCAGCGCAGGATCGGCAGGCCCACCGCGGTGCAGTGGTATTCGCCCATGCCCGAGCGCGCATGGTCGCCGTGGCCGTGGGTGATGACCGCGCGCGGCACCGGCCGCCAGGGGTCGATATGGAAGTCGCCGGCGGGGCAGTACAGCCCTTCCGGGCGCAGCACCACCAGATCCTGGGAAGCGGCATTCGGCATGGGCGCCACTGTGTCCAAGCCGGTGTGCAGGAGATGAGAATCCGCTCCGTGCGTTCGCGGCGACGCGACGGATCGGCCACAATGCGTTCAGCACTTCTGGGAGGGAGATGCATGCACACGGACCTGCCCGCGTTCGCCACGCATACGGTCGACAACCAGCCGCCGCCGTTCGAACCGCGCGATCTGTGGGCCGACGACATGGTGCTGCGCGCCGCCATCGCACGCGAAGGCGGCGACGCCTTCGCCGCGGCGCTCGCGCAGTACGGCGCGCTGGCCGGCGATGCGCTGTACCGGCTCGGCTTCGACGCCAACCGCGATCGTCCGCGGCTGCGCACGCACGACCGCTACGGCCACCGCATCGACACGGTTGAGTTCCATCCGGCCTATCACCAGTTGCTGGACGCGGCCAAGCGCCATGGTGTGGCCGGACTGTCCTGGCACAGCCCGCAACCGGGCGCGCATGTGGCGCGCGCCGCGCTCAGCTACCTGCACCACCAGGCCGAGGCCGGCACCAGTTGCCCGCTGACCATGACCCACGCTGCGGTCGCGGTGTTGCGCCAGGACCCGGCCTTGCGTGAGTGGGCCGACAAGGCCGCCGCGCCGCACTACGACCCGCGCGATGTGCCGATCGCCGACAAGGCCGGCATCACCCTGGGCATGGGCATGACCGAGAAGCAGGGCGGCTCGGACGTGCGCAGCAACGCCACCGTCGCCACGCCGCTGGATGGCGACGGCGTGTACAGCCTGGTCGGGCACAAGTGGTTCTTCTCCGCGCCGATGTCCGACGGCTTCCTGGTGCTGGCGCAGGCACCGGGCGGCTTGACCTGTTTCCTGCTGCCGCGGCGCCTGCCCGATGGCCGGCTCAACGCGCTGCGGCTGATGCGGCTGAAGGACAAGCTGGGCGACTGGTCCAACGCATCCAGCGAAGTGGAGTTCGCCGGTGCCTGGGCGCAGCGGGTCGGCGAGGAAGGGCGGGGTGTGGCACGGATCATCGGCATGGTGATGCTGACCCGGCTCGACTGCATGCTCGCCGCCGCCGCGCAGATGCGCATGGCGCTGGCCCAGGCGCTGCACCACGCTAGGCATCGCATCGCGTTCGGCAAGCGCCTGGTCGAGCAGCCGCTGATGCGCAACGTGCTGGCCGATCTGGCCCTGGAATCGGAAGCCGCCACCGCGTTCGCGCTGCGGGTGGCGCGCGCGGTGGATGCGGCCGACGCCGACGCGTCGGAAGCGGCATTCGCGCGCATCGCCACCGCGCTGGGCAAGTACTGGCTGTGCAAGCGCGCGCCGGCCTTCGTCAACGAGTCGCAGGAATGCCTGGGCGGTGCCGGCTACGTCGAGGAGTCGATCCTGCCGCGGCTGTACCGGCAGGCGCCGCTGAATTCGATCTGGGAGGGCAGCGGCAACATCCAGTGCCTGGACGTGCTGCGGGCGCTGGCGCGCGAACCGGCCAGCGCGGCTGCGGCGCTGGCGGAGTTGGAGCGCACCACCGGGACCGACCCGGCTTACGACGCTGCGGTCGACGCATTGCGCCCGTCGTTGAGCGGTGCCGTGTCCCCCGACGAGTACACCGCGCGGCAGTTGGCCGAACGCCTGACGCTGGCCCTGCAGGCGGCGGTGCTGCTGCGCAGCGCCAGCCCGGCGGCGGCGAGCTTCGTACGCAGCCGTCTGGCCGCCGCACACGGCCTGGCGTTTGGCACGCTGGAGGCGGGTGTGCCGTTCGAGGAACTGCTGGCGCGTGTCTTGCCGTAGGCGTGTGGCATGTCGGCTCATCGCGCCTCGCCGGGTGAAAAGCGGACTAGCGGCGCACCCTTCTCCCTTTGGGAGAAGGTGCCCCGAAGGGGCGGATGAGGGTACGGCAGCCAACGTCGCCAGGCAGCAAGTGCGGTGATCAGAGGCGGCGCGCAGCCGTACCCTCACCCCAACCCCTCTCCCGGTGGGAGAGGGGCTAATCGTCTGCGATGCCATGGGCGCATGGCGGCCCATCGCGCCTCGCCGGGTGGAAAGTGGGCTGATCGGCACTTTCTTCTCCCTTCGGGACCACGGCCCCCTTTTTGGGGGAAGGTGCCCCGAAGGGGCGGATGAGGGTACGGCAGCCAGCGTCGCCAGGCAGCAAGTGCAGTGATCAGAGGCGACGCACAGCCGTACCCTCACCCCAACCCCTCTCCCGGTGGGAGAGGGGCTAGGCTTCCACGAACCACGAACCACGAATCACGAATCACGAATCCCCAATCCCCAATCCCCAATCCCCAATCCCCAATCCCCAATCCCCAATCCCGGCGCCGCAAGGCGCTAATGCTTCCCGCGCTTTCCACCCCGCACCGGCGTCGCCTCGACCGAGAGCGTGAAACTGCGTTCCTCGCCGTCGAGCATGGCGCCGACGCCGACCAGCTGGCGCTTGATCTCCTCGCCGCGGCCGTTGCGGATGCTGACCAGCACGGTGTACTCCCAGGCGCTGCCGTCGGCAGGGTGGCGGATGCTGCCTTCCACCCGCAGCGGCACCAGCGCCGATGGCGCCGACTGCTGCAGCACAGCCGAATCGAAGCGCAGGTGGTGCTTGCACGCCGGGCAGACGCTGGCGCTTTCGAGAATGGTGGCCTTGCAGTGGGGGCAGGTCCGGGTCGCCCCCGGACTGCCGGGACGCGGGCTGCTCATGCGCCGGCGTCGGACTCCGCGGGCTTGCCACCCTTGCGGGCATGCTTGTCGTCGTCCCAGCCGAAGTCGGCCTGGCCGCGCATGCGCGAGCCGGCGGCCACGGTCAGCGAGCCGGCCTTGACGTCGCCGATCAGCGCGCCGGAGGCAAGCAACTCCACCCGTGAAGCCGATTCGATGTTGCCTTCCAGCTCGCCGGCGATGACCACCTTGTCGGCGCGCACGCCGCCACTGAGCTTGGCGCCGGTCTCGATGGTCAGATCGCCCTGTACGTTGACGTCGCCCTTGAACTTGCCGGCGATGCGGATGTGGCCGGTGCCCTCGATCTTGCCCTCGATGCTGATGTCGGCGGCGATCAGCGATTCCTTCGCGGCCGGGGTCGGGGCAGGGGTGCGGGCGGCAGGGGCGGCGGCGGCGACCGCGGCGAGCGGTTCGCCCGGGGCGGTCTCGCCCGCCGGGCGCGGCTCCGGCGGCAATGCGCCGTTGCCGGGCATGGGCGGGAGGCCATCCTTGCGCGCGGGACCCTGGTCTTTCCAGATGGACATGGGCTGTCGTCTCCAGTCGGGGGAAGCGCGACTATCGCCGCTCTATCGCGTCGGTTTTGTGACGCTTTCTTCAAAACGACGGCCCGGCCGTGGCCGCCGCCGGTTCAGCCCATGCCGTCCAGGGCCGGGTCGTAGGCCTGCACCTGGTTGCGGCCGCAGCGCTTGGCCCGGTACAGCGCCGCATCGGCCTTGCGCAGCAGGGTGGTGGCGACCACGCCGTCGCGCGCATAGCTGGCCACGCCGATCGACATGGTCACCGCCGGCAGCGCCTTGCCGTCCACGGTCGCGCTCAGGTGCTGGGCGGCGCTGCGGATCTGTTCGGCGATGGCTTGCGCCTGTTCCGGCCCGGTCTCCGGCAGGATCACCGTGAATTCCTCGCCGCCGTAGCGGCAGGCGATGTCCTCGCCGCGCAGCCGCGAAGACAGCATCTGCCCAACCGCGGCCAGCAGACTGTCGCCGCCGCCATGGCCGTGCAGGTCGTTGAACTGCTTGAAATGGTCCACGTCCAGCATCAGCAGCGACAGCGGCATCTGCCGGCGCCCGCAGCGGGCCAGTTCGTGGTTGAGCGATTCTTCCAGGTAGCGCCGATTGAACAGGCCGGTGAGCGGGTCGCGGATCGACTGCAGGCGCAGCGACTCGCGCAGGCGCAGGTTGCTCAACGCCAGCGACAGCTGCTCGGCGGCAGCCTCGGCGATGGCAATGCGCGGCAGCGCGCCGGGGCCGCGCCCGGCCAGGAACACGAAGCCCAGCTGGGTGCCCTGTGCCGACAACGGAATGCAGGCGGTGCTGGCGCCGGCGGCGTACGGATCCTCGCGCAGATGCGCGCAGACCGAGTCGTGGCCCTGCGCGTGCACGAAATGGCTCTTGTCGCGACGCAATGCCCAGCAGTCCTGCGGCGCCACCGCCGGTTCGCTGCCGACCGGCGGCTGGCCCCAGCTGACGATTTCCTCGGCACGGTCGCGCGAGGCGCGCAGCAGATAGACGCTGCCGCCGGCGTCGGGCATCAGCGCGGCGAGCAGGCGCGCGGTCACCGTCAGCGCCTCGGCCGGTTCGGCGCAGCTCTGCAGCAGGCCGGTATAGCGGCTGAGCGCGTTTAGGTCGGCACTGGTGCGCTCCAGCTCGTTGATGCTGGCTTCCATCCTCTCATTGGCGATCGAGGCGGCCTGTTCGGCGTTGCTGCGGTTGCGCAGCTCGCGGAACAGCAGCGCATAGACCACGCCGACGCTGCCCAGGCCGAACGGAATGCCGGCCAGGGCCAGGGCAAGCAACATGTCGGCGCTGCGCTGGTTGGAGGTGTCGCGGCTCTGCAGCAGCTGCAGTTCCACGTCGGTCATCTGCTGCACCTGATCGCGGACCGCGCTGGAGCTCTGGTACACGCTGGGCGCCATCGCCCGCTGCAGCGCTTCCAGGCCGTCGCGCTGGTACACCGCCAGCATCTGCCGCATCTGCACCAGCCGCGTGTTCGCCAGTTGCTCCAGCATCTGCACATTGGCGATCTGCACGGGATTGTCGGCGACCAGCTTGCGCAGTTGCGCCAACTGCCGCGGCACGCGTTCGGCGCTGTCGTAGTAGAGGCTCAGATAGGCCTGGTTGTTGGTCAGCTCGTAGCCGCGCAACGAGGATTCGGTCATCAGCAAGGTGGATTGCACCTCGTCGATGTTGCGCAGCACTTCGTGGGTATGCGCGACGCGTGCGGCGTCGGAGATCGCGCGTTGCGCGCCGTAGAACACACCAGCGCCGATCAGCACGAAGACCGCGGCGGAGAACAACAGGGCTAGACGGGTCCTGGCCCGCACACGGTGGAGAATCGGCATCGCAAAAGTCTACTGTGACGCCGCAAACGCCTTGGACCGGCGTCACAAAAGACGCCGCGCCGGCACAGCGCGCGGCACGCGCTGCGCGGCTGGGGCCGCCCCCGCATGCGCGGGGACGGCCAACGACTCAATGCTGCTCGCGGTCGCCGTTATGCGGATCTTCGTTGGCGTTCTCGCGTGCCTTGTCGGCGACTTTCTGCGCCGCATTCGCCGTGGCCTCGCTGGCATCGGCCGCCATCTCCTTGGCAGCGGCCGAGGCATCCTGGACGGCATCGGAGTTAGCCGCACGGTGCGCGGCATCGCGCGCGTCGGCGGCGACTTCGCGCCCGGCCTGCGCGACCTGGCCGGCGGCTTCCTTGGCGGCTTCGCCGGTCTGTTCGGCAGCGACCTTGGCGTCGCGTTGTGCCTGCTGCGATTCGGGACCCTGGCAGCCGGCCAGTGCGAGGGCGCCCAGCAGGGCCACGATCGGGGTCTTGTTCATGCGGCTTCTCCGTCCACGGGTGGGTGACGCGGCGCAGCCTAGGCGGACGCGCATGCAGCCTGCGTCAAGGCGGAGCGGTGGCGCGGGGCAGTGTTCAGGAAGGCACTGCCGATGGTTGGGGAGGCGCCGTGGGTGGAAGCCACGCACGGCGATGCGCGCGGCTGCGGTCGCATGCCGGCCATGCGGGCAATGCGGATGTGCGGCGTCGGCGCATACGCGCGCAGCACTTGCATGGCGCGTGGGCAGCGGTGCGCATCGACCGCATCGCTCACCGCGGACGGCGGTGCGGCGCGTCGTGCGGGTCATGCGTCGCGCTTGCATGCGCGCTACGTGTGGACGACGCAATGGCGCGGACAAATCCTGTATGCGGGGACGCACGCTTGCGAGGCGACGTCGGCGGCTAACGACGGTGCAGCATTCGCGCGAGGCGAACATGCGTGCGTCGTCACCCACGCCGCCCTCCGGGGAACACGCTGTGCCGGCACGCTGTTGGCGCCGTTGCCGCGCCGCTCGGCAAACGCCAGGCAAAGAAAAAGCCGCTGGCGGACCAGCGGCTCTTTCAGGACTGCAAAAAGCAAGAAGTGATTACTTCTTGGCTTCCTGAGCAGCGTCCTTCGCCTTGTCGGCGGTGTCTTCCGCAGCCTTGGCGGTGTCGGCAGCCTTGTCGGCAGCGGCATCGGTCGGGGCAGCGGCGGCAGCGGCCGAAGCGTCGGCAGCGGTGTTGGCGGCGGTCGCGGCGGTGTCGGCAGCGGCCTGAGCGGCGTCGGCGGTCGGGGCGCCGGCGGCAGCCGACTGGTCGGCAGCAGCCTGCGCGTCGGTGGCGGCTTCGTTAGCCGAAGCGGCGGCGTCCTGGGCCTGCTCCTGCTTCGAGCACGCGGCCAGGGCCAGGCCCAGGGCCATTGCGATCAGCAGCTTGTTGATGCTCATTGTGTCTATCCTCGTCGTTTAGTTAGGCAACGCGCGAATGCGCGCCCTCAACATGATGACAAGCCAAAGTCGGCTGTCAAGCGCACGCGCATTCATTTTTGTGTTTCAGGGGTTAATCCCAATCAAATCAATTCGATGGCGACCGCTGTCGCTTCGCCGCCGCCGATGCACAGCGTCGCGATTCCGCGGCGGCCGCCACGGCTGCGCAACGCATTTAGCAATGTCACCAGCAGCCGCGCACCGGAGGCGCCGATCGGATGGCCGAGCGCGCAGGCGCCGCCATGGACGTTGACCTTGGCGTGGTCCAGGCCCAGTTCCTTGATCGGCACCATCGCCACCACGGCGAAGGCTTCGTTGATCTCGAACAGGTCGACGTCGTCCAGGCTCCAGCCAACCTGGTCGAGCAGCTTGCGGATCGCGCCCACCGGTGCGGTGGTGAACCATTCCGGCGCCTGCGAGAAGGTCGCATGGCCGACGATCCGCGCCAGCGGCGCGACGCCGCGGCGGGCGGCCTCGTCGGCGCCCAGCAGCACCAGCGCGGCGGCGCCGTCGGAGATGCTTGAGGAACTGGCCGCGGTGACCGTGCCGTCCTTCTTGAACGCCGGCTTCAGCGTCGGGATCTTGGTCACGTCGGACTTGCCCGGCTGCTCGTCGCTGTCGACCTGCACCTCGCCCTTGCGGGTGGCCACGGCGACCGGGACGATTTCGTCGGCGAAGGCGCCGTCGCGCTGCGCGGCCTGCGCGCGGTTCACCGATTCGATCGCGAACGCGTCCTGGTCCTGGCGGCTGAAGCCGAACTTCTCCGCGGTGGCCTCGCCGAACACGCCCATCGCCTGGCCGTCGTCGGGATTGGTCAGGCCGTCCCAGGCCATGTGGTCGACCGCCTGGAAGTTGCCGTAGCGGTTGCCGGTGCGCGAGTTCGGCAGCAGGTGCGGCGCGTTGCTCATCGACTCCATGCCGCCGGCGACGACGATGCTGGCCGAACCGGCCTTGATCAGGTCGTGGCCGAGCATCACCGCCTTCATGCCCGAGCCGCAGACCTTGTTGATGGTGGTGGCGCCGGTGGCGTCGGGCACGCCGGCCGCGCGCGCGGCCTGACGTGCCGGAGCCTGGCCGAGATTGGCCGGCAGCACGCAGCCCATGATGACTTCGGAAACGTCCGCGGCGGGGATGCCGGACTGCTCGAGCGCGGCGCGGATGGCCGCGGCACCCAGCGTGGGCGTGGGCACGCCGTTGAACTGGCCCAGGAACGCGCCGATGGCGGTGCGTTTGGCCGCGGCGATGACGATCTCGGTCATGGCAAACCCTTATGAAAGTGGTGTGCCGATTATCGGCCGCGGCACGGGTTCTGCCAAATCGCAGGGACTCGGGGCGGCCGTCCGATGGGCGATGTTTCGGTGTAGATTGGCGTGGGTCATCACCGTCGCCGACGGCCGATGAATGGGAATGGCACCGGCCGGTGCGGCAGATCAAGGTAGAGGGGAAGGACATGCGGGCATTGATGGCACGGTCGCTGCTGGCGGCCGCGGTAGCGGTTGCGCTCACCTCGTGCGGTGGCGGCGGTGGCGGTGGCGGCAATCTGGTCCATGGCAGCCCGCCACCGACCTCGCCGCCTCCGCCCCCACCACCGCCGCCTCCGCCGCCGCCGCCGACGTCGCCACCTCCGACCTCGCCGCCGCCGCCACAGCCGGCGTTCGACGCGCATCTGACCCTGACCAATACGCTGGCCGCGCACAGCGCCGGCTACGACGGCAGCGGCTACCGCATCGGCGTGGTCGACACCGGCGTCAACCGCAATCATCCGGCGCTGGCCGGGCGCGTGGTGTCGAACCTGATCTACGTCGATCCGAGCCAGAACAACACCAAGGTCGACGACGTCGACGGCCACGGCACCACCGTGGCGCAGCTGGCGGCAGGCAGGTCGGTCGGGCAGTGGCCGGGCGGCATCGCACCGGGCGCGCAGATCGTGTCCGCACGCATCATTTCCGATACCCCGCCCAAGGACGACGGCAGCGGCAGCGGCAACCAGGTCAGCGGCGGGCTGGGCCTGACTCAGGTGCACCAGGACCTGATCAATGCCGGGGTCAAGGTGATGAACAACTCCTGGGGCGGCATCTACTGGACCGACCTGAACTCGACCAACGCCATCGCCGACGAGTACCGCCCGTTCGTGCTCGGCTACGGCGGCCTGGTGGTGTTCGCGGCCGGCAACGAATCCAAGTCCACGCCCTCGGACATCGCCTCGTTGCCCAGCAAGGCCGGCCCCAACGGCACGCTGCCGGCGGCGGACCTGGAGCGCGGCTGGCTGGTGGTGGCGGCGACGGATTCGAGCACCGGCACGCAACTGGCGTCGTATTCCAACGCCTGCGGCGCGGCGATGCGCTACTGCCTGGTCGCGCCCGGCACCGAGGTGTTCGTCGATCCCAAGGCGACCACCTCCACCAGCAACCCCGACTACTACTACGGCAGCGGCACCTCGTACGCGGCGCCGCTGGTGTCCGGTGCGGCGGCGCTGGTCTGGCAGGCCTTCCCGTATTTCAACAACGACCTGGTCCGGCAGACTCTGCTCGGCACCGCCACCGACCTGGGCACGCCGGGCGTGGATGCGACGTTCGGCTACGGCCTGCTCAACGTCGGCAAGGCGGTGCAGGGACCGGGGCGCTTCGACTGGGGCGATGTCACGGTGGCCTTCACCGGCAGTTCGACCTGGGCCAACGACATCGCCGGCAGCGGCGGGCTGATCAAGCAGGGCAGCGGCACGCTGACCCTCAGCGGCACCCAGAACACCTACAGCGGCGACACCCAGGTGCAGGGCGGCACGCTCAGCGCGGCCAGCCTGGCCAGCTCGAACGTGGCGATCAGCAATGGCGCCACCTTCGTCGGCACCGGCGCGCTCGGCGGCAGCGTCGCCAATGCCGGCACCTTCCAGGTCGGTGCGGCCACGCTGAGCCTGAGCGGCAACTACGTGCAGAGCAGCAACGGCCGCCTGGCGCTGCTGGTCGGCGACAAGCTCTCGGTCGGCGGCAGCGCCACCCTGCAGGGCGGTTCGCTGTACGTGCTCGGCAAGCGCGACTATGTGGTCAACAACACCGCGTACACGGTGCTGCAGGCCAACGGCGGCCTCACCGGCACCTTCGCCTCGGTGACGACACCATCGAACGTGTTCCTGACCTCGTCGCTGTCCTACGACGCCACCAGTGCCTCGATCACCGTGCAGGCGTTGAGCGTCACGGCGGCCGCGGCCGGTTTCGGCAACGTCACCGCCGCCAGCCTGGCCTCGGCGACCCGCGTGGACGCGGCGTTCGCGCAGCTCAACACGCAGCTGAGCCACGACCCGGCCACGGTCGATGGCGTCCTGCTCAAGGCCGCCGGCGCGGTGCAGCAGTCGCCGAGCGTGGCGGCGGCGTCGGCGACGCTGCGCAGCCTGTCCGGCGAGGCGCATGCCGCGGCCACCGCGATGACCTTCGACACCATGGACCTGCAACGGCGCGCGCTGTCCAGCCGCTTCGACACGCTGGTCGAACAACCGCGCGCGGTCGGCGCCTGGAGCCAGCGCCTGGGCGAGACCGGGCAGGGCAGCTTCGCCGGCAGCCAGTTCCAGCTCGATGGCTGGCTGATGGGCCAGGACCTGCGCCTGGGCGAACACGCGGTGGCCGGCTTCGCCTTCGGCGAGAGCCGCGCCAGCGACGCCGGCAGCCTGGACCGCAGCCGCAACCGCCAGGTGCAGGGCCAGGCCTATCTCGGCGCGATGGCCGGCAACGCCTATGCGCTGGCGCAACTGGGCAGCGGCCAGTACCAGCGCCAGCTCGACCGCAGCCTGCTGCTCGGCGACACCGTTGCCGACGCCTCCAGCCGTTATGCCGGTCGCTTCCTGTCCTCCAGCGTGGAGGTCGGCTATCGGCTCGGGCGCGGCCCGGCGTGGCTGACCCCGTATGCCGGCGCCGACTACAGCCGCATCGACAGCGATGGCTTCCGCGAACAGGGCGGCGATGGCTTCGGGCTGATGGCCGGTGCCGCCAGTTCCTCGCGTAGCCAAGCGTTGGCCGGCCTGCGGGGCGGATTCGGCGGGCGCGGCTGGTCGCTGCAGGGTTATGCCGAGTGGCAGCAGACGCTGGCCGCGCAGGGACTGGACTGGCAGGCCAGCTTCGTCGGCGTGAATGCGTGGGCGCCGCTGGTGGACCTGCAGCCGGCGCGCTCCGGCGGCCTGTTCGGCGCCAGCCTGCAGACGCGCTGGAATGGGGCGTTGCTGGGGTTGGGTTACGACCAGCGCTTCGGCCCGCGCGGCGACGACCGCGCGGTGTCGCTGCGCTATCGCCTGGGCTTCTGAGTCCCGGTGCCCGAACCGGCGCGTGCTGCGCCGGTTCGGGGTCGATCGGTCAAGGAGGGCGGGGACGCCCCGGCCCTGCGATCTGCGGCCTTCCGCCTGCGGCGCAGGCGGCGTGAAGCATCACTCGCCGCGCAGGTGCCCCATCGAGCGCGGTGCGGTACGGCCCAGCGGCAGCTTGAGCTTGCCGATCGCCTGCATGCGCGCCTCGGCGATGCGGTCGGCGGCCTGTTGCGGCGGAATGTTCTCGCGCTCGGACAGGTCGAAGATCTTGCCGAGGTTGTGGTACATGCTGCGGATCAGCCGCATCGCGCGTTCGCGGTTGTAGCCATCGATCTCCAGCGACACGTTCATCACGCCGCCGGCGTTGACCGCGTAGTCGGGCGCGTAGAGGATGCCGCGGCGGTGCAATTCCTCGCCGACCGCGGCATTGGCCAATTGGTTGTTGGCTGTGCCGCAGACGATCTTGACCTTGAGCCGCGGCAGCTTGGCCTCGTCGAGCGCGCTCTCCATGGCGCATGGCGCCAGCACGTCGGCGGCGACGTCGTAGATGTCGTCCGGGTCCACCGCTTCGGCGCCGTATTCGGCCACCGCGCGCGCGACCAGCGCCGGGTCCAGGTCGGTCACGTAAAGCTTGGCGCCGCGTTCCTTGAGCAGCTTCACCAGCTCCATGCCGATGTGGCCCAGCCCCTGTACGGCGATGCTGGTCTTGCCGATCTCCTCGTGGCCGAACTTGCGCTGCAGCGAGGCCATCAGCGCCTGCAGCGCGCCGTAGGCGGTGAACGGGGCGGGATCGCCGGAGCCGCCATGCACCTGGTGCACGCCGGTGACGTACTCGGTCTCCAGATAGATCTGCTCCATGTCGTTGACGTCGGTGCCGACATCCTCGGCGGTGATGTAGCGGCCGCCCAGCGAATCGACGTAGCGGCCGAAGGCGCGGAACAGCGCTTCGGACTTGTCGCTCTTCGGGTCGCCGATGATCACCGCCTTGCCGCCGCCGATGTTGAGCCCGGCCAGCGCGTTCTTGTAGGTCATGGTGCGGCTGAGCCGCAGCGCGTCCTGCAGGGCGGACTCGGTGTTGGCGTAGGGGCGCATGCGCACGCCGCCCAGCGCGGGGCCGAGCACGGTGTTGTGGATGGCGATGATCGCCTGCAGTCCCACGTCGCGGTTGTGGCAGAAGACGACCTGTTCGTGGCCGGTGTTGGCTAGCGTTTCGAAAAGCATGGGGGCTCCGCTGGCGTTGCAGGTGTCGGACACCATGGTCCAGGAACGTGCCTGGTGGGTGGCGCAAAACAAAAACGCGACGGTTCCGGAACAGGCCCTGAGCGTCGCGATGCCGACATTTTAAAGCAATTGCCGGCCGCCCGCGCGACGGCGCCGCGGCCACGCAACGCGGGCATCTCGCCGCTCTGTGCGACGCCAGCGGGGGCAGGCTGGGGCGCCTGTTCGTCGGGTGGTCTGCCTGCTGGCGGAGTGGGGCGCGGGCTTCCGCGGTAATGGCGCTGGCCACCCAGGTGTGCGCGGTGCGATGGCGGACCTGCTCGGTCGTGCTGGCGGTGGACAAGCCGGTGCAGTGGCGCGGGGCGAGCGTCGGTGCCGTTGGCGGCAGCAGCGGTTGGCAGCGGTGGGCCCATACCGCCGCGGCCCCGCATGCCGCGGCGGCGTGGGCCGCGATCGCCGCCGGCACGGCGATCGCGTCTCCCCGGGGATGGATGGACTAGCGGCGTGTCCAATAGCCCGCGTGGAAGCGATAGGCGGGGCCGTAGTGCTCCCAGCGCGGACCGACATAGACGTAGCCCGGCCGTTCCACCACGTAGCGGCCGGCGACCCAGACGTGATGGCGTCCGTTCCATTGCCAGTAACCGGGCATCCAGACATAGCCGGGCCGTACCACCACCCGTTCCACCCGCGGTGGCGGCGGGGCGGTGCGGACCGACAGTTCCACCACCTCGCGCGCCTGCGCGGGCGCGACGGCCATGGCACCGGCGAGCGCGCCGCCGAGCAGGGAGGCCAGCAACAAGGGACGAGCGAACATGCGATGTCTCCGAAGGCATCGGCGGGGTGCCGACGCGGGAGGAAACGCCGCGACCGACACGCCTGTTGACGCGTTCCCGAGGGCGTATTCATGCAGCGGATAGCCAGGCGCAGCGGCGCGCTGGCAGCCCGGGACGCAGGTTTGCATGCTGCAGCGCAACCTGCCCGCGTCGCGCCGCGCGCCTAGAATCGCGGCATTCTCTTTTCGATGTCCGCACGATGAGCCTTCCCGCGTCCCGCGTTCCGTTGCCGCAGACGGACGCCAGTCCCTTGCGTTTCGTCACCGCCGCCAGCCTGTTCGACGGCCACGACGCGGCGATCAACATCATGCGCCGCCTGATCCAGGCGCAGGGTGCCGAGGTGATCCATCTCGGCCACAACCGCAGCGTCGAGGACGTGGTGCGCGCAGCGCTGCACGAGGATGCCGACGCGATCGCGCTGTCGTCCTACCAGGGCGGGCACGTGGAGTACTTCAAGTACATGGTCGACATGCTGCGCGAGCGCGGCGCCGGCCATGTGCGGGTGTTCGGTGGCGGTGGCGGCACCATCACGCCGGAGGAGATCGCCGAACTGCAGGCCTACGGCGTGGAGCGCATCTACCACCCCAACGACGGCATGAAGATGGGCCTGGTGGAGATGATCGAGGACGTGGTGGCGCGGGCAGGGCGCGGCCGCGAGGCTGCGGCGGAGGCGCGTGGTGCGACGCCGGCCGGCTCCCCGCTGCCGGACATCGACGACGAGATCGGGATCGGCCGGATGCTGTCGGCGATCGAGGATGGGGCGTTTTCGGAGGCGGAACTGGCGTTGCTGCGCAAGCAGTGGCAGTCCGGCGCGGCCTCGGCGGCCGAGCCGCGCAGCCGGCGCACCGCGCCGGTGCTGGGCCTCACCGGCACCGGCGGTGCCGGCAAGTCCTCGGTCACCGACGAACTGCTCAACCGCTTCCTGGCCAGCTTCCCGCAGATGCGCATCGCGGTGGTGTCGGTCGACCCGAGCCGGCGCCGCACCGGAGGCGCGCTGCTCGGCGACCGCATCCGCATGAACGCGCTGCGCAGCCCGCGTGTTTACATGCGTTCGATGGCCACGCGGCGCCAGCACGCCGCCACCAACCGAGTGCTGAAGGACTGCATCGCGTTGTTGAAGGCGGTCGGCTACGACCTGGTGATCGTGGAGACCGCCGGCATCGGCCAGAGCGATTCGGAGATCGTCGACCTGGTCGATTTCCCGGTGTACGTGATGACCAGCGACTACGGTGCGCCGAGCCAGCTGGAGAAGATCGACATGCTCGACTTCGCCGAACTGGTGGTGTTGAACAAGTACGACCGGCGCGGCGCCGAGGATGCGCTGCGCGACGTGCGCAAGCAGTGGCGGCGCAACCGCGCGGCGTTCCAGCTGGAGGACGAGGCGGTGCCGGTGTATCCGACCATCGCCAGCCAGTTCAACGACCCGGGCGTGAGCTGGATGTTCGTCAATCTGTGCCGCCTGCTGCGCGAGAAGCTGGCCACGCAGGCGGACACCGCGGCAAATGCGCCGGGCGCACAGGCGCACTGCGATTTCCGCCCGCAGCTCGACACCACGCTGAAGGAGCCGCGCGCCACCGTGTTGATTCCCGGCGCGCGCGTGCGCTACCTGGCCGAGATCGCCGAACAGGGGCGCGCCCTCAATGCCGGCGTGTTGCGCCAGGCCGAGGCCGCTGACCGTGCGCAGGCGTTCTGGCAAGCGCTGCACGAACTGCAGGATCCGCAGTTGCCGGCACAACTGGAACTGTATGCGGCGCAGGATCTGCTGCCGGCGTCGCGTGCATCCGCCGATGCGTCCGCCGACGCCGTCGACGCCGTCGACGCCAGCCTGCTGCTCCTGCGCCAGCGCTACAACGATGCGCTGCAGTCGCTGTCCAGCGAGTCGCTGAAACTGCTGCGCGAGTGGCCGCAGCGGCTGAAGTCGATCACCGATCCGGTCACCGAGTATGCAGTGCGCGGCAAGCCGATCCGCGTGGAAAACTACCGGCAGTCGCTGAGCCACCAGTCCATTCCGAAGATCGCCGCGCCGCGCTACAAGAGCTGGGGCGAACTGCTGACCTTCCTCGGCAAGGAAAATCTGCCGGGCAGCTATCCGTACACCGGCGGCGTGTATCCGTACCGGCGCACCGGCGAAGATCCGATCCGCATGTTCGCCGGCGAGGGCACGCCGGAGCGCACCAACCGGCGCTTCCACTACCTGAGCGTCGGCCAGCCGGCCGCGCGCCTGTCCACCGCCTTCGACAGCGTCACCCTGTACGGCGAGGATCCGGCGCCGCGCCCGGACATCTACGGCAAGATCGGCAACTCCGGAGTCAACATTCCGACCCTGGACGACATGAAGAAGCTGTACTCCGGCTTCGACCTGTGCGCGCCGACCACCAGCGTGTCGATGACCATCAACGGTCCGGCGCCGATGATCCTGGCGATGTTCATGAACACCGCCATCGACCAGCAGGTGGAGAAACATCTCAAGGCCGATGTGCAGCGCTGGGCCCAGGCCGAGCAGACCCTGGCCCGATTGTTCGAAGGCCGCGAACGCCCGCGCTATCACGGTGAGTTGCCGCCGGGCAACGACGGCCTTGGCCTGGCCCTGCTCGGGGTCAGCGGCGACCAGTTGGTGGACGCGGAGACCTACTCGCAGATCAAGGCGCAGACCCTGTCCAGCGTGCGCGGCACGGTGCAGGCCGACATCCTCAAGGAGGACCAGGCGCAGAACACCTGCATCTTCAGCACCGAGTTCGCGCTGCGCATGATGGGCGACATCCAGCAGTATTTCGTCGAGCAGAAGGTGCGCAACTTCTACTCGGTGTCCATCTCCGGCTACCACATCGCCGAGGCCGGGGCGAACCCGATCAGCCAGCTCGCCTTCACCCTCAGCAACGGCTTCACCATCGTCGAGTACTACCTGGCGCGGGGCATGCACATCGACGACTTCGCGCCCAACCTGAGCTTCTTCTTCAGCAACGGCATGGACCCGGAGTACACGGTGATCGGCCGGGTGGCGCGGCGGATCTGGGCGCGGGCGATGCGCGAGCGCTACGGCGGCAACGAGCGCAGCCAGATGATGAAGTACCACATCCAGACCTCGGGCCGTTCGCTGCACGCGCAGGAGATCCAGTTCAACGACATCCGCACCACGCTGCAGGCGCTGTACGCGCTGTTCGACAACTGCAACAGCCTGCACACCAACGCCTACGACGAGGCGATCACCACGCCCACCGAGGAGAGCGTGCGCCGCGCGGTGGCGATCCAGATGATCATCAACAAGGAGCTGGGGCTGAACTTCTGCGAGAACCCCTGGCAGGGCAGCTTCATCGTCGAGCAGCTCACCGACCTGGTGGAAGAAGCGGTATACAAGGAGTTCGAGGCGATCAGCGAGCGCGGTGGCGTGCTCGGCGCGATGGACACCATGTACCAGCGCGGCAAGATCCAGGAAGAGAGCCTGTACTACGAACACAAGAAGCACGACGGCAGCCTGCCGCTGGTCGGGGTCAACACCTTCCTGCCCAAGGAGCACGCCGGCGAGACCGCGACCGAGATCGAGCTGATCCGCTCCACCGAGCAGGAAAAGGACCAGCAGATCGGCAACGTGCGCGACTGGCAGCAGCGCCGCAACGCGCTGGCGCTGGCGGCCGACGGTGCCGGCCTGGGCGCGCTGCAGCGCACCGCGCGCGAGCGCCGCAACGTGTTCGCGGCGCTGATGGAGGCGGTCAAGACCCACAGCCTGGGCCAGATCAGCCATGCGCTGTACGAGGTGGGCGGCGAGTATCGGCGCAACATGTAGGCGCCGACGGTCGTGGCTGCCGACGCCGGCGCGCCGCGGTCGGCGAGGGTGCCTGCCGCGCGTGCGTCTGCGGCGCCGCGCCAGCGCATGCGGCAATCTTGCGGCCGCGGCCCGAGCGGTTTCATAGTGTCCCATCGATTCACGCAGAGGGTGCCGATGAAAGCCTGGGGAGCGTTGGCAGTATTGATGGCGTGCGCGGCGTCGACCCGCGCGGCGGAACCGGCCGGGGATGGGGCGGCGGGGCCGCTGTTCGACACCGTCGCGGCGCTGGACCAGCGCCTGTTTGAGGCCTACAACCGCTGCGACCTGGCGGCGTTCGCGTCGTTGTTCGTGCCGGACGTGGAGTTCTACCACGACACCGGCGGGGTCACCTGGGACCGCGCGAGCGTCGTCGACAACACGCGCAAATGGATCTGCGGCAAGGTCCGCCGCGAGTTGCTGCCCGGCACCTTGCGGGTCTATCCGATCAAGGACTTCGGGGCGATCGAGGAAGGCGAGCACCGCTTCTGCGAGCTGGCCAGCGGCCGCTGCGAGGGCATCGCCAAGTTCGTGATGGTGTGGCGCCAGGACCCGGACGGTTGGAAGTTGACGCGGGTACTCAGCTACGGGCATCGCAGCGCGCCCGCACCGGCGCCGCACTGAGCGTGCAGGTGGCCGTCGCCCCGCAGAGGGCGGCGGTCGAGCCCATCGCCCCGACCAGACCCGCCACGTGCCGTCCGCAGGCGGCAGCGAGGAGCGGCGCAACAGGCTGGTGGACTGGTGCAGGGCGCTGTCGGCACGCCGCTTGCTTGCTGCTGAGTAGCGCGATCGCGCGTTGTCCATGACCGCCTCACGGAGGTCGGCCACCGCATCACGTCGGCGTTGCGCAGAAACCCGCGCGGCGTGCTTGAATGACATGGCGTGCCGCGTGGGCGCGCACCGGTGGCCGGGCGCGGGGACCTGGCGATGTTTTGCGGATGACGACGATCGTGCCGATCATGTGGATTGCCATCAGTGCGGGTGCGCTGGTGCTGGGGGGCGGGCTGTGGTGGTGGCTGCGGCGTGGTGCTGACGAAGCGGCCGAGGCGCCGCAGGCGCGCGCCCATGCCGAGGATGCCGACGTATCCTCGGCACCGGCCGTGTCTGCATCCACCGCGGCAGCCGCGCCTGTTGCCGCGGTGGACCCGGGCCTCGACCCATTCGCCGACCCGGCCCTGCTCGATCTGGATCCGGTGCCGGACGCCGCGATCCTGGCGCGTCTGTGCGAGCTGGCATTCGCCGGCCGGCCGGTGAGCACGTCGGCCACGCCTGCGCCGGCGGTCATGGCCGAGGCCGCCGCGGTGCTGGCCCGCATCGACGCGCATCCGCGCTACACGCCGCGACGCCCGCACCTGCTGCCGCAGCTCACCCGCGCGATCAACGACCCGACCGCCGGCGCCCATTCCATCGCCACGATCCTGGGCCAGGACCCGGCGCTGGCCGGCAACCTGCTGCGCATCGCCAACAGCGTCGTCTACCGCCGCCATCCCGAGCCGATCGAGAACCTGGAACGGGCGGTGGCCCTGCTCGGCACCGAGGGTCTGCGCCAGATCGTGCTGGCGGCGCTGCTGCAACCGGTGATCGTCGACGACGGCAGCGTCTTCGGCCGCTGTGCGGCGGTCCTGTGGGAACACACCCTGCTGTCGGCGCACGCCGCCTCCCAAGTGCCCGACCGCGAGGATGCGAACGCCGCGCAGTTGCTGGCGCTGTTGTGCGGGCTGGGCGCGGTCTCGGTGGTGCAGGTGCTGCGCGATGTCCACGCACGCCACGCCGAGGCAGCGCCCACGCCGGCGGCAGTGACCGAGATGCTTGAGGCCTGGTCGGCACACTGCGCCAAGGCCATTTCCGCGGACTGGGGGCTGTCGCCGCGCGTGCAACGCGCCCTGGAGGAGCAGTCGGGCGACGCCGATGCGGCGACCATGAGTCCGCTTGGCCTGGCCCTGCGCCGGCATCGCGCCGCGGCGGCTGCGCAGCTGGCGGTGCGCTATCGCCGTTAGTCGCGGCAGGTGCACGATCGGACGGCACCGGCGAACCGTGCAAAGCCTCGGTGAATCGCGACCGCGGCGGTGCGGCGCAGGGCGCGATCGCCCTGTGCGGTTGCGCAAGGTGCTGCAAGGCCCGCTCCACGCGGGTGAACGCGGATGAGCGCCGTCGACGAGGCGCGCATCCCATGGGCTGCGCCGCCCTGGCTCGACGGCGTGCTCAAAGGCGTGCGCGTTGTCCTGATGATAGTGGGCAGCCTGGCGATGCTTGCCGGCTGCTTCGCCCTGGCGAACGTGGTCACGTCTTCGCTCGCGCCGTTTCTGGCGATGCTGCTGATCTTCCCGCTGGCGGCATTCGCCACGATCGCAATCCACGAGGGTGGGCATGCGTTTGCTGCACGCGCGATCGGCATGACCGTGTACCGGGTGCACGTGGGGCCGCTGCAGTTGCTTGCGCGCCGTCGCGGCTGGCGGATCCGCTGGAAACGCATGCGTCCGGGCGACAACGCGGGCAGCGTGATCGCGGTGCCCAATCCATACGCGGCGCTGCGCCCGCAGTATCTCCTGCTGATCGCCGGAGGTCCGCTGGCCAACCTGCTGGTGTCGGCGGGGTGCGGTGTCCTGGCATGGCATTGGGGTCCGGGCAGCACCAGCGGCGCGTTCTGCACCGGCGCGGCGGTGTTCAATCTAGCGGCAGGCCTGGCCAATCTGGTGCCGTCGCAGAGCGCGAGCGGGGCCAGTGATGGTCTGCAGTTGGTGCGACATGCCCGTCCACGCGATCCTGACGCCCTCGTCGACGTGCTCGCCGAACTCAACGGCCTTTCATCGCGCGGCGTCACCGCGGACAAGCTGCCGGCACACCGCCTGGCCCTGCTCGCGGAAGGCGATGGCGGGTTTTTCTATGTGTGGTTCACGCTGAAAGCCATGCAGATCCGTGGCGAGTGGGCGCACGCCGCTGCCCTGCAGGCGTCTTTCGAAGCGCAGGTCGCGACCCTGCCTGCGCCGGTCGCCGACGCCTGGCACACCCTGATCGCGCTGTTGCGCTGCGAACTCGCGTTCTCGCGGGCGATGGCCGGTGCCGACGAGGCCGATCCCCTGGATGCGGCCTTGACGGTGGATCTTGATTGGGCGGCGCCGGCGTTGCGCCCGCGCTGCCAGGCGCTGATGGCGGTGCGGCGTGGCGACCACAGTGCCGCACTGGCCGCGTTGACGCGCGCGGAAGCGTTGGCCGAGAACGACGTGGACGCGGCGACGCGGCAGTGCGAACGCGGCCTGCGCGAGGCGATCCGCCAGCGTCTGCCGGTCGCCTCGGTTCTCTGATGGTGTCGGCCAGCCGGCGTGCAGCCGGCTGGCATGGGTTGTCTGATGTGCTTGGCGTGCCGCTCAGCGCAGCGGCACGTCGGCGACCTTGTCCTGGTAGTCGCGCTTGGGATCGATGCCGAACAGCACCTTGATGCCGGCCATCAGGCTGGAACCGTTGAGCCAGATCTGCGCGTGATCCGGGTCCAGGCGCAGCAGCGCCAGTTTCGGATCGTCCTTGCCCTGTTCGTACCAGGCGTCGATGAAGCCGTTCCACAGGCGCTCGATCACCGCCTGGTCGTTGTCGACGCTGAGCGTGCCGCTGATGCTGGCGAACAGATCGTGGTTCTTGGCGCTGAACGCTGCGATCACCCGCTGGCTCTGCGTCAGCTTCTGCACCAGCGCGTTGTCCTTGGAGGTGAAGAACCAGATCGGGCCGCCGTGATCGCCCTCGAACTGCGCGGTCATCGGCCGGGCGTGGCCGTCCTCGACGCCGTCCAGGCCCAGCATCACGGTGCGGTCGGACTTCAATGCCTTCCAGAATTTCTCTTCCAGTTCCTGCGGGCTGGCCATGCGGATCTCCGAGCGGGCGACAGTGCCCGCCTGCACTGTGCCGGCAGGCGCGCGCGCAGTCCGTGACGGGAGGGTGCAGGCCACGTGCAGAGCCGGTGCGCGCTGACTCCTGTAGACAAGTGCGGCGATGCGCAGCGCGCTGCGATGCGTATCGAAGCATCGCGCCGATCCCCGGTGCTACTAAGCGACCACGCCACGCATGCAGCGTGGCGGACGGACCACGGTTCCGCAGGGAAGGCGTGTGCCGACTGCCCGCGGCACGCGCCGCTTTCCGACAGGACGTTTGCCGATGAGTGCGATTCCCGCGACGCAACCGCTGTTGCCGCCGCAACTGACCCTGGCGATGGCCGCTGCCAGCATCGCCGCCTACGCGGCCTATGAAGGCAAGCCGGTCTCGGCGCCGTCCGACTACCGTCTGGTCGCCCGCTGGTCCGGCTGGGATGGCGACCCGCTGGGGGGCAGCGAGGAACTGTTCGGCTTGCTGTTCCGTTCCACCGCCACTGCCGGGACCTATCTGTTCGCGTTCCGCGGCACCGATTCGGACCTGGACATCTACGAGGACCTCGACTTCTCCACCACCGCCTTCGTGCCCAGCGCCGGTACCGTCACGCCGGTGCCGCAGGTGTCGGCCGGGTTCTACGGCATCTACAACGGCAGGGGCGGCGCGATGCGCGCCTCGATGCGCGCGCAGTTGTTCGCGCTGCTGGAGCACTTCGCGCCGACCCAGGTCTTTGTCACCGGGCACAGCCTGGGCGGTGCGCTGAGCCAGTTGTTTTCGCTGGACCTGGCGCTGAGCCGGCCGGCGCTGCCCAGCCGCAACATCAACTTCTGCAGCCCGATGGTCGGCGACGCGAGCTGGGAACAGGCCTATGCCGCGCATATCGCCGCGGCCGACAGCACGCGCTGCTACAACTACTGGGACTATGCGCCGTCGCTGCCGCCGTCCGCGTTTGGCTATGCGTCGGTGGGGCAGGCGTTCCGCACCGCCTACGACGTCAACGGCGCCTGGTTCCCGCATCTGCTGCCGCGGCACTCCATCGCCAACATGCAGGTCGTGCTGCAGCACGCCCTGTGGCAGACGCCGCAGGCCTGGAGCGGGACCTTCGCCGACCAGACCGATCCGCAGCGGCTGATGCGCAGCCAGATCCCGCCCACCACGCCGCATCCGGCCTGGGCGGACATGGCGCTGACCGCCCGGGCGGCCGAGCAGGCACTGGGCTTTCCGGAGGGGGCAGCGGCGTCGCCGGCGGCGGCCACGCCATGAGTGCGTGCGCGGCCCGGCGGCGCGCCCGTTGTGCCCGGGGTCACTGCATGGCATCGCCGCCGGTGCCACGCTGACCGCCCATCGATCGCGAGGACGTCGCCATGGCATCGTTCGACCTGTATCTCCCACAGTTGCTGCGGTTCGAGGGCGGCTTCGTCGATGACCCGAACGATCCGGGCGGCGCCACCAATTACGGCATCACCCTGGCCACCTTCCAGCGCTGCGCGCAAGCGCTGCTGGGCCAAGCGCCGACGCTGCAGAACCTGCGCGCATTGACCGTGCAACAGGCCGCGACGATCTACCAGCAAGACTACTGGGACAGCATCGGCGCCGATCAGATCGCCTCGCAGACGTTGGCCGAGCTCGTGTTCGATTTCTACGTCAATGCCGGCGATGTCGCGATCTCGCTGCTGCAGCGCGTCCTGCAGCAACTGGGCGCGACCGGATTGGCGGTCGATGGCGAGATGGGGCCGGCGACCCTGGCGGCGCTCGCCAGTGCGGACACGGCGCAGGCGTACGCGCAGTACCGACAGCAGCGTATCGCCTACTACCAGCGCCTGGTGGCGGAGCGTCCGGCCGACGCCGAGTTCCTGGCCGGCTGGCTGCGCCGCGCGGAATGGTTCCCGGCGAGCCTGCCGGCCGATGCATCGGCGCCTGCGCAGACCGGCACCGCCTGATCCGACGCCGCGCCGTGCACGGCGCGTGCATCTGCGTTTCACCGCATGCGCATGCTGCGCTGTCTAGTCTCCCGAACCAGCGTCGGCCATCTGCCGGCGCCAGCGCACGCGAAGACGGCGTGCGCCTGTCCTCGTTTTCGGGAAGACCGCATCATGATCAAGTGGGCCATCATCATCGCCATCATCGGACTCATCGCCGGCGCGCTCGGCTTCAGCGGCGTGGCGGGCGCGGCGATCGGCGTCGCCAAGTTCCTGTTCTGGGCCGGCATCGCCATCGCCCTGGTGCTGTTCGTGCTGGGCACCATGCTGGCCAAGAAGGTTAGTTAGACATCAGGCCAGGCATGTCGCGTCGATGCAGGTGCGTCGCGCGACAGGTCCGTAGAGCGAGGCCCTGGGGTGGTCGGCAGGCGCCTGCCGTGCCTTTGAAGGCCTAGGCGTCGCTGGCGGTATCGGCTTCGTGCGTTGCAGCGTCGTCGTCGGAGGCGGGCTTGGCCGCTGCGGCACGCGCTTCGCGCTTGCGCGCTTCTTTTTCTTCCTGCTGTTTCTTCTTGGCCAGCTCGCGCTGCCGCTTTTCGAAGGAGTAGTTGGGCTTGGCCAATGCAATGTCTGCCGTCAGGGGAATGCCCTGAGTGTAGCCGCTGCGCGGCTTCGGCGTGCGAAACGGACAGGCCGTCATCGGGACGGCCTGTCCTAGGCGCAGGTGCGGGAGTACGGCCCTCCCGGACCTTGGCTTACGGGCTCAGATACTGCTGGATCGACGAATACACGTCGGCGAAGCGCGAGTAGTAGTCCGGATCGCTCGGTGCGCTGCAGTACGAGGTGCCGCCATACAGGCCGCCGCGCAATTGGTAGGCGCCGCTGCTGTTGACGGTGAACAGGCCGGAGCCGGACGAGCCGCCTTCGGTGACGCCGGTGCTCCACTGCACGCGATACAGCGGCGACTTGCCGTCGATGGAGCTGGACAGCGCGGTGACCTTGCCCAGCGAGTACTTCTTGACGTCGCCGGCCGGGTGGTGGATGCCCTCGATCGCGGTGCCGGTCGAGCCGATCGCCGAACTGCTCCAGCCCGCGTAGAACGCGCCGCTCGGCGGAGCGCTCTTGAGTTCGAGCAGCGTGGTGTCGCGCGTGGTGTTGGTATAGCGCAGGTAGGCGCCGCCGCCGAGCGTGGTGTAGTTGGAGTTGACCGTGGAGCCGCCGCAGGTGGTGGCGTCGTAGAACCAGTAGGTCTGCAGCGTATTGGCCACGGTCTGGGTGCTGATGCAGTGCGCCGCGCTCCAGAACATCGCTTTCTTCGGCGAATTGCTGTTGTTGAGCAGGGTGCCGGTGCACAGGTAGGTACTGCCGCCGCTGGTGAAGGTCATGCGCGCCACCGACTTGGCCGCCGAGGTGAAACCGGAGGTCGGGTTGGCGCGGCAGACGATGTCGCGCTCGCACGAATCGCTCTCGCCGATCATCGGCCGCATCATCGTCTCGCTGGCGACCGGGCTGATGTCCAGGTGCGACAGCTGCGGGATCTTCAACGCGAAGCCTTGCGGATACTGGCCCGCCGGCAGCTCGATCTCCACCACCATGCGCGCGCCGGCGATCACCGCCGACCAGCCAGGCTGGCTACCCGCGAACTCGGCGCCGCTCTGCTGGAACACGCGGCCATCCTCGCCGGCGAAGCGCAGCGTCGCCTTGCGCGGATCGCCGGGCTGGGCGCCGCTGCCGCTGAGCTGCAGTGCCGCGCGCAGCGCCTGCGCGTTGGTCGAGGCGATTTCGAAACTGGTGACCTGGGCGCCGTTGGGCAGGGTCTGCCAGCGCAGGCGACGCAGGTTGATGTCGGGCTTGGCGACGTCGCGGGAAAAGCCGATCTGCAGCGGCTGGCCGTGCTTGACCTGTTGTCCGCGTGCCTGCTTCATCGCCGCGGCCTTGCTGCTGTCGGGCGCGGCAAGTTCGATCAGGCGCGGGGCGTGCGCGCTGCCCGGGGGAAGGCTGCGCAGTTCCGCGCCACCGAGCGCGGCGGCATCCGGGCGGGCTTCGACCGGGGCGGAATCCATTTCGGCTGCTGGGGGAGTGGCAGCCATGGCGGCGGGGGACATGCCGGCAATGCCGGCGAGCAACGCCACGTACAACGCATGCTTGCGATTCATCGATCTTCCTTCTGCGAAGAGGGACGAGACCATCCGGCAGGGGACCGGATGCCATTGCACCCGAGTTCAGGGTGCCTGCCGAGGCTACGGACGACGCCAGGGCGATTGCGTGTCAGGCGTCACGCTCGGAGGGCCGGTTTCGTAGACAGCTGCTCACATTGCGTGTGATGGCGCGAAAGAAGCGCACGGCGCTGCCATGCCGCAGCGACATCGTTGCATGGCCGCTGCAATGCGGAGACGTGCCCGATCGATTGGAAAGGGCAGGATGGGTAGCGCTATCTGGAGCGGCCTGATCGACACGTCGACACGGCGTCGGCCAGTCCGCCCGCTCGCGCTCACCAGCGGCTCGGACCGCCCCGCCGAGCCGCATGAAGCCAAGTGCGGACGCTCCCGCGAGCACCGTCCTGACCGGCTGCCACCTTTCTGCAATCTTTCCGACAAATTTCAGTAGATTCAATCACTTGAATCGGCATCTGGCGTGCTGCGACGCAGCTTGCATCGATTCAAATTCGGCCTATAACGCTGGCGTCGCATATATGAACTTTTCGTTCTTGTATGCACCGCCTTGCGGATGGCCCGCGCAAGGCAGGGGAATCGGGCGGGCTCGGCACATCTCCAACATCGATCGCTCCTGTGGGGGGAGACCAGTGAACAGATCCGCTTTCCGGCGTGGACTCGTCGCCAGTTCCGTTGCGCTCGCGCTGTGGGCGCCTTCTCTGATGGCGCAGTCCGCGCCCGACAGTGCGCCCCCGCCAGGTGGCACCGGCAAGGCCGACAAGCCGGTCGAACTCAAGGCGGTGACGGTCACCGGTTCGATGATCCCGCGCGTGGAGGTCGAAGGGCCCGCGCCGGTGGTCACCATCACCGGCGAAGAGATCAAGAAGCAGGGCTACACCACGCTGTGGGAATTCCTCGACTCGCTGCCGCAGGTGGGGCAGCAGGTGTCCGACCCGGCCTCGTGGGGCTCCAGTTCGGTCAATGCGCGCTCGGTGAACCTGCGCGGGCTCGGCCCCGGTTTCAGCCTGCTGATGATCGACGGCCATCGCGTGGTCGACTACCCGCAGCCGCTCAACAAGCAGAGCAACTTCCAGAACTTCAACAACATCCCCACCGGGATGATCGATCACATCGAAGTGCTCGCCTCCGGCGCGTCGTCGATCTACGGCTCGGACGCGGTCGCCGGCGTGGTGAACGTGATCCTGAAGAAGAACTACCAGGGCGACCAGTTGCAGGTCACCCTGGGCGGCGCGACGCGCGGCGGCCGCGACTACGGCGACATCAATTACGTCGGCGGCCGTGCCGGCAACAACTGGCACGTGACCTACAACCTGGAGCACTCCAACCGCAGCGCGCTGTGGGGCATGGACCGGCCCTACCAGGATTCGGTGGCCGACGCCGGCTACGGCGCATGGGGGCCGGCCTCGCGCATGTTCGGCTACCAGTACGATGCCGCCGGCGCGATCGCCCTGTCGGCCACCGATGCCAACGGCCACTACATCACGCCGCCGGCCGGCACCTGCGACAAGTTCACCAACTCGCGCCTGGCCCAGTCGCACTCGGTGACCACCAACGGCACCCAGGTCACCGGCGTCACCGACAACGGTTTCTACTGCGCGCAGCCGGCGCTGTTCCAGAACTGGGTGCTGACCCCGGGCAGCCGCAGCAACAACGGCTACGTGTCGGGCGAGTACGACTTCCAGAACGGTCTGCAGTTCTACGGCTCGGCCGCGCTGTACCAGACCGTGGGCATCTCCAACACGCAGCTCAACGTGTTCAGTGCCGGTCCGTTCTACGACCAGACCACCGGGCAGACCGTCAACCAGGTCATCCGCCAGCTGACCCAGAAAGAAATCGGCGTCAGCGCCAACACCTATGATCGCGAGCTCAACTGGAACCTGCAGGCGGGCCTGCGCGGCACCGTGTTGGACGGCCGTTTCAACTGGGACCTCAACCTCAACACGCAGAAGTACATCGTCCGCGAGGAGTTCACCGGCTACAACGCCCAGGCGACCAACAACTTCTTCCTCGGCCAGCAGCAGGGCAGCACCGCGGACGGTCTGCCGATCTACGCGTTCAACTGGCAGCAGTTCTGGAACCCGATCACCCCGCAGCAGTACGACCAGTTCGCGGTGACCGGCGTCAACACCGCATCGTCCTGGCTCGACCAGGCGCAACTGCGCGTCAACGGCGACCTGTTCAAGCTGCCCTGGGCCGATCGGTCGGTGGGCTGGGCCGCAGTGCTCGAAGCCGCACACAACGGCTTCAAGCTGTCGCCCGACCCGCGTGCGGCGGATCCGTCCACGTTCCAGAACCCGTTCGGCGCCTACCTCACCGGTGCCGGCACCCGGCAGCGTTTCTCGCTGGGCACGGAGTTCCGCGTGCCGGTGCTGGAGTCGGTGACCTGGACGCTGTCCGGCCGCCTGGACAAGTACAACGACGCCAGCCGTGCCGACATCGCCCGCACCTGGGGCTCGGGCCTGGAGTGGCGCCCGTACGACGGTCTGCTGCTGCGCGGCAGCTACGGCACCAACTTCAAGGCGCCGGACATGCAGGCCATCTACCTGACCGGTTCGACCTCGCCGGTGGGCTTCTACGCCGACCCGCTGCAGTGCGTGAACGCGATCAAGGCCGGGCAGAACAACAACACCTGGTGCAACAGCGTGCAGCGCCCCGGGTCGCAGTACTACACGCTCTACACCAACGGCAGCCGCCTGCTGCTGCCGCAGACCGGGCACTCGTGGACCTACGGCTTCGTCTGGCAGGTGCCGGGCGTGCAGGGGCTTTCGGTGTCGGCGGACTACTGGAACATGGGCGTGGACAACGCCATCCAGTACCTCGGCCAGGACACCGTGCTTGCCGACGAAGCCGGCTGCCTGACCGGGCTGAAGCCGAACGGGACGTCGGGCCTGTCGCCGTACACGGCGCACGTGGCCGGATCGGAGTACTGCCAGATGGTCACCCAGATGGTGAAGCGCGACGCCAACGGCCAGATCGTCTCGGTGCAATCGGGCCCGATCAACGAAGCCTCGCTGTACGTGGCCGGCATCGATGCGACGCTGGACTACAAGTTCCACACCGACGGCTACGGCGACTTCCGCGCCGGCATCAACTACACCAACAACCTGTCGTACAAGCAGCGCGTGCTGGCCTCCGATCCGCTGCAGAACACCCGCTACCAGAACGTGGCCAGCCGCATGACCTGGATCGCCGACTGGACCAGGGGCCGCTGGAACGTGTCGATCTCCGGCGTGCGCAATGGCCGCATGCGTGCCCCCAACTACGCCGGCTGCGACGTGCTGCCCAATGGCATCCAGCCCGGCATGGTCACGGTGTCCAATGGCGGCAACACGATCTCCACCGGCGTCTGCCAGGTCACCCAGGACGGCAACCAGGTCACCGTGCCGGATACGACCTACCGGGGCCACGCGCCGGCGTGGATCACCTGGAACGGTTCGGTCGGCCTGCAGGTCACGCCGGACCTGCATGCGAAGCTCACCGTGTCGAACATCTTCGACAAGGTCGGTGCGATTCCGTACTACGCCGGCGGCTTCGAGTTCGTCACCACCGGGCAGACCGCGAGCGAGTACAACGGCCGGGAAATGTTTCTGACCCTGGACTACACGTTCAACTGAGCGGTTGGCTGATCGTCGGCGGGCTTCGCGGGAAGCGGAGCCCACCGGATCTTTCGTGGGCCTGGCGTTGCCTCGTGTGATCTCTCGTCGCAGCGCGCGCTGTCCAAGCGCACGCGTGCCAGGTGATCTCACCTGACGCCTCACGCTTCGCGATGCGAGGCGATGCGCTCGACCATCGTGCAACAGCCTCTCCCGCTTGCGCAGGAGAGGCACTGCAACCGAAGAGGCGGTCCTGAGCTGCGCTCAGCGGCGCCGGTTCGACGGCACGAACTTGTACAGCTTGTTGACCCCGGTGCCGAAGTTGAAGCGGCTGTAGCCGGCGCCCCAATACACCGCACCATCGACGATCGCCGGTGCGCTGGACACCGAACCGCCGGCATCGAAGCTCCACAGGGTGGCGCCGGTCTTGGCATCGAGCACGGTCATCGCGCCGGACATCGAGCCGGCATAGACCAGGCCCGGCGACGATGCCAGCGGGCCGCGGCCGCCGGCGCCGAACGCGGTCTGCACCGGATCGGTGCCCGGCACCTTGACCTGCCAGAGGATCTTGCCGCTGGCCGCATCCAGCGCGGCCCAGGAGCCGGCGTTCCAGGTTTCGGTGTTGCCCGGCGCCAGGGTGTACGGCGTGTGCTCGTTGTTGTTGATCGCCACATACACGCGACCGGAGAACGGATCCACCGACGAGCCCCATTCGATGCCGCCGGCGGTACCGCCCGGGCCGACCTGGGTCGACCACACGGTCTGCCCGCTGTCGGCGTCGAAGGCCCAGTACACGCCGCTCTTCTGGCCGGCACCGACCAGCGCCTGCGGCTTGCCGTTGCGGATCGCCGTGAACAGGTTGGCGCCGCCGCCGCTGAAGTCGTAGTCCGGTCCCTGCGGGTCCTGGCACAGGCCATTGGTCGGCGCGACCAGGCACGACAGCGACCAGGCGTCGGCGCCCTGCAGGCGGCGCGTCCACACCGGCTTGCCGCTGCGCATGTCCAGCGCCAGCACCGAATCGACGTAGTTGTCCGGCGCCATGCACGCCAGTTGCGCGGTCTTGTCGCCGTTGGCGTTCTTGACGCAGGTGGCCACCTCGGTCGGCACCGAGTAGTTGTTGCCGGTGGTGGCGTAGACGCGCTGGCGCAGCGGATCGATCGCCAGCGTGCCCCACACCGACGCACCGGTGTAGCCCTCCGGCGTGGTGCGGAAGCTCCACAGCAGCTTGCCGGTCTTCAGATCCAGCGCGGCGACGCTGCCGCGGAAGGAATACTTGTAGCCGGCGCTCAGTCCGCCCCAGTCGCCGGAGGACACGCCGACGTAGACGCGGTCGCCGTAGATCACCGGCGAGGCGGTGATGCGCGCCTGCGGGTTGGACTCGACCAGGGTCTTCCACAGCAGCTTGCCGGTGGCCTTGTCGATCGCCAGCACCGTGCCGCTGGCCTGGTCGCCGACCAGCACGCTGTCGCGTGCGATCGCCGGGCTGTTGCGCGACAGCGAACCGGCGATGCCGGTGTAGTCGGCCAGCTTCACCTGCCACACCGCCTTGCCCAGGTCGGTGTCGATGCGATACAGCTGGCCGCCCCAGTCCGGCACGTACAGCGCCGTGCCCTGCACGGTCGGTGTGGCCGAGACGTCGCCTTGCGTGGTGAAGGTCCACGCGGTCTTCAGGCGCGCGGCGTTGAACGGGGTGATCTGCCATTCGCCGGGCGCGAAGCGGGTGTTGAGGAAGCCGCCGCCGGCGCTGTCCCAGAGGCTGTGCGTGGCGAACGGCGTACCGCCGGAGAACGTGCTGCGCCATTGTGCGCTGGCGGCGCTGGCGGCGCTGGTGTCGGTCGTTGCCGCTGCGGTGCCTGCGGACTGCGCCATCGCCATTGCGCTGAACATCAAGCCGGGAATCAACGCCAGCCGCAGGCGGGAGTGGTTCTGGTGTGCATCACGCGTTTTCATGGATGTCCTTCGGGCTTGGGAGTGAGGATCCCCCCGTCACGTCCGCGGCCATCCTAGAAGTGAAAATCCTTGCGTGTCATGTACTTACGAAAAAGTTAGGGCCTTTGCAAAAGGTTGCTGCGATAGCGAAAAACGATGGCGACGGCATCGCGCTGTCATCGTGGCGGCACGCGCGTGACGCATGTCGTCGCGGGCTGCGATGGCCGTCGCGGCGGCGTGTTGCCGCGCATCGACACGACGCGGCAGATTGCGTCCGCGTGGCGCGTGGCGATATGCGCCATCGATCCCGTGTGCTGGATCCACCGCGTGAGCGCGGGCTGAATTTCGGTGCAGTCCGACGTGCCCGCAGTGCGCTGCGGCGACGCCGCATGGGCGGTGCGAGCGGTTGGTTACACTGTGCGATCACCGTTGTCCGCACAAGGAATGCCCCGATGAAATGCCCCTCGCTGTTGTCCCTCGCCATCGCGCTGTGCGCCACCGCCGCCAGCGCCGCGCAGGCGGCGACGCCCGCGTCCACCGCGGCGCTGGAGGGCAAGGTCGATGCGCTGTACACGCGGGCGCCGGACACCCTCAAGCCCGACGAAGTGAAGGCGATGCAGCAGCGCCTGCTCGATTGGGCGCAACTGCAGCGCTATCGCGCCGACAACGCCGCGCTGCCGGCGCCGGCAGCGGACGCGCCGCGCGTGGTGTTCTACGGCGATTCCATCACCGACGCCTGGGGCCGTCGCGAAGGCACCACGTTCTTCCCCGGCAAGTCCGCCTACGTCAACCGCGGCATTTCCGGGCAGACCACCGCGCAGATGCTGGTGCGCTTCCGCCAGGACGTGATCGACCTGAAGCCGGCGGTGGTGGTGATCCTGGCCGGCACCAACGATCTGGCCGGCAACACCGGGCTGTCCACCCTGGAGATGATCGAGGACAACCTCAGCGCGATGACCGAACTGGCGCAGGCCCACCACATCAAGGTGGTGCTGGCCTCGGTGCTGCCGGTGACCGACTATCCGTGGCGCCCGGGCCTGCAACCGGCGCAGAAGGTGCGTGCGCTCAATGCCTGGATGCAGCAGTACGCGCAGCAGCACGACGCGGTGTACCTGGACTACTACAGCAAACTGAGCAACCGCGACGGTGGCATGGACAAGACCGTGGCCATCGATGGCGTGCACCCCAACAACGCCGGCTATGCGGTGATGGCGCCACTGGCCGAGCAGGCGATCCAACGCGCGCTGGCAAAGCCCTGAGTCACCGCGCGCTCCTAGCCCCTCTCCCCCCGGGAGAGGGGTTGGGGTGAGGGTAGGGCGCCGGTAAAGCTGGTAGTCGAGCGGCGCAACCCCTCAGAACCGCTCGCCACCCGGCAAATAACGCCACTCGCCCGGCGCCAGCTTGCCCAGCGGGATGCGACCGATGCGCAGGCGGCGCAGGCTGATCGCCTCCAGTCCCACCTCTGCGCACATGGCCTGCAACTGGCCGGGCTGCACGTGCTTGATCGCAAAGCGCAGGCGGTCCTCGTTCTGCCAGCTGACCTTGCACGGCGGCAGGCTGCGCTGCTGGTAGACCAAGCCATGGGCGAGCCGCAGCATGCCGTAGGGCCGCAGTTCGCCGCGCACTTCGACCACGAACTCCTGTTCGATCGCACTCGCATCCTCGGTCAGGCGGCGCAGCACGCGGCCGTCCTGACTGAGCACCAGCAGGCCGCTGGCCGCCGACTCCAACGGCAACGGCGCGTTCAGACGCAGGAAGTGGCGTTTCAGGACGCGCACCTCGCTCGTGTCCAGGGCGCTGCGCGTGTCCGGTCTGACCAGCGCCAGCGCCGCGTCGAGATCCATGCCGGCCGGCTTGTGCAGCAGCAGGGTAGCCGGTTCGATCGCGCCCAGTTGCGCGTCGGCCGCCAGCGTCACCTGCTGCGTCGTCACCGCGGCCTGCGGCTCCTCGACCACCACGCCGTCCACGCCGACCCAGCCGCCCTCGATGTACTGCTGCGCTTCGCTGCGCGAGCACGGCAGCATGGCGGCCACGTATTTGTCGAGGCGGGTGGGGGCGGAGGGGGCGGACATCGAAACGCTCGGCGATCAGGGCAGCGCAGTGTACGTGCTGCCGCCGCTGCGCTGCCACGCGCGGCGCCGCTCAGCGGTCGCTGCCGCCGGCCAGCTCCAACTGGGTCAGGTACAGACGCAGATCGAACTCCAACTGGTGGTAGTCCGGCGTCATGTGCGCACACAGCTGGTAGAAGGCCTTGTTGTGCGCGCTTTCCTTCAGGTGCGCCAGTTCGTGGGCCACGATCATCGGCAGGAACGCCGCCGGCGCATCGCGGAACACGCCGGCGATGCGGATCTCGCGGCTGGCCTTGAGCTTGCCGCCCTGCACGCGCGACACCGTGGTGTGGGTGCCGAGCGCGTGCTTCACCGCCTGCAGGCGGTTGTCGTAGATCACCTTGTGCAGCGGTTCGGCGCTGCGCATGCAGCGATCCTTCAGCGCCTGCGTGTAGTCGTACAACTGGCGATCGGTGCGCACCGCGTTGGCCTCGGGGTAGCGGCGGCGCAGCCAGTCGCCCAGGCGCTGGCGCGCGATCAGCTCGCGCACCTGGTCCAGGACCTGGGGCGGGTAGCCGACGAGATAGCGCAAGGTGTCCATCCCGCCAGCTTAGCGTGCAGCGCGGCGGGGCATCCGCCGTGGGCGGCTTCGCGGGCGTGCAGCGGTGCTGCGGGTATCATGGGCCTCCCGATTTCGAGTCCGTGGACGCTTCCGATGCGCAATCCCCTGCAGGAGCAACTGCTCAAGGCCGGCCTGGTGAAGAAGAGCCAGGTGGCGCAGGTCGCGCGCGAGCAGGCCAAGGCGCGGCAGGGCAAGACCCCGCCGCCGCCCAGTGCCGAGCAGCTGGAGAACGAGCGGTTGCGGCAGGAGCGGGTGGAGCGCGATCGTGCGCTGTCCGCCGAGCGCAATGCGCAGGCCCGCGTGCAGGAGCAGCGGGCGCAGGCGCGGCAACTGGTCGAGACCCATAAGCTCAAGGCCGACGGCGAGATCGACTACCACTTCACCGATGCCGGCAAGATCCAGCGGCTGCGGGTGGATGCGGCCTTGCGCGCGCACCTGATCGCCGGCAGCGTGGTGATCGCGCGGCTGGACGCCGGCTATGTGCCGGTGCCGCGTGCGGTCGTCGAAAAGATCGTCGCGCGCGACCCGGCGACCCTCGTGTTCGACGCGCTGGCGGCAACGCCGGCCAGCGGCGAGGACGATCCGTACTACAGCCAGTTCCAGGTGCCGGACGACCTGATCTGGTGAGGCGGGGCGCCGGGCGGCGCTGCATGAACGTCTCGGCAAGGTGAAGCCGGCGTGCATTGCATTCACCGCTGCCGGCCGCATCATCCAGGCAAGGCAACAGTGCGGAGACGACCATGGCCACTGGGTGGGCAGGCGACGGCGCGGTGCAGGACCAGATCGACGCGACCGTCGAAGATGCGATCAAGCGGGCGCGCAGCCAACTGCCGCAGGGCCCGGGATCGAGCCACTGCGAGGATTGCGATGCGCCGATTCCCGAGGCGCGGCGCAAGGCCGTGCCGGGCGTGCGCCTGTGCGTGGCCTGCCAGGACGCGCAGGACCGCGCGCAGCACGAGCACAGCGGCTACAACCGCCGCGGCAGCAAGGACAGCCAGCTGCGCTGAGGCTCAGCCGGCGCGATCGGTCTCCAGCGCAGGCGTTGCGTGCAGTGCGATGTTGAGCTGATCGACCACGATCGCCCAGTCGGCGTCTTCCAGGCGTTCCTCGCGCAGCAGCTGCGCCTGCGCGGGCGTCCAGAACGGGGCTTCTTCCAGGCGCATGCCATCGGGCAGCGGCGCGTGCCGGGCGATGAACTGGCGAATCTCGGCTTCGCTGTTGGGCAGCCCGAGCTGGGCGAAAAGGTCGGCGAACGGGGGGGTGACGGGTTCCATGCAGTACCTGATCGGGTAGGGAGGAGCGCCGCACCAGGCGGCTGGCGTCGACCATAGCGGCTGCGCCATGTGCATGGCGTCAGCGTCGGCGTTGCCGTCGTTGCGGCGCTCAGCCCAGCCCGGATGGAACCGGATGGCTGCGCCAGCGGCGCGTGCTGCGCTGGAAGAACAGGCTGTTGGGGATCTGCAGCACGCTCTCGCCGTCGCCGTCGCGTTCCTCGCGCAGCGTGGTGTAGATCAGGTTGATGTCGATCACCTGGCCCTTCAGTCCCGGCTTCTCGCCGTTCTCCAGCAACTCGATGTGGTCGTGCAGGCGGAACGGGCGCGTGGTGAAGATCAACAGCGTGCAGAAGATGTTGGACAGCACGCTCCAGGCGGCGAAGAACGCCACCGCCGCGACCGCGGCGAAGCCGGTGAAGGCGGTCCACAGCACGGTGCCGGAGACGCCGAAGCGGTCCAGGATCAGCAGCAGCGCCGCGGCGTAGATCACGAAGCCGCTGCCGCGGCGCGCCATCATCACCAGTTCCGGCGGCAGCGCGTAGTGCTCGCCCAGGCGCCGGATCAACCGCCGCAGCAAGGTCCGCAGCAACCAGGCGCCGAGCACGATCAGCACGATCTGCGCGCCGGGCACGATCACGTCGAGCCAGCGGTGCGTCCACGGCGGCAGCAAGGTATGGAGCGAGGGCATTGCACTTCGGAACACGCAGGGGAGGCGCGATGGTCGCAAGCGTGGCCGCTGCGGGCAAGTCGTGCTGGCGTGCGCTACGGTAGTGGGCGGCTCAGCCGGCGCGTTCCAGCGCCTCCCACTGCGCCTCGGTGACGTCCGGCAAGGCTTCCAGTGCCGGCTTGGCGAACAGATAGCCCTGGTAGAGGTCGATGCCCAGCGCGCGCAGTGCGCGGTACTCGGCAGGCGTCTCCACGCCCTCGGCGAGGATGCGGCAGCCCAGTGGCGCGGCCATCGCGACGATGCCGCCGACGATGTGGCGGCGTGCCGCACTGCCGTCGATGCCGCGGATCAGCGCCATGTCCAGCTTGATCAGGTGCGGCTGGAAATCGGCGAGCAGGTTGAGGCCGGAGTGGCCGGCGCCGAAGTCGTCGATCGCGGTCAGGAAGCCGCGCTGCGCGTAGTCGCGCAGGATGCGCACAACCTTGGGCAGGTCGGCGATGCGTTCGGACTCGCTCAACTCGAAGATCAGGTCGCCGGTGGGTACGCCAAAATGCTCGGCCGCCCTCAGGGTCAGGCGGATGCAGGTCGCCGGTTCGTACACCGCATTGGGAATGAAGTTGATCGACAGCCGCGTGCGCAGGCCCAGCTGCGCGGCGGTGGCGATCGCCTGCACCCGGCAGGTCTGGTCGAAGCGGTACATCTGCTGCGGCCGCACCCGCGCCAGCACCGCCGCCGCGCCGCTGCCGTCCTCGCCGCGCACCAGCGCCTCGTAGGCGTAGATGGAGCGGGTGGCGGCATCGACGATCGGCTGGAACGCCATGCGCACGGCGAAATCCAGCGGCTCGCCGTCGCGACAGTTGCCGCAGGCGGGCTGGCCGAGTTCGGCGGACAGGGAGCGCAGGAGCATGCCGAAACGAGACCGTGGAAGAGATCGCAGTATGCGCTTTCGGCGTGAAGACGGTGCCGTGCCTGCACGCCGGCGCCGGCGCTTCGAGGACGCCGTGTTGGGCCTGGCCGTGTGGTCGTCGGCGCCAACCGGAGGCGCCGTCGTCGCGTCCCAGGCGCGGCGTCCTCGCGCGGCGTGGACCGGCGTCCACGTCCGGCTGTTTTCCCGCCGCAGGTACGCGCGATGACGGCGGGATGCGCGGGCGCTAGCCCGCGTCGGCGACGTCGACCTTCTTCAGCACGCGGGTGGTGCCGAGCACCTCGACGCGGCCGCCGGCCTGGTGGAACGCGGCCAGGTCGGCCTCGATGCGCTCGCGGCTGAGGCCTTTTTGCGCCTTGTCGGCGGCGCTGGCGCCGCGTGTGTTCCTGGCGCTGGGCGAAGCGGTGGTGCTGGTCGGTCGTGCCATGCTGGAACTCCTGCAGTCAGTACATCGTCAGGGGAATGCCACGGGTCAGTTGCTCGTGGTGGGTACGGCGGATCTCGCGGCAGTACGGGCCGGCCATCGCGAACTTGCGGCAGACCGCCGGGCGCTGCGCGTAGATGGAGCAACACATGCGTGCGCCATCCACCGCCACGCACCAGCCGTCCTCGTCGCGCGCCATCACGTGCAGGCCCTCGCGTGTGTACTCGGTGAGATGCTCGGGGACATGGTCGTCCGGCATCACCAGGACGGTCAGGCGGCAGCAGATCGCGTCGCAGCGGTCGCAGGCGATGTCAGCGTCGGTCGCGTCCCGCGCGCTCTCGCTCATGCGTCGCCGCCCCGATCCGGACCTGTCGGCCAGGAAGGTGGCTGAAGCGGCGACGCCAGACGCTCGATCTGGAGCGTGGCAAGGGCGGGGGACATGGCGCTCCGAAGGATCCGGCCTGTAAGGGGACGGAGGTTGGCGCGAGAAGGAAGCGAGTCGGGCGACAGGAACGGCCGGACGAGACGCGCGTAGCGACGTGACGCTGAAGCGTGCCGCCATGCTACGCCAGTCGTGCGCCCGCTGCATGAACAATGCTGGCCGCAGGCGGCGCGCCGGCCGGGAATGGCCGGTCGGGGAGGGCCGCCGACGCCTGGGCTGCGTCAGTCCTGCGCGGCGGCCAGCGCCAAGCCCTGCACCACGCCGAAGGAGGGATCGCCGTGGACCAGGCGCGCCTGCGGGAAGGCCGCGGCGACCAGGCGCTGCAGGTAGCCGGCGCGCGACATGCCGCCGGTCAGGAACACCGCGGCCGGGTCGCCGCCGATGTCCTGGCGCACCTGCGCCAGCAGCTCCTGCAGGGCTTCCAGGTAGCTGCGTGCGGCCTGCACCAGTTCCTCGGCCTGCACCTGCACCTGCAAGCCGGTTTCGATGTAGTCCAGGGTCTCGGCGTGGTGCTCGGCGTCGCTGAGGCGGATCTTGCTGCGCTCCACCGCACGGTACAGGCGCGCGGTGTTGCCCGGTTCCTGCAGCGCCTGCAGGCGCGCCTCGTACGGCGCGGGCACGGCGTCGTAGCGGTGCTGGCGGAAATCGCGCTGGCGGGTGGTGTCCTGCACCATCGCCGCTTCGACGTAGTGGTGCGAGGGCACGCGGGTGATGCCGCGGCCGAACTGCGGCATGAACCCGGCCAGGCTCAGCGCCAGGTCGATGTCGGTGCCGCCGCGCGGGATGCCCCAGGCGCGGTGCACCTGCGGCGCGGCATCGCCGCCGACGCTGGCATGGGCGATGTCGGTGGTGCCGCCGCCGATGTCCACCACCACCGCGGCGTGGCGTTCGCGGCTGACCGCGTGGTAATGCATCGCCGCGGCGGCCGGTTCCTCCAGGAACGCGACGTCGTCGAAGCCGGCGGTGATCGCGGCGCTGTGCAGGATCTCCAGCGCCTGCGCGTTGCCGGCCTCGCCGATCGAACTGCGGAACTGCACCGGGCGCCCCAGCAGGGCACGGCGCACCTGCACGCCTAGTTGCTGCGAGGCGGTCAGGCGGATGTGTTCGAGAATGTGCGCGGCGATGCCGGTGATGGTCTGGCGCGCGCGCGGATGCAGGTTGTAGCCCAGCATCGACTTGGGGCTCTGCACCAGGTTGCCTTCGCCTTCGACGAAATACGCGTCCAGTGCGTCATCACCGTACACCGCGTTCTGCAGCAGCGCCGCGGAACTGCGCGGCTCGCGCATCTGCGTTTCCATCCACTGCCGGCGCACCACCCGGATCGCGTCGCGGCGCAGCGCGTCCAGGCTGCGTTCGCGCCCGGCGGCGAGCGCGTCGCGGCGGCCGGATTCGATCAGCTCGTCCACCTGCCATTCCAGCGCCGGGGTCAGGTCGAATTCGGCCGGGTCGCGCATCACCTCGGGGAAGTACACCGTGGTGCGGAACTGCTGCTGCGCGCCGAAGTCGATCGGCACCACGCGGCCGTCGATCACCGCGGCGGCGGCGGAATTGCTGGTGCCGAAGTCGATACCGAGGCGCATGACGGTGCCGGGGGCGGGAGGGGCCGCGCACTGTGGGGCAAGCCGCCGCGCGACGCAAGCGCGGCCGCAAACGCACGAGGCCCGCATCGGCGGGCCTCGTTGGGGACGCGAAACCGGGTCGCTTACAGCGCGGCGCCGGCGTGGCCCTGGTTCTTTTCCTGCTCGGTGGCCTCGCGCACGCCGGCCACTTCCACGGCGAAGTGCAGCACCTGCCCGGCCAGCGGGTGGTTGCCGTCGATGGTCACCAGCTCTTCGCCGACCTCGGTGACCGTGACCAGCAGCGGGCCCTGGTCGGTCTGCGCCTGGAACTGCATGCCCGGCGCCAGCGACCCGGCATCCGGGAACGAACCGCGCGGCACCTGCTGCACCAATTGCTCGTGGCGCGGGCCGTAGCCCTCGGCCGGGATCACGTCGGCGGTGACCGACTCGCCGGTGCGCTTGCCGGTCAGCGCCTTTTCCAGGCCCGGCACGATGTTGCCGGCGCCGTGCAGGTAGCTCAGCGGATTGTCCGGCGAGGACTGGTCGATCACTTCACCGGCGTCGTCGGTGAGGGTGTAGTGGATGGTGGCGACAAGCCCGTTGGCGATCTCCATGGGAAACCTCGTTCAGTGAGTAAGGGGGATACGCCGACACAGTCACAGCGCGATGAGAGGGGGTGCTACCCGGCTACCCTAACGAAAAGCGGCGCAGGGCCGCAAGTCGCGTCGGCGACCTGCCATTCAGGCCGGCGGCGGCCGGCGCAGCGCGGTGCGCCGGGCCAGCCAGGTCTCCGGGGTCTGCGGCTTGACGAACAGCGCCTGCAGTTCCGGATGCTCTGCGCGCGCGGCGGCCTCGATGCGCTCGATGCACGCTTCGATCTGCGCGGTGCTGCGCTGGTCCTCGAATTCGGCGCTGAGCGCGGCCACCACCTGATCCGGCCCCATCTGCACGCTGAGCACGCCGTTGACCGCGCGCACGTCCGGATCGGCGGCGGCGATGCGCCGCAGCGCGTCGCCGAGCGGGCGCGCCGCCGGCTCGCCGATCAGCAGGCCCTTGGTCTCGCGTGCCAGCACGAACGCCGAGCAGGCCAGCACCGCGGCGATGCCGATGGAGGCGACGCCATCCAGTTCCGGCATGTCCAGCCATTGCGCCGCGAGCAGCCCGGTCAGTGCGATCAGCAGGCCGATCAACGCTGCGCTGTCTTCCACCAGCACGGTGAACAGGCTCGGGTCCTTGCTCTCGCGGAACGCCTGCACGTAGCTCAGGCGGCCCTTGCGCGCACGGAACTCGCGCAGCGACACCCACCACGAGCCGCCCTCGAACAACAGCGACAGCCCCAGCACGATGTAGTTGAGGGTGTGGTCGCTGGCCGGCTGCGGATCGCGGATGTGGGCGATGCCCTCGTACAGCGACACCCCCGCGCCGAGCGCGAACACCAGCAGGGCGACGATGAAGCTCCAGAAGTACAGTTCGCGCCCGTGGCCGAACGGATGGGTCTCATCGGCCGGGCGCGCGGCGCGGCGCAGGCCGTACAGCAGCAACAGCTCGTTGACCGTGTCCACCAGCGAATGCACGCCTTCGCTGAGCATCGCCGAGCTGCCCGAGATCGCCGCGGCGACGAACTTGGCGATGGCGATGGCCAGATTGCCGGCGAGCGCGGCATAGATCGCGAGGCGGGACCCGGACGAGGCGGACATGAGATTCCTGCGGCTGGCGCGGCCGCACGGCGGCACGGGGCGGGCGGCTACAATAGGTGGCTCGCCGTCGTCGCCGTATCAAGGACTCCCATGCCCGCCGCCCCCGCCTGCCCGCAATGCACCCTGGAAAACACCTATGTCGACGGCGCCAACTGGGTGTGCGCGGACTGCGGCCACGAGTGGCCGGCCGCGGCCGAGGCCGCCAACGACGCGGCGACGGTGGTACGCGACAGCAACGGCAACGTGCTGCAGGCCGGCGACACGGTGGTGGTGATCAAGGACCTGAAGGTCAAGGGCTCGTCGATCCCGCTCAAGCAGGGCACGGTGATCCGCGGCATCCGCCTGGTCGAGGACGATGCCGAACACATCGAAGGCAACTCGGACAAGATCAAGGGCCTGGTGCTGAAGACCTGCTTCCTGCGCAAGGCCTGAGCCTGGCGCGACGGGTCGGCGCTCGCGCAGCACGTTGTGGCCGCGCGCTGGCGGCGTCGGGCGCCTGTATGGAGGCCGCTGCCCCGTAGGAGCGGCTTCAGCCGCGACTGACGTCATCGCGGGACCGCCATTCGCGGCTGAAACCGCTCCTGCACGCGATGCGTCCGTTAGCCGATGGAGGCCGCCCGTCCGGGCGCCAGCCGCGCACGGCGTGCGTCCTGCCTGCGGAGGGGAGAGGCGATCACCTGCGGCGTGGCCGTCGTCGCCCCTGACGCCCAGCGTGCGCAGTGCGGCGGCTATCATGTGCAATGGCGCCGGGGGGCGTCGCCGGCCGGACCGGCGCAGACACGGAACAGGGGATGCAGATGCGAACGTATACAGGGGCGACGGCTGCCGGCCGTCTGGCGCTCACGCTGGTCCTGGCTTGGGGGCTGTGCCTGCTGGCGCTGCCGGCCTGGGCGCGGATGCAGGAAGTCAAGCCGGGACAGACGCCGGAGCTGGCGCCGGGCGAAGGCCTGGTGGTGGTGGCGGTGGACACCGACGTCGCATTGAGCGGCGTGGAGTTGAACAAGGACGGCAAGGTCTTCGGTGGCGGCACCCTGTCCGGTCTCAAGCCGGGCATCAGCTACCGGTTGTACATCGCGCCGGCCGGCGACTACGCCTGGCGCCGGGTGCTGTTGATCTCGCAGTTCGGCTACAACCTGCGCGACAACGACGAGTTCCGCTTCCGGCTCGAACCGGGGCAGATCACCTACCCGGGCGACCTGCTGTTCCGGCCGTCCTCGTTCTTCAGCGGCGACATGGGCATGGTCAATCGCGCCTTGGCGGCGATGGACTGGCTGCAGCAGACCCATCCGGCGCTGTGGGCGCGCTACGCCCTGCGTTACGCCGGGCACTACCCGGATCCGTTCCCGGAGTTCTACCGCAAGGCGCTGGCGCAGCACCCCGACGCACGTCCCGCGGCGCAGGTGGCGCTGCGCGCACCGCCGGCGCCGGGCGCCCTGCCGATCGCGCCGGCCACGCTGTTCCGCGATAGCCGCATCACCGACCTCAGCCTGAATCCGCGCGGCGATCTGCTGGCGTTGCAGGTGCACGAGCGCAAGGACGAATGGCGCATCGAACTGCTGGACCTGACCAGCGATCAGCAGCGCCTGCTCGCCACCAGCGTCGAACCGATCCGGCAGATGCTGTGGGCCGGCAACGACGCGTTGCTGTTCACCGTGCCGGTGAAGAACGGACGCGACGTGGTGCGCGGCATGCGTGCCGATATGGCGGCCGACGGCAAACGCAAATGGAGTCCGCTGACCTTGCCCGATGGCGGGTTCCTGGTCGACGCCCTGCCGCAACGCCCCAACCAGGTGCTGTACGCCACCACCTTGAGCAACGGCGACAACGCCGTGCAGGTCCTGGACGTGTCCAGCCAGGCGGCGATCGACCGCTGGCGGCCGCGCCTGCGCGACCGGGTGAACGTCGGCCTGGAGCGCGACGTCGGCTGGCTGACCGATGGGGAAGGGCGGCTGCGCCTGGCCATCGTGCGCCGCGACGACGGCTACGTGCTGCGCTACCGCGACGGCGAAGGAACGACCTATCGCGACGTGATGACGCTCGATCACCTGCGCGATTTCCAGCCGGTGGGCCTGTCCTATGCGGCGGACCAGATCTATGCGGTGACCGACGACGGACGCGCGCAGCGAGAGCTGGTCGCCTACGACGTGGCCACGCGCAAGATCGTGCGAACGCTGTTCAGCCGCAGCGGGGTCGACGTGGTCGACATGATCCAGGGTCCGCAGCGCACGCCGATCGGCGTCACCTACTACGAGAGTGGACGCCTGGTCAGCCACTACTTCGAGAGCGCCGACGAGCGCCTGGGCCGCGCGCTCAGCGCGGCCTTGCCGGGGCGCAACCTGCAGATCGCCGCGCGCAACGCGGACGGCAAGCAGATGGTGCTCTGGGCCGACGCCGCCGACCAGCCGCCGCAGCTCTACCATCTCGACCTGGACAAGCGCGTGGCGCGGTCGATCGGCGAGACCATGCCGTGGCTGCACGGCATGGCCTTCGCCCCCAGCGAGGTGTTCCGATTCAAGGGCCGCGACGGACTGCCGCTGGAAGCCTTTCTGACCCTGCCGCCCGGCGCCGGACCCAAGCCGCTGGTGGTGTTCCCGCACGGCGGGCCGATCGGCGTCGCCGATGCGCTGGGCTTCGACCCGGAGACGCAGTTCCTCGCCTCGTTGGGCTACGCGGTGCTGCGGGTCAACTTCCGCGGGTCGGACGGCTACGGTCGCGCGTTTCGCGAGGCCGGACGCGGCAGCTTCGGCACCTTGATCGAGGACGATATCGATGCGGCGATCGTGCAGGCGCAGGCGCGCTATCCGCTGGATCCGCAGCGCATGTGCGTGCTCGGCGCCAGCTACGGCGGTTACTCGGCGCTGGTGATGACGATCCGCTGGCCGCAACGCTTCCGTTGCGCCGTGTCGATCGCCGGCGTGGCCGATCGCATCCTGTTCTACACCGCCAGCGACAGCGCGCGCAGCGCCGAAGGGCGGGCGAATCTGGAAAAGCACCTGGGCGATCCCAAGGCGGAACTGGCACAGATGATCGACACCTCGCCGCTGTACCACTACGACGTGATCAAGGTGCCGGTGATGCTGGCGCACGGGCTGGAGGATCGGCGAGTGGACTACGAGCACACCCGGCGCATGCTGCGCATGCTGGACATGGCCGGCAACGCGCCGGTGGGATTGAGTTTCAAGGACGAGGGCCACGGTTTCGGCGACGTCGAGCACCGCGTCGCCTTGTGGAGCGGCGTGGCCGGCTTCCTGCAGACGCATCTGTCCGGGCCGGCAGCCGCGCCGGTGCAAACGGGGGCGGCCGCCAGCGCACCCTGATCGCCGTGGCGGCGTCTGCACGCCGCCCGGCAGCGCCGGCTGCGTCCAGCCCACGGCTGCGGCGCAGAAACAAGACGCTCCCGTGTCCGCTGCGATCGCTCGCGTCCGCTGCCGACGCGCAGCGATGCGGCGCACCGCTCATGCGGGCTCGGCGCGCACCGCGGCATACACCGCATCACGCAGGTGTGCGACGAATGCGCCGGACATACCTTCGTAGAGCGTGTTGGTCAGCGCCACCACACTCAGTTGCCGCGCCGGATCGACGAACCAGCTGTGCCCATAGGCGCCGCCCCAGCGCCAGGTGCCGGGTGTTTCCGGGGTCGCGGTCGGTGCCGGGTCGCGCAAGACTGCAAAGCCCAGGCCGTAGCCCCAGCCCGGTGCGTCCGGCGGACCGTGTTCGCCGGCCTGGGCGCGTCCCATCTCTGCGACCAGCGCAGCCGGCAGCAGCGGCGCGCCACCGCCCCGCAGCGTCTCCAGCAGGCGCAGCACGTCGCCGGCAGTGCCGACCATGCCGGCGCCGGCCGACGCGAACGCGGTGCGGTCCAGCGCGCGCGAGGGATGGAAGACGATGCCGGCGACGTCGGGAACCGGCGCGACCACGTCGCCTTCGCCCAGACGGTGCGGTGCAGGCTGGCAGTTGACGTAAGGCACCGCCAGGGTGGAGGCGTCCTCGGCATGGAAGGCAGTGGCGTGCATCCCCAGCGGGGCGGTGACCAGATCATGGACCAGCTGCGCCAGCGGCTGGCCACCGGCCGCCTGCAGTACCGCGCCGGCGACGTCGATCGACAGCGAATAGCTCCAGCCGGTGCCCGGCGCATACTGCAGCGGCACCTGGGCGAGACGGCGCAGGTTCTCCTCCAGGCTCAGGCCGCTGGCGTCCATGCCATCGGAGACGCCAGCGCGCGCGAGCGGGCCGCCGGCGGGTTCAAGAAAGCGGTAGCCCAGCCCGGCGCTGTGGCTGAGCAACTGGCGCAGGCTGATGTCCGGCACCCGGCCGTCGGCCAGGGCGGGACGGAACCATGGCAACCAGCGTGCGATCGGCGCATCCAGGCTCAGGCGGCCCTGCGCCACCAGCGCCAACGCCGCGCTGGCGACGATCGGTTTGCTGACCGAGGCCAGGCGGAACCGGGTCTGCGCCTGTATCGGCCGCTGCGCCTCGCGGTCGGCCCAGCCGGCGGCGCGGCGGTAGACGCAGGTGCCCCGGTGCGCGACCAGCACCACCGCGCCGACCAGCCGCTGCTGCTGCAGGGCGGCGTCGATCGCGGCATCCAGCGGCGCGGCCTGTTGTGGCGACAGGGGCGGTAGCGCAGGGGACGGAACGGCGGAGGCGGTGGGCATGGGGGCAGCGCTCGGTGGAGGGGAACGACAGCGTGGACGCCTGCCGATTGCGGAAAAAGATGGGTAAAGTTCCTCGCTGCGAGGACGCGAATGTCCGCAATCGATGGCGCTGCGATGGACAGTCTGGGGAGCCTGCGTGGCTTCGTACAGGTGATGGAGAGCGGCGGCTTCGCCGAGGCCGGGCGGGCGCTGGGCCTGTCCGCATCGGCGATGGCCAAGAGCGTGGCGCGGCTGGAACAGTCGCTGGGGGTGCGTCTGTTTCATCGCAGCACCCGCAGCCTGACCCTGACCGCCGAAGGCCAGCTGTTCCTGCCGCGCTGCCGGCGCATCCTGGCCGAGGTCGAGGCGGCGCGCGGCGAGCTGGGAAGCCTGGCGGCGACGCCGAAGGGGCGGCTGCGGATCAGCCTGCCGATGAACAACAACGTGCTGCTGCCGGTGCTGGGCGACTTCATGCGCGCCTATCCGCAGGTGCAGTTGGACCTGGATTTCGACGATCGCCTGGTGGACGTGATCGAAGAGGGGTTCGATGCGGTGTTGCGCGTGGCCGAGCCGGACGATTCGCGGCTGGCCTCACGCCGCCTGGGCAGTTTCCGCCGCTGCCTGGTGGCCTCGCCCGATTACCTGCAGCGCTGCGGCACGCCGTTGCGGCCGGCCGACCTGCTGACACACCAGTGCCTGCACTACCGCTTCCGCAGCAGCGGGCGCCTGGAAGCCTGGCCGCTGGGTGCGGCGGCGGCTGACCTGTCGTTGCCGGTGTCGATGGTGTGCAACAACATCGAGACGCGGCTCAGCTTCGCTGTGCGCGGCTGTGGCATCGCGTTCCTGCCGGAGCACTCGGTGCGCGCGGAACTGGCGGCCGGCACGTTGCGCACGTTGCTCGACGACCATGTCGACTCCACCGGCACCTTCCATTTGCTGTGGCCGTCGAGCCGGCACATGCTGCCGAAGCTGCGCGTGTTCGTCGATTTTCTCGGCGAGCGATTGATGTTCTAGGCTACAGGAATCGCCCAATGGCGTTGGCAGCGGCATGGCCGGGTGCCGCACGCAGATCCGATGTGCGCGGCCTTGCGACTGCAGGCTGCGGCACCTGTGCCGCAGCCTGCGCAGCGGGTTCAATCCAGCGTCGGGTAGTCGGTGTATCCCTTGGCACCGCCGCCGTACAGCGTGTCGGCGTCCACCTGGTTCAAGGGCGCGTCGCGGCGCAGCCGTTCCACCAGGTCCGGGTTGGCGATGAACGGGCGGCCGAACGCCACCGCGTCGGCGCGGCCGGAGGCCACGGCGTCTTCGGCCAGTGCCTTGTCGTAGCCGTTGTTGACCAGCCACGGACCGTGGAACTTGGCGCGCAGCGCCGCGTAGTCGAAGGCGATGTTGTCGCGCGGGCCGCCGGTGGCGCCCTCGATCACGTGCACGAAGGCCAGGCCCAGGGGGTCCAGGCGTTCCACCGCGCGCTCGAACAGCGGCTGCGGATCGCTGTCGCGCGCATCGTTGGCCGGAGTCACCGGCGACAGGCGCACGCCGGTGCGGTCGGCACCGATCTCCTGCGCCACCGCCTGCACCACTTCGAACAGCAGGCGGGTGCGGTTCTCGATGCTGCCGCCGTAGGCGTCGTCGCGGTGATTGCTGCCGTCGCGCAGGAACTGGTCGATCAGGTAGCCGTTGGCGGCATGCACTTCCACGCCGTCGAAGCCGGCGGCGATGGCGTTGCGGGCGGCGCGGCGGAAGTCCTCGATCAGCGCGGGGATTTCGTCCAGGCGCAGTGCGCGCGGGGCGGAGACGTCGGTGAAGCCCTCGGCGGTGAAGGTCTTGGCATCGGCGCGCAGCGCGCTGGGCGCCACCGGCGCGGCGCCGCCCGGCAGCAGGCTGACGTGCGAGATGCGGCCGACGTGCCACAGCTGCAGCACGATCTTGCCGCCACGGCGATGCACTTCGTCGGTGACTTTCTTCCAGGCCGCGACCTGCGCGTCGCTGTAGATCCCCGGGGTGTCCTTGTAGCCCTGGCCCATCGGGCTGATCTGGGTCGCCTCGGCGATGAGCAGGCCGGCGCTGGCGCGCTGGCCGTAGTACTCGGCGGCCAGCGGCGAGGGGATGCGGCCTTCGCCTTCGGCACGGTTGCGGGTCAGGGGCGCCATCACGATGCGGTTGGCCAGTGCGATCGCGCCCAGGCGCAGCGGCGTGAACAGCGGGGAAGCGGTGTCGGTCATCGGTGGGTCTCTTGGTGGTGGGGTGGGGCGGCCGACCCTACAGCGGGGCGCTGCAAGGCGGCGTGCGTGCAGGACATGGGGGCGCGTGCGGCGGTTTCGCGGCGGTGCGGTGGGACAGTGCGTTGCTGCGGCGGCACCTTCGCGAGGGCATCGCCGCCCCGGGCGCCGCCAGCGGCACCACGCAACGCGGCGTTGCGCAGGTGGGGCTGCAGGGCTTGCTGCGATGCACAATAATGGGCGGCCCTTTCCTTCGGGACGTGCGCATGACCTCATCCGCCACGGCGCCGCTGTCGCGGCGCGGCTACGTGCTGATCCTGTTCGCGCTGGCGATGGGCGGTTTCGCGATCGGCACCAGCGAGTTCTCCACCATGGGCCTGATGCCGTACATCGGCCGTGGCCTGGTCATCGATGCGCCGCAGGTCGGGCACCTGATCAGCGCCTATGCGCTGGGCGTGGTGGTCGGTGCGCCGCTGCTGGCGATCCTCGGCGCGCGCTGGTCGCGCCGCGATCTGCTGCTGGCGCTGATGGGCTTCTATGCGTTCGGCAATCTCGCCAGCGCGGTGGCGCCGGACTATCACAGCATGCTGCTGGCGCGCTTCGTCGCCGGCCTGCCGCATGGCGCCTATTTCGGTGTGGCGACCCTGGTGGCCGCGTCGATCGGTCCGCCCGACCAGCGTGGCGCGGCGGTCAGCCGGGTGCTGCTCGGCCTCAACCTTGCGGTGCTGGTCGGCAACCCGCTGGCGACCTGGCTCGGCCAGGTGGCGGAATGGCGCTACGCCTATGCCCTGGTCGCGGCGATCGCGGTGCTGACGGTGGTGCTGGTGTGGCGACTGCTGCCGGCCGATCCGCAGGAGGCGCGGCCCTCGCCGTTGCGCGAACTGCGCGCCTTCAACCGCACGCAGGTGTGGCTGGCGCTGGGCATCGGCGCGATCGGTTTCGCCGGCATGTTCTGCGTCTTCAGCTATCTGGCACCGACCCTGATGGAGGTCACCGGCGTGTCCGAACACTGGATCCCGGTGGCGATGGGCGCATTCGGGCTGGGCGGGCTGCTCGGCAATCTTGCCGGCGGCTGGCTGTTCGACCGGATGCAGTTCCGCGCGGTGCCGCTGGTGCTGCTGTGGTCGCTGGCGGTGTTGCTGGTGTTCCCGCTGGCGGCCACTTCGCCGTGGGCGGTGCTGCCAGCGGTGGTCGCGGTCGGCAGCATGGGCGCGCTGGCGCCGGTGTTGCAGACCCGCCTGATGGACGTGGCCAGCGATGCGCAGACGCTGGCCGCCGCCTCCAACCATGCCGCGTTCAACCTGGCCAACGCGCTGGGGCCGTGGCTGGGTGGCATTGCGATCGGCGCCGGCCTGGGCTGGACCTCCACCGGCTATGTGGGCGCGGCGATGGCCGTGGGCGGCCTGCTGATCTACCTGTGGGCGCGCCAGGCGGCACGGCGTGGCGCCTGCGCGCACGCGGCCGGCTAGGCGAGGACACGCCCTGTGCTGCGCTAGCGCAGCGGCCGCGCGGCCGAGGACAGCCGCCGCAACGCGTCCAGCTTGCCCTGGTAGCGGGGTTGGGTCGCAGGATCGGCGTGCGCCATGGCCTCGCGCAGCGCCGCGGTGGCGCGGCGGGTGTCGCCGCTGTGCAGGTAGGCGCGGGCCAGGGCGAAGTACAGCAGGTGGGCGCCGTCGTACAGGTGCAGCGCGTGACGGTAATAGGCGATGGCCGCGGCGTAGTCCTGGCGTCGCTCGGCGTCGTTGCCGAGCAGGTATTGCTGGAACGGATCGCGCTGGCGCACGCGTTCCATCTGCCGCTGCAATGCGGTCTCGCGCGCGCCGTCGCCCAGGCGCCGGGCCAGGCCGACCGCATTGGACAGCGCCGGCAGATGCTCCGGATCGATCGCCAGCGCCTTGGCGTAGTCGCGCGCGGCGGCGGCGCTGTCGCCATCGCGCATCGCCAGCACGCCCTGGTTGTTCCAGGCCCCGGCAAAGCGCGGGTCCATCTGCAGCGCCATCGCCAGATGCGCGCGCGCGCCGGTGAGGTCGCCGTCGACCAGCAGCTCGGCGCCGCGGTTGTTGTAGTAGTGGGCGAGGGCGCGGCGATCGGAAATCGGCTGCGGCCCGCGCCGGTCCATCAGCACGCTGCGGTCCAGGTCGATGCTGCCGCGCCCGCTGTCCACGCGCACGCCGGCGTTGACGTGGCCGACGTTGTACAGCGCATTGCCGTCCTCGTACCAGCTCAGTACGCGGCGCACTTCCTGGACCTGCGCCTGCAGCCCGACGTCGCGCGCCATCGCCACGAACAGCAGGGTGAAGGACAGGCAGTTGACGTGGCGCGTGGCGTAGCTCTCGGCGACGCTGTGGGTGGCCTTGGGGTCGTACTGCAGGTCCAGGCCGTTGGCATCGAAGGCCAGCGCCACCAGTTGCTGCAGGCGGTGTTCGGCGTCGGCGCTCCGGTCGATGCGTTGCTGCAGCAGCGTATGCAGCGCCGGCGGCAGCTGCATGATCTGCTCAGGGGTCGGAACGGCGGCTGCCGCGGTAGTCGTCGCCGGAACCGGCGGGGTCGCGTCTCTCTGGACGGTCGCTGCCGTGTGCGAGGAAGGCCGCGACGGTGTGGGCGGCGACGGGGCGGCCGTGGCGGCGGCGAGCAGGGCGAACGCGGTCCAGGCGAACATGACGCACCTCGCGGTGCCCTGCAGTGGCGAGGGCTCGCCTGCACTATAGGCCCTCGCTGGCGAGACAGGACGGTCACCGTGACGGTGCCGACGAGCGGTCTTCGGCCGGCGCGATCGATGGCGGCGGTCATCCACAGCCGCTGTGGACGAACGTGGGCAACCATGTGGATAAGTCGCTGCCGCCCAGGCGCCGCAATACGCGCAGACAGGATGGTGAAAACTTCACCACATATCTGACTGCGCACTGCGGCCCATGAACGCGTGTTCACCACGGGCAATGCGGCGTGACGAGCGAGCGCCGATGGCTCACGTGCGCTTTATGCCGTTCTGCCCAGCATCGCCAGCACCACGCAACGCGGCAATCCTCTCGACCGCGCCGTGCGATATCCAGGTTCACCCCCGTGTGCCCGTTGCGCGATATCGCTGGCCTCGCCACAGGAGTTCCCCATGAGCATTCAGAGCAAGACCACGCATAGCCTCAACGACCTCATCGCCATTTCCCGCGACGGCAAGGACTTCTACGAAGAAGCCGCGAAGAAGGTGGGCGACGCCGAGCTGTCCGCGCTGTTTCTGCGCATCGCCGGCGTCAAGTCGGACATCGTCAGCAGCCTGAGCGCGGTGGTGCAGTCGGTCGGCGGCAAGCCGGAAGAGCACGGCACCATGGTCGGCAGCATGCAGCAGATGTACGGCAAGGTCCGTGCCGCGCTGGGCGACACCAAGTACGGCTATGTCGCCGAGCTGGAAGAGTCCGAAGATCGCCTGCTGAAGGCCTTCAACGAGACCATCGCCGACGCCGACACCCCGGTCGCCGCGCGCGATGCCGCCACCCGTCTGCTGCCGGAAGTGCGCGCCTGCCACGACGTGATGCGCACCCGCAAGCACGCGATGAAGAACGCGGCTTAAGCGCCGCCCGCCGCTGGCCCGGCGCGCCGCATCGCGGCGTTGTCCGGGTCGGCGCGCCGATGGTCTGCAGCGGGACGGTGCGCTTGCTACCATGCGTGCTCGACCGCTGCCCGACCTGATCGCGGCGTTTGCCGCTTCTGCCCATGTGTCCCGATGCTGCGCCTGCCGGCGCCCAGTTTTCGCTCGGTTTCGATGCGCCTGCCGCACGCGAAAGCCTGTTCTTTGCGCTGCTGCCCGACACGCAAACCGCGCAAGCGGTGCACGGCCTTGGCCAGCAACTGTGCCAGGCGCATGGTCTGCATGGGCGTGCGCTGCCGCCGGAGCGCCTGCATGTCACCTTGCACTATCTCGGCGAATACGCCGGCATCCCGCCACGACTGCTGCAACAGGCCTGCGCTGCCGGGCAGGCGCTTGCGGCCGCACCGTTCGCACTGGCATTCGACCAGGCAGTGACCTTCGACAGCCGCGCGCGCAGCCGGCCGCTGGTGCTGCGCGGCGATGGCGAACCCGCTCCGCTGCTGGCCTTGCGTCATTCGCTGCAACAGCAGTTGGCCCGACAGGGCGTGGCGCCGCGCGCCGACGGCGCCTATCTGCCGCACATGACTCTGGCCTATGTCGATCAGGCGCTGGCGCCGCAGCAGGTGCCGGCGCTGTATTGGCAGGCGACGTCGCTGAGCCTGATCCGCAGCGTGCAGGGTCAGGGCCGTTACCTGCACGAAGCCAGCTGGCCGTTGCGCACCGACCCTGCGCAGCGCGACCCATGAACGCGGCGCCGCTCACCCTGCCCGAGGCGCAATGGGCGCTGCTGCGCGCGGCCTACGCCGAGCCGCCGCGGGCGTACCACCATTTCGGCCACGTCGAGGCGGTGCTGGCGCACTACGCCGAGGTCGCCGCCGACACCGGCTGGCGGCAGCCGCGCGAGGTCTACCTGGCCGTGCTCTATCACGATGCGGTCTATCGCGCCGGCCGCGGCGACAACGAAGCGCAGTCCGCGCGCCTGGCCGAGGCGGCGATCGCGCAGTGGCTGCCGGACGCCGGGGTGGAGGCGGCGCGGGTGGCCGCGCTGATCGAACTCACCGCGCGCCACGGGCAACTGAGCATCGACTCGGTGGATGCGGACGCAGCGCTGTTCCTGGATTGCGACATGGCCATCCTCGGCGCCGCGCCGGAGGCCTTCGCCGCCTACGACCGCGCCATCGCCGAGGAGTACCGCGGCGTGGTGCCGGGCTGGTTGTACCGACGCAAGCGCCGCGCTTTCCTGCGCACCGTGCTGGCGCAACCGCGCATCTTCCTCAGCGAGCGCTTCCACGCGCGCTACGACGCGGCCGCGCGCGCCAACCTGCGTCACGCCATCGGCTGACGGGCCGCGGGCCGCGGCTTGCGCCGCCTTCTTCTACACTGCCGCGCCGGTCTGCCCCGGCCGCCACCACGGAGCCTCATGTCCGACCCTGCCGCCAACGCCGATCCCCGCCCGCAGGCGCCGCTGCCGCCAGGCCCCAGCGACTGCTGCGACAGCGGCTGCCCGCTGTGTGTCTACGACCTCTACCACGAGGAGCTGGAGCGCTACCGGCAGGCGCTGGCCGCCTGGCGGCTGCGCCATCCCGGCGCCGACGCGGAGGCCTGACAGGCCTGCCGGTGCAGGCGCTGGCGCAGGTCCGGCGTACCTGGCATGAACCGCAGGGCGCGCCGCGCTTCGCGCCGCCGCCGTTCGGGATTATCTTTACACGCCTTTTCAGGATTGCCGGATGATGCAGAAGCGTGGCGGTTGGATGTGGGGATGTGCATTGGGCGGACTGCTGGCGGCCGGTGTCGCCGGCGCAGCACCGGGCGCTGCGGCCACCGCCGCGCCGCGTGCCGGCGCACCGGCCGCGGCGCCGGAAAAGCTCAGCCACGGCCGCTTCGAGCAGGTGCCGGTGCTGTTGCCCAAGGGCAACGCGCAGCGCGTGGTGCTGTGGTTCGCTGGCGGCAAGCACGCCGACGCCGAGCGCATGCGCCAGATCGAGGCGCTGCGCGACGACGGCGCCATGGTCGCGGTGATCGACAGTGCGCACCTGCAGGCGGTGCTGGCCAAGATCGACGGCACCTGCGGCTTCTCCGCCGGCGACGTGGAGAATTTCTCGCGCTACGTGCAGGCCTATTTCCACGTGCCGACCTACCACCTGCCGTTGCTGGTAGGCGATGGCGACGGCGCCGCGCTGGCCTATGCGGTCGCCGCGCAGGCGCCCAAGCATCTGCTGGCGGGCCTGCTGACCGAGGATTTCTGCCCGGTGCAGGTGCTCGACGACCAGATCTGCGGTGCCGGCATCACCGCGCCGGCGCGCGCGCTGCAGCCGACCGGGCTGCCGGTGCCGTGGCTGGCGGCGCTCGACGCCAAGACCCGCCGCGACCGTTGCACCCAGCAGAGCGATGCGTTCCTGCAGAAGGTGGCGCAGGCGCGGCAGTTCCGCCGCAGCGCCAGCGGCGATGCGCTGCCGGGCCTGCGTGCGGCGGTGCGTTCGCTGGGCGACCGGCCCGGCGTCAGCCTGCCGCCGACCCCGGCCGACCTGGCCGGGCTGCCGGTGGTCGAAGTGCCGGCCGCCGCGGGCGCGGGCGATGCCGACAACGGCAACGTGTTCGCGATCTTCGTCTCCGGCGACGGCGGCTGGGCCGGGCTCGACCAGCAGGTCGCCGGCGCCCTGGCCAAGGCCGGCATCCCGGTGGTGGGCGTGGATTCGCTGCGCTATTTCTGGAGCGAGCGCACCCCGCAGGGCTTCGCCACCGACCTGGACCGCATCTACCGCCACTACAGCCACCTGTGGCAACGCGGCCGGGTGGTGCTGATCGGCTTCTCGCAGGGCGCCGACGTGCTGCCGGCCGCCTACAACCAGTTGCCGGAAGCGATGCGCGACCAGGTGCAGCTCACCGCCTTGCTGTCGGTCGGCAAGACCGCCGACTACGAGTTCCACGTGTCCAACTGGATCAGCTCCGGCGACGACGGCCTGCCGATCGCCCCGGAAGTGGCGAAGATGCCGCCGGCGCAGACCCTGTGCATCTATGGCGAGGACGACGACGACGCGCTGTGCCCGGACCTGCCCAAGGGCGGGGTACAACTGGTCAAGCTACCCGGCGACCATCATTTCCAGGGCGACTACGCGACGCTGGCCAAGCAGATTCTGCAGCGGATTCAGTAGGAGCCGGGATTGGGGAGGCGGGATTGGGGATTGGTGGGCTGGTCGTGGGTGCGGGCTTGCGCGCTCGCGTCGTTGGCCGCCGTACCCTCACCCCAACCCCTCTCCCGGGGGGAGAGGGGCTAGCGCTGTTCCTTCTCTCCTCGGGAGAAGGTGCCCCGAAGGGGCGGATGAGGGTACGGCGCGAAGCCTCGCAATGCCCGGGCAAACGGGGTAGCTGGGCGAATCCCCAATCCCAACTCCCCAATCCCCGCCTCACTCCGGCTTGCGTGGATCCAGCGAAATCAACCGGGTCACGTCCAGCAGGGCGGCGGGCAGGTGCATGCCGCCGGGGGCGGCGAGGTAGCGGGTGCGCCAGGCGGGGGCGAACTTGGACTTGAAGCGGCGCAGGCCGGTGAAGCCGTAGAAGCGTTCGCCGTGGCGCACGATCAGGTTGCCGAAGCGGTTCCAGCGGCCGGCCAGGCGGTGCTGGGCCAGGCCCGACAGCGGCGCCATGCCCAGCGAGAAGCGCTTGTAGCCCTGGTCGCGGCCCCACAGGAACAGCTCGATGAACAGGAAATCCATCGTGCCCTTCGGCGCATCGGCGATGTGCCGCATCAGGTCCACCGACAGCTCGTGGCCGGCCGGGGCCTGCCACAGGTTGGCGAAGGCCACGACCTTGCCTTCGAACTCCACCACCGCGATCGGGAAGCGGCGCAGGTAGGCGGGGTCGAAGCTGCCCAGCGAGAAGCCCTTCTCGGCACCGGCCTTGTCTTCCAGCCACTGCTGCGAGACCTCGGCCAGCACCGGCATCAGCGCGTCCACCGCGTCGGTCTCGACGATGCGGAAGCTCAGCCCGCTGCGCTTGCCGCGGTTCCAGGCCTGGCGCAGGTCGGCGCGGTCGCGGCCTTCCAGGTGGAAGCCCTCCAGCGACACCATCGCTTCCTCGCCGAGCTTGACCAGGGTCAGGCCCAGGTCCAGGTAGGTCTGCCAGTGCTGCTCGCCGACCTGGTAGAACACCGGGCGCAGGCCCATGCGGTCGGCTTCCTCGCGGAAGCGCCAGATCAGCGCGCGGGCCACTTCCGGCGCGCCGACCGGGTCGCCCATCGCCACCAGCGAGCCGCCGTAGCGCTGCATCATCACGAAGCCGGGGCCGTCCTCGGCCTGCAGCAGCGCCTTGTCGCCGGTCAGCACCAGGCAGGCCTGGGTGTCGGTGGCTTCGGCCAGCACCGGCGCCAGCGCGTCCAGCTGCGCGCCATCGGCCGGCGGCAACGGCGAGCGGGTGCTGTGCAGCAGCCGCGCCAGCCCGAACACCACCACCGCCACGCTGACCAGCAGCACCGCGCGCAGCGCGCGTGGCGCGTTGGCCGAGGTGGCGAACTCCCACCACAGCTCGTTCTGGTATTCGACGTGGCTGTAGACGAAGAACAGCAGCCAGATCGTGGCGATCAGCACCAGGCCGAGGTTGCGCAGCCACGGCCACGACCAGGCCTCGTCGAGCAGGGCGCCCTCGCGGTAGAACTCGCGGCGCGCGCCCCACAGGCCGACCGCCACCACCAGCGAGGACAGCGCCACCGAGACGTGGCCGCCGCGCAGCCAGGCCGGCAGCGGCAGCAGCACGCAGATGCCGATCGCCAGCACCCAGGCCGCATGGCTGCGCCGCTGCAGGCCCTGGCCGATCAGCAGCAGCACCACGCCGCCGAGGCTGGCCAGCAGGTGCGAGGTTTCCATGATCGACAGCGGCGCCATGTCCTGGCGACGCTTGGGCGTGGGCAGGGTGCCGTCGATGACCAGCGCCGCGCCGACCGCGAACACCGCCAGGGCGATGATCTGCGGCAGCCACGGGCGCAGCGTGCGCCAGGCAACGCGCACGCCGCCGGCACTGGCGGCCAGCGGCCGGCGCAGGCCTGACAGCGACGCCATCAGCACCGACAGCAGCAGCGGCACCACGTAGTAGGTGATGCGGTAGATCAGCGCCGCCGCCAGCACCGCCGCCGGGGCCACGCCGGGCAGCAGCTTGAGCAGGCTCCACTCGAACACGCCCAGGCCGGCCGGCACGGTCGAGACCAGACCCGCCACCACCGCGACCAGGTACAGGCCGACGAAGCCGATGTATTCGATGCCCGATTCATTGGGCAGCAGCACGTAGAACGCGGCGCTGGCCAGGCCCAGTTCGACCACGCTCAAGGCGGTCACGCCCAGGGTGGTGCGCCGGTCCGGCAGCCACAGTTCATGGCTGCGCCAGCGCAGGGTGCGGCCGTCGCGGCCGGCCAGCAGCAGCATCGTCGCGAAACCCGCCAACAGCGCGATGCCGATCACCCGCACCGCGGTCGCGCCGACCGGCAGCGCCAGCGCCGCCGCGGCCGGCTCCAGGGTCAGGGCCAGCGCCAGCAGCAGCCACGCGCCGAACACGAAGCCGAGCGTGCTCATCAGCACCACCTGGCCGATCTCGGCCAGGCTCAGTCCGACCCGCCCATAGCCGCGCAGGCGCACCGCGCCGCCGGTCAATGCGGCGAAGCCCAGGGTCTGCCCGACCGCGTGCGCCAGGAACGCGGTGATGCTGATCCGCATCGGGTGCAGCTTGCGCCCGCTGCGGCGCAGGCCGACGGCATCGAAGCCGATCAGGCAGGCGTAGCTGCTCAGGCCCAGCAGGAGCGTCAGCACGATCTGGCTGAGGCTCAGCTGGTTGAAGGCGTGACGGATCGCACTGTAGCCGTGGGTGCTGAACTCCGTGGCCAGCGCATGCAGCGCCAGGGCCAGGATCGCCAGGCTGGCCAGCACCGGCAGCGCACGGCGCCAGCCGGGAGTGGGCGCTGCAGTGGAGGGCGCGGCGTCGGTCATTGCGGACGGACGGCGGCGAGGCGCGACGGCGCACGGTGCGCGGTGCGCGACGCGGCCGGAGCGGAAGTGCGGGTGAAACGAAGACGGGCCATCGCGATACCGGTTGGGTGGGAGCGTGTTGCGAACATTGACAAGGCTATGGACAGGTGGCTACGACGCGGTGTGTGAGGTCCCGGGGCAAGGCGGGTTGCTCCGGCCTGTCGCGCAATCCCTCGATGCACGCAACGTGCCACGTCCCGGCAGCAGAGCGATCAGCGGCGCGAAGCCGGCCCTGCGCGGGTTGGCTTGGTGCCATCCCAGGCCGCGCGTCGCAGCGCATACCGATTCCCCCATCACCATGCCGCTCCTCTCACCGTGCATCACGCGCTCTAGGCTATACCGGCCGTGCCGGCGACGCGCATGATAGTGGAATCGCACGTCGCCACGGCGTCGGGACCGCGGCAGGGGCCGTGGCCGGTGCATGTGGCGACGGTCTGTGTCGGTTCCGGAGCCTGTCGATGCCGTTGTCCGCATCTCCCTTTCCCGCGCCGCCGCGCTGGACGCGCTTGGCCGGTGCCGCGGCGCTGCTGCTGGCGCTGCTGTTCCTCGGCGTGGCCATGGCATTGCAGGTCGTGCGCGCCGATCTGCACTGGCAGCAGGCCACGCTCAGCCAGTACCTGCATGGGCCCGGCGGCCTGCTGCTGCGCACCGTCTACGTCCTGCTGGCCGTCGGCGTGGTGGCGCTGGCGGCCGGGCTGTACGCGCAAGCGCCGCCACGCGCGCGCAGCGGCGCGCCGGTAGTGCTGTTCGGCTGCGCCGCGCTCGGCCTGTGCGGCGTGGCGATCGGCGACAGCTATCTGCCGCAGCGCGCGCCGCTGCTGGCGCCGCTGGTGCACGGGTTATCCGCGCAGACCGCGTTCCTGTGCGTGACCACGGCAATGTTGCTGCAGAGCGCGTGGCTGCGCCGGCAGGCAGCGTGGCGCGGCCGCGCCGGGCCGCTGTTGCTGCTGGCGGTGCTGGCGTTCGTGGCCCTGTGGGTGCACGTGCTGTGGCGCGCGCCGCCACGCGGGCTGACCCAGAAACTGCCGATCGTGCTGATCCTCGCCTGGCTGCTGCCGGTGGCGTACCGCGTGTGGCGGCCGGTGCCTGCAGCCGCGGCGCAATCGCGCGACAATGGCGCGGTCTTCCCACTACAGGACAGCGCATCATGATCCAGCGTTTCGATACCGGCCCGCGGATGTCGGAGATGACCGTGTACAACGGCGTGGCCTATCTGGCCGGGCAGATCGCCGACGATACCAGCGAAGACATCGCCGGCCAGACCCGCCAGGTGCTGGCCGCGATCGACCGGCTGTTGGCGCTCGCCGCCACCGACAAGAGCCGGATCCTGCGTGCGGAGATCTTCATGACCGACCTGGCCGAGTTCGCCGAAATGAACAAGGTCTGGGAAGAATGGGTCAGCCCGGGCAACACCCCGGCCCGCGCCACCGTGCAGGCCAAGCTGGCCGACCCGGCCTGGAAGATCGAGATCGTCATTACGGCGGCCGCCTGAGCGGCCGGGATTCGTGATTGGGGATTCGTCGTGCCCACCACGACGTCGCCTGCATATCCCCTGATCCTCGTAGGAGCGGCTTCAGCCGCGACGGGCATTACCGGTAAGGCCGGTCGCGGCTGAAGCCGCTCCTACACGCGGACGATCAGGCGGCAGCACGCCGCCTTTGCCAATCCCCACTCCCGACTCCCCAATCCCGGCGCCTCAGCGCCTGACGAACCGGTAATGCGCCACGCCCCACTGCTGGCCCTGTTCGTAGCCGAACAGTTCCGCGCAGGCCATCCAGAACATGCGCCAGCGTTGCCACCAGATCTTGGCGTCGGCGCCGTAGGTGGCCTGCAGCACCGGCATCAGCGTGTCGCGGTGGCGGTCCTGGTTGTGTAGCCAGGCGTTGGCGGTCTTCTCGTAATGCTGGCCGGACAGCAGCCAGCGGCGTTCGATCGCCAGGTCGTCCTGGAACTGCAGCAGGGTGTCGGCCGCCGGCATCAGGCCGCCGGTGAAGAAGTGCCGGCCCATCCAGTTGTCCTCGCCCTGCACCTCGAACGGGTAGGCCAGGTCGCGATGGCAGAAGATGTGCACGAACAGTCGCCCGCCCGGCACCAGCCAGTGGCTGACCCGCTTGAGCAGTTCGCGGTAGTTGCGCATGTGCTCGAACATCTCGATCGAGACCACGCGGTCGTAGCTCTCGGTCGGCAGGGTCAGGGTGTTGGCGTCGTGGGTGATCACCTTGACGTTGCTCAGCCCGCGCGCGCGGCACTGCGCTTCGATGTGCTCGCGCTGCGGCCGCGAGTTGGAGACCGCGGTGATGCGCGCGCCGGGGAACTGCTCGGCCATCCACAGCGTCAGCGAGCCCCAGCCGCAGCCCAGTTCGAGGATGCGCTGGCGGTCGCGCAACTGCGCGCGTTCGGCGTACAGCTGCAGCATGCGTTCTTCGGCCGCGTCCAGGTCCGGCGTGGTCGCATCCCAGTAGCAGCTGCTGTACTTCAGGCGCTTGCCCAGGCACAGCTCGAAGAAGCGCGGCGGCACTTCGTAGTGCTGGCGGTTGGCTGCGTCGGTCTCGATCGCGATGGCGCTCTCGCGCAGCGATTCGATCAGCAGGCGCTGGCGCTCCCAGGCCGCGTCGGCGCCGTCGGCGCGCTCGTCGCGCAGGCGTTGCGCGCACAACCGGCGCATCGCCGCGCGCAGGACGGCGTCGGGCAGCACGCCGGATTCGGCCAGGCGCGTGGCCAGCGGCTCGGCCGGCGCGGCGGGCGGGGAAGAGGTGGCGAAGGTGCTGGACATGGCGGATCTCCTGGCGCGGCTCAGTGCCGCGGCGGCATGGGGAAGAAGGCGCTGGTGCTGCGCTGGTAGTCGGCGTAGTCGTGGCCGCGCGAGCGCAGTGCTTGCTGTTCGGTGTAGGGAATGCCGGTGACGCGATAGAGGAAGGCGAACATCAGCAGCGGGCCCAGCGCGGCCACGCCGACCCACAGCGCGCCGCTGCCCACTGCCAGGAACACGTAGGCGAACCAGTGCACGAATTCGAAGAAGTAGTTCGGATGCCGCGAATAGCGCCACAGACCTTGGCGGCAGGTCTTGCCCTTGTTCGCGGGGTCGGTGCGGAACGCGGCCAGTTGCCGGTCGGCCAGGCTTTCCCCGCCCACCGCGATCAGCCAGGTCGCGACCGCCAACGCGGTCCACACGCTCCACTGCGGCTGCGGATTGTGCGCGGCCACCGACAGCGGCACCGCGAACGCCAGCACCACCAGCGCCTGGCCGAGGAAGAACGCCAGGAACTTGCGCTGGTCGCCGTGCCAGTGCTCGCGCAGGGCACGATAGCGGCCGTCTTCGTGCGCATCGCCGAACACGCGTACGCCCAGATGCCAGGCCAGGCGCGCGCCCCACAGCCCGCCCAGCACCGCGGTCAGTACCCGCGGCAGCAGCGCGCCATCGGCGCGCCAGGCGCAGTACACCGCGGTCAGCGCCATGCAGGCCGACCACAGCACATCGACCACGCCGGCATTGCTGGTATGTCGCTGCCAGGCCCAGCCGGCGAGCATGACCAGCACGGTGAAGATGCCTACATGCAGGAGCGGCCAGGCGTTCATCGCACCGCTCCGGTGGCCGGCAGCGCCGGCGTGGCGACCAGCAGGCGCCGCGTCGCCAGGCTCAGCAATGTCAGCGCCGCGGCCCAGCCCACAGCCAGCGCCAGCAGCGGTTGCGGCATGGGCGCCACCAGCGTCACCGCCTGCCAGCCGCGCGCGGCCAGCACATAGCCCAGCGGGCCGGCGGTGGCGCCGAACAGCGCCGCGCGCCAGGGATGGCGCATCACCCAGGCCAGCGAGTGCTGGAAGGTCAGCGCGAAGCCGGCCCACAGCGCCAGGATCCACAGCGGCGGCCACGGTGCCGGCGGCGCGGCGGCGTAGCGCACCCAGTCGCCGGCGCGCATGGCGGCATCGACACCGGCGCCCAGCGGCAACGCCAGGGCGATCAGCGCGGCGTCGCCGCGGGCGCGGCGGCGCGGCTGCAACTGGTACAGCGCGAACAGCGCCAGCGCCGCCGGGCCGGCCCAGGCCAAGCCGTGCGCGGCGCCGACGACGGCGGCCAGCCACAGCCCCTGCAGGGCGAGGTAGTTGATCAGGTTGCTCATGCGTCGCCCGCCAGCGCCGGCGCGAACTGCGCCGGCCGTGCGCGCGGCTTGCTCAGCCACAGGTGCACGTCGCCGATCGAGCGCTCCAGGAAGCCGCCTTCGCAGTAGGCCAGGTAGAACTCCCACATGCGGATGAAGCGTTCGTCGTAGCCGAGCGCGCGCACCTGCGGCAGCCTGGCCATGAAGCGCTCGCGCCAGGCGCGCAGGGTCAGCGCGTAGCTGGGGCCGATGTCTTCGAGGTTGAACAGGCGCAGGTCGCTGGCGCGGCCGATCGCACCGGTCATCGCCGCCACCGAGGGGATGAAGCTGCCCGGGAAGATGTGGCGCTTGATGAAGTCCACCGACTTCAGCGCCTGCGCGTAGCGGTGATCCTCGATGGTGATGGCCTGGATCAGCGCCTGGCCGTCGTCCTTGAGCAGGCTGCCGACCTTGCCGAAGTAGGTATCCAGGTATTGATGGCCGATCGCCTCGATCATCTCGATCGAGACCAGGCGATCGTAGCGGCCGTCGAGATCGCGATAGTCGCGCAGCAGCACCTCGACCCGGTCCGACAGCCCGGCGGCCGCGATGCGCTGCCGGGCCAGTTCGTACTGCTCGCGCGAGATGGTGGTGGTGGTGACGCGGCAGCCGTGGTGCTTGGCCGCGTGCAGCGCGAAGCCGCCCCAGCCGGTGCCGATCTCGACCAGGTGGTGGTGCGGCTGCAGGTCGAGCTTGGCGCAGATGCGCTGCAGCTTGCGTTCGGCGGCGCGTTCCAGCGCGGCCTCGCCCAAGGTGGCGTCGGCGTCGCGGAAGATCGCCGAGGAGTACATCAGGTTGCGATCCAGGAACAGCTCGAACAGCTGGTTGCCCAGGTCGTAGTGCGCGGCGATGTTGCGGCGGCTGCCGGCACGCGTGTTGCGCGCGAACGCGTGCAGGCCGCGCATCGCCAGGCCGCCGAGCCGGGCCAGGCCGGTTTCCATCGCGTCCAGGCGGTCGCGGTTGCGCACCAGCAGGCGTACCAGTGCGACCAGGTCGTCGCAGTCCCACAGGCCGTCCATGTACGCCTCGCCGACGCCGACGCTGCCGTTGAGCGCGGCCTGGCGGTAGAAGCGCGGGTCGTGGATGCGCAGATGCGCCTGCAGCGTGTCGGCGCCGACGCTGGGATCGCCCAGCGTGGTCAGCGTGCCGGCTTCCTCGATGCGCAACTGGCCCTCGCGCAGGCCATCCAGGGTGGCGAGCAGGCGCTGCCGCAGCAGGCGGTCGAGCCCGCGCAGCGGCGGTGCGGCAGGGGCCAGCGCGGCGGCGGAAGAGGGCGCGTGCGGAGCGTTCATCGGCGTTCTCGCGGAAGGGAGTGGTCGGGGTGGTCGTGCACCGGGTTGCCGCGCAGCCACAGCCGCAGCGCCTGCCAGTGGATCTTGGCCATGACTTGCAGGGTCATCGCCGGATAGCGCAGCAGCGCCTGCGCCAGGCTGGCGCCATCGAGGGCACGGCGTTCGAGCACCAGGGTGGCGTCGAAACGCCGTCGCGTCGCCGCCGGCGTGGGATCGAGCACGTCCATGTGCACGCGCAGTTGCGCGCCGGGTTCGCTGAAGCGCCAGGCGTACGTGTGCGCCATCGCCATGAACGGCGAGACGTGGAAGCGCTTGGCGAAGCGCCAGGCGTGCGTGGTGCCGTGACTGCGCGCCTCGGCCATCGGCAGCACGTAGGCGTGGCGCTGCCGCCACGGCGTGTTGGTGATCTCGGCGACGATGCTGTGCAGGCGCTGCTGCGCGTCGTGGCAGTAGTAGAACGTGACCGGATTGAAGCAGTGGCCGAAGTAGCGCAGGTGGGTGAGCATGCGCACCGGGCCCAGCGGACGCTCGCCGGTGTGCTGCTGCACGCGGTCGCGTACCGCTTCGTCCAGCGGCTGCGCGGGGTCGCCCAGGTAGTCGCTGCGGCGGAACTCGGCCAGGTTGCGCCGGTTCACCGACCACAGCCAGCGCCGCGCGAACACCTGCTCCAGTTCGTCCAGGTCCAGGTACAGCAGGAACAGCGGATAGCGGAACGCCAGCGCTTTCGGCGCGTAACGGCGATGCCGCACCCAGCCGGTGTACACCGCGCTGTGCAGGCCATGCAGGGTCGCGCCCGCCGCCGCCGACGTTGTCGAGACGGCGCCAGTCGGCGGGGCGGGCACGGCAGCACGGCGCATCAGCGTCATGACCAGGGTACCCCCAGCGCGGCGGCGACGTCGACCGCGCTGCGCAGGCCATCCTCATGGAAGCCGAAGCCCCAGCCGGCGCCGGCGAACCAGGTATTGCGCTGGCCCTGGATCTCGCCCTTGCGCGCCTGCGCCGCCACCGATGCCTGGGTCTGCAGCGGATGCCGGTAGCGCATGCGCCGCAGCACCTTGGCCGGATCGATCGCATCCGTGCGGTTGAGGCTGACGATGAACGGCTGCGGCGCCTGCAGCGACTGCAGCGCGTTCATCCAGTAGCTGACCGTGCACGGCGCGTCCGGATCCGCCGGTACATGCGCGTTCCAGGCGGCCCAGGCGCGGCGGTCGCGCGGCAGCACGCGCGCATCGGTGTGCAGTACGGTCTCGTTGTCCTGATAGCCGATCGCGCCGAGGATCGCGGTTTCCGCGTCGCTGGGGTCGGTCAGCAGGCGCAGCGCGTCGTCGGCGTGGCAGGCCAACACCGCATGGTCGTACTGCTGGGTGTCGGCATCGCAGGCGATCGCGACGCTGCCGTGGGCCGTGCGCTGCAGCGCGCGCACCGGCGTGCCCAGTCGCTCGCGCACGCGCCAGCGGCTGCGCAGCGCACGCACGTAGCTGTTAGAGCCGCCGCGCACCACCCGCCACTGCGGGCGGCCGCTGACCTGCAGCATATGGTGATTGGCCATGAAGCCGATCAGCTGGCGCATCGGGAAATCGAGGATCTGCCGCGACGGCGAGGACCACAGCGCCGAGGCCATCGGCACCAGGTGCGCGTCGCGGAAGACCTCGGAGTAGCGGTGGCGCTGCAGGAAGTCGCCGAGGGTGAGCTGCGCCAGCGAGGCGTCGTGCAGCACCTGTGGCGCCTCCCGGTAGAACCGCCGCAGATCGCGCAGCATGCGCCAGAAGCGCGGCGACAGCAGATTGCGGCGCTGGCAGAACAGCCCATCGAGCGTGCCGGCGTTGTACTCCAGCCCGGTGCGCTCTTCGTGCACAGAGAAACTCATCGTGGTCGGCTGCGACTCGACGCCGAGCCGCGCGAACAGCGCGCTCAGCAGCGGGTAGTGCTCCGGATTGAACACGATGAAGCCGCTGTCCACCGCGTACTCCGCGCCGTCCAGTTCGATCGCATGGGTATGGGTATGGCCGCCGAGATAGTCGGCCGCTTCGTACAGCGTCACCTCGTGGCGCTGCGACAGCAGCCACGCCGCGCCGAGGCCGGCGATCCCCGAGCCCACCACCGCGATCCGGCTCATCGGGCACGCGCCTGCGCACGCACCAGCCCGGCCGGCACCGGCTTGAGCTCGCGGATCACGCGGGTCCACGACAGCGCCTTCAGGCCGTACCAGGTCAGGTCCAGCTCCCACCAGCGGAAGCCCTGGCGCGCGGCGCCGGGGAAGAAATGGTGGTTGTTGTGCCAGCCTTCGCCAAAGGTTAGCAGCGCCAGCCACAGGTTGTTGCGGCTGTCGTCGCGGGTGTCGAAGCGGCGGCTGCCGAAGCGGTGCGCCAGCGAGTTGATGGTGAACGTGGCATGGAACAGCGCCACGGTGGAGACGAAGAAGCCCCACACCAGCAACTGCGGGCCGTCGGTGCCGAGCTGCGGCACGTGCTGCTGCAGCCACTCGCCGAGCAGGAACAGCGCCAGCGCCAGCAGCACCGGCAGCAACAGGTCGAAGCGGTCGAGGAAGCGCAGTTCGGGGAAGCGGCGCAGGTCCGGGATCGCCTCCCAGTCGGTGCGGAAGCCGCGTGGGGTCAGGAACCAGCCGCTATGGCTCCACCAGAAGCCATGCTGGCGCGGCGAATGCGGATCGGCCGGGGTATCGGTATGGCGATGATGGTTGCGGTGGTGGGCGGCCCACCACAGCGGCCCGCGCTGCACGCAGGTGGCGCCGATCGCGGCGAACAGGAACTGCACCGGGCGCGAGGTCTTGAACGCGCGGTGCGCGAAATAGCGATGGTAGAAGCCGGTGAGCGCGAACATGCGCACCGCGTACATCGCCACCGCCATGCCGACGGCGAACCACGACACACCGACCCAGAACACGCCCAGGCACGCCAGGTGCAGGCCGATGTAGGGCGCGGCACGCAGCCAGTCGATGCGGTCGGCACGCGCCGGATCCAGCTCGATCTCGGCACTGGTGTCGAACCAGCGCCGCAAGGTGCGCAGGATGCGGCCACGCGGCGCAGGTGGCGTTGTGGAAGGGCTGGGTTCCGGAACGGGACTCGGCACAAGCGCGTCTCATGGGGGGACTTGGGAGCGATACGGGCGAAACCGGAAGACGGATGCACCCGCGTCGCATTTCCCCTGCACGGCTGCGGGCGCGGCATGGCGGCCACGACGGCGCAGCGCAGGCGTCGCACGAATCGGAAGATCTGGCTGTCGTGCGGATGCGCGATGGCGGCGGGGATGTTGCCTGCGCACGAGTGGTGGGCGGGTGAATGCGCGCCCGGTTCTTGTAGACGAGCGCGGCATAGCCTGACCGCGGCCCGATCTCTCCGCGGCGCGTGCAAGGTGCGTGGTGCACTGCCCCTCTCCCATCGGGAGAGGGGTTGGGGTGGGGGTACGGAGCGAAGCCCTCGCGCATCCAAGTTGCGCTGCCGGACGCTGTACGAGGCTTCGCCCGTCCCCTCATTCGCCCCTTCGGGGCACCTTCTCCCGACGGGAGAAGGGAATCCATGGTCCCGATGGGAGAAGGGTTGTCTACGGCGCCAGCTGCAGTGTGCTGAGGCGTCATTGCCCCTCTCCCATCGGGAGAGGGGTTGGGGTGAGGGTACGGAGCGAAGCCCTCGCGCATCCAACTTGCGCTACCGGACGCTGTACGAGGCTTCGCCCGTCCCCTCATCCGCCCCTTTGGGGCACCTTCTCCCGACGGGAGAAGGAAATCCGCGGTCCCTATGGGAGAAGAGGTTGTCTACGGCGCCAGCTGCAGTGTGCTGAGGCGTCATTGCCCCTCTCCCGGCGGGAGAGGGGTTGGGGTGAGGGTACGGAGCGAAGCCCTCGCGCATCCAACTTGCGCTGCCGGACGCTGTACGAGGCTTCGCCCGTACCCTCATCCGCCCCTTCGGGGCACCTTCTCCCGGCGGGAGAAGGGAGAGATGTCTACGGCGCCAACTGCAGCGTGCTGATGCCGCCCTTGGCCACGACCGGACCGGTGGCCACGCCGCCGGGCGCGCCGCCGGGCGGTTCCATGGTCACCGCCAGCACCGCGCCGTCGCTGAGCAAGGGCATCAGCGCATCGGGAATGCGTGCCACGCGCGCCTTGGCCTCGTCGAACACGCCCATCGAGCGCGCCTTGCCGTCGGCCGGGATCAGCCACAGTTCCGGCACGCGGTCGGCGTCGCGGGTGCCGGCCAGCGGGGTGAGGGTGATGCTGCGCTTGTCGGCGTCCATCAGCGCCACGTAGCCGGGCTTGCCGTCGTCCTGCATCAGCGTGGAGGTCATCGCGATGCCGCTGGGCTTGGGCGTGGTGGTGGTGGCGACCGGCGGCGGCTGCGCGGCCGGCGGCGGCACCGGCGCACGCGCCAGCAGCAGCGCCAGCAGGCAGGCCGTGGCGGTGGCGAAGCCGCCGGCGCTGAGCCAGCGCCAGGTCCGCACGCTGTCCCAGAACCCGGGTGCGGCGGGGCGCGTGCGCGGCGCCGGCGCATCCAGGCCCAGCGAAGCGCGGATGCGGACCCATACGCGCTCGGGCACCGCCACCGGGGCGATCTCGTCGGCCAGCGGCATCAGGTGTTGCTGCCATTGCAGTACGGCCGCGGCGAATTCGCGGTCGCTGTCGATGCGTGCTTCGGCGGCGCGGCGCTCCTGCGCGTCGAGCACGCCGAGCACGTACTCGCCGGCCAGCACGTCGCGCGGCGGCGGGGTTTCCTGCGGATCGGGCACGGAGGCGTTCATCGTTCCAGGCACGCTTTCAGTTTGGCCAGGCCGCGACGGATCCAGCTCTTGACCGTGCCCAACGGCGTGCCGCTGCGCTGCGCCAGTTCTTCGTAGGTGATGCCTTCGAAGAACGCGGTGCGGATCAAGTCGCCGCGCGGCGGCTCCAGTTCGCCCATGCACACGTCCAGGCGCCGACCGGCCACCCGCCACTCGGTATCGGCGAGCGGATCGCGGCCTTCGTCCTGCAGTTCACCGGCATCGTCCAGCGCCACCGACTGCCGCGCCGGTGCGCGTGCGCGCAGATGGTCAATGGCCTTGTTGCGGGCGATCATGGTCAGCCAGGTCAGGCCGCGCGCGCGCTGCGGGTCGAACTGCGCGGCCTTGCGCCAGACCGAGGAGAACACTTCCTGCAGCACGTCCTCGGCTTCGCCGCGCTGCGGCACGATGCGCAGGCACACGCCGAACAGGCGCGAGGAGGTGGTGCGATACAGGCGTTCGAACGCGGCGCTGTCGCCGGTGGCGGTGGCCACCAGCAATTGTCCTGCTTCGTCGTGATCGGGCGACTCGGTCATGCCGGGAGACGGTGGCGAAGGTCGGCGCGATCCTACAGGCTTTCGCCGCGCCCGTCGCTCAGGCGCGCTGGCGCCGCCACAGCACGAGTGCGGTGAGCAGCAGGACGATCTCGAACGCGGCCAGGCCGGTCGTGGTCGGGCCGACCGGCCACAGCCGCAGCAGGCTGGCGCTGCGGTAGAGCACGATGGGCACGTAGAACGCCAGCGCCAGGAGCAGGCCGGTGCGCAGTTGTCCGGTGCGGGCGAAGTAGCCGAACAGGAAGGCCATGCCCAACTGCAGGCCGCCGTAGATGACCAGGTATTCGGACTGGCCGGAGCGGTCCAGGCCGACATAGCCCACCGCCGCGGCGGTCTGCGCCGGCAACAGCGTGCACCAGACGGCCAGGAGCGCGTACAGCGCGGCGTTGAACCACAGGTAGGCCTTGGCCATGAGGTGTCCTCGTCGATGCGCGGGCGATGCGCAGGCATGGTTGTAGCGGGTGCGGCGGGGGCCGACGTGAATGCGCTGGCGGCGCGGCTCAGCGCGCGCTGCATTGCGCGACCAGGGGTTGCTGCAGCGCCTGCTGCCAGGCGCCATCGTCGGCCTGGCCGCGCAGGCGTTCGGGAAAGTCGATGCGCACGCTCGGGTAGCGGCCGCGCGCGTCGCGGATGTTGCCGACACCGCGGAATTCGAGCAGACGCCGGTCCTTGCGCGTGTAGGCGACGCTGAGGTCGGGCAGCAGCGTGCCATACCAGGCGGCCAGGCTCAGGGTGTAGCGCTGCACCTCGGCATCGGCCGGGCCTGGGGTGATGCGGAAGTCGAGCGTGCGCAGTTCGCTGGGCAGCACGAAGGCGATGCGCTGCGGCCCGCCGCTGCCCAGGCTGTCCCAGCGCTGGCGCAGGTAGGCGTCGAAACCGGCGTCGATCACCTGCGCATCGGGGCTCTTGGGCAGCGGCGCGCGGCGCTCGGCCTGGCCCTTGGCCTGACTGAACATCTCGCGCCCGCTGCCGCTGCGGCGCACGCCCTCGCGGTAGCCGCTGCGCGCATCGATCAGTTCGAAGTCCGGCGCGGCGCTGCCGTCGTCCACGCGCTTGCGCGCGAACGCGGCGCCGTCGGTGCACTGGTACAGCACCAGGCGCGCGCCATCTTCGCGGACCCAGTGGCTTTCGCGGTACAGCACCTGTTTGCCGTCGGCGGCATAGGCGATGCCCTCGTAGTGCAGCATCGCCTGCGCAGGCGCGGCGGCGACCAGGGCGGCGGTGCCGAGGGCCAGGGCCAGCGGCAGGTGCGCTCGGATGAGCGGGAAGGCGGCGGTCGACGTCGGCATGCACGGCGCTCCGGTGGGATGACACCAGGACATACGCGGCGGGTGCCGATCCGGATGCGCCCGCCGTGGCGGCCGCGCTGAAGCGGCTGTCTCAGCGCAGGACGATGCAATCCACCGGGCAGGCCGGCAGGCACAGTGCGCAGCCGGTGCACAAGGGCGCCAGCACCGTGTGCATGTGCTTGGCGCCGCCGACGATGGCGTCCACCGGGCAGGCCTGGATGCATTTGGTGCAGCCGATGCAGTCGGCTTCGACCACCCAGGCCACCTGCGGCGGCGCGTGCGTGCCGCGGCTGCGGTCGTAGGGCAGGGCGGGGACGCCGAGCACCCGCGCCAGGGCGCGCGCGCCGGCATCGCCGCCGGGCGGGCAGCGGTCCACCTGCGCCGTGCCGGCAGCCATCGCCTCGGCATAGGGACGACAGCCGTCGAACCCGCACTGGCCGCATTGGGTCTGCGGCAGCAGGCGATCGAGGCGTTCGAGCAGGGCGGCGTGGGCGGGCGTCATGGCGGAGGCGGCGCACGGTAGCGCACGGCGAGGAGCAGGGGTGGAGAAGCGGAAGCGCCGGCGTGGCCAGCCGGCAGAGTGTAGCGCGGCGTCCGCTGCTGCCCGAGCCTAGCGCGCGCTGTAGGTGTCGATCACGACCTGGACCGCGATGCCCGGTTCCAGCCTGGCGGGCGCGGCCTGCGCGCGGTCCAGCACGATCCGCACCGGCTGCCGCTGCACGCGCCGGACATGGTTGCCGGCCTGCGCTGTCGTGTCGAGCGGCACGTCCGCCTCCTGCACGGTGGCGCCGATCGCCTGCACGTGACCGACCCAGGTCATCCCCGCACCGTCGGCCAGGCGCACCTGCGCGGCCTGGCCGACCCGGATCGCCGGCAGCACGTCCTCGCGGAACCGGGCGATCACCGTGATCGCGTCGTCCTTGGGCGCATGCGTGGAGACGGCGGCCGGCGCGCCGGGCATGGCGCCAGCGGGGCGCGACGCCGGCCTCGCCACCCAGGCATCGTCGCTGCGCGCCGCGGGGTAGGCGCGCCACCCCCACACGCTGATGGCGAATGCGATGCCGAGCAGGATCGCCAGCGCCACGATCGACAAGGCGATGACCGCGCTGCGGTCGCGCGGTGGCGTCGCCTCGGCGTCGCGGCGTGCCGCGGAGGCGGCCATGCGCTGCGCAGCGGACGGCAGGGGCGGCGGTGGCTGGCGCAGCGTCATCGGCTCAGGCGATCCGGCGCCCGCAGTACCAGCGCTCGTGCGCCAGCGCCAGCATCGGCCGATCCTCGCGGCTGTCGCCGTACGCATAGATGCGCCGATAAGCGTTCAGGTCGTACTGCATGCGGATCAGCGCGGCCTTGCGGGGGCCGCAGTCGCCGTGGCGATAGCGGCCGGTCAGGCGCCCATCCTGCACTTCCAGGCGGTTGCAGATCAGGCCCAGCCCATGTTGCGTGCACCAGGGCCGCAGATACAGATCCAGCGAACCGGAGACCAGCGCCACGCTGTGCCCCTGGGCCTGGTGCCAGGCGATCCGCTGCATCATGTCCGGTCGCAGCAGCGGCGGCAGCGCCTGCTGCGCATAGTGCTCGGCCTCGCGGGCGATCTCGTCTGCGTCGCGGCCGGCGAACACCAGCCGGGTGACCCGCGTGCGCAACGTCGCCGCCGACACCAGGCCCAGCCGATAGCCGGCCAGCCACGGCCCGACCGCCCAGCGCGCCCGCGCCTGCTGCGCCGGCGTGGCCACACGGCGCAGGAATCCCGAATAGGTATCGGCGGTGGTGACCGTGTGGTCGAAATCGAAGAGAGCGAGGGATTGGGGATTCGGCATTGGGGATTCGTCACCGCGTCATGGGCCATCGGCGCCGAGAGTGGCTCAACCAATCCCCAATCCCGACTCCCCAATCCCCGCCGTCAACGCACCGGCATGCCGGGCTGCGCGCCGCTATCCGCGTCGAGCAGGGCCAGGGCGCCGCCGTCGAAGCCGGCCGACAGGATCATGCCTTCGCTGAGGCCGAAGCGCATCTTGCGCGGGGCGAGGTTGGCGATGAACACCACGTTGCGGCCGACCAGCTTTTCCGGTTCGCCGTAGCTGCCGCGGATGCCGGAAAAGATCTGCCGCTTGCCCAGCTCGCCGGCGTCCAGTTCGAAGCGCAGCAGCTTGTCCGAGCCTTCGACGAACTCGCAGGCCAGTACCTTGCCGATGCGCAGGTCGAGCTTGGCGAAGTCGTCGATGCCGATGACGCCGGGAGTGGGGAGTGGGGATTCGGGATGCGCAGCGACCTTCGTTTCGGTCTTGGCCGGTGCCGGCTTGGTTGCGGCCGGGGCGGGTGCGAGGGTGTCCTTGGAGGCGTCGGTCATGGCGTCGAGCAGCTTGGGGTCGATACGGGTGAACAGGGGGGCGTAGGGTTGGATCACGTGCGCCAGCAGCGGGGCGTCGAGGTCGTCCCAGGCGCCGAGCGGGGCCGACAGGAACGCCTCGGCCTCGGCGCAGGTGCGCGGCAGCACCGGCTTGAGTGCGGCGGCCAGCACCCGGAACAGGTTCAGGCCCTGCGTGCACACGGCCTGCAGTTGCGCCTCGGCGCCGTCCTGCTTGGCCAGCACCCAGGGCTTGTGTTCGTCGATGTACTTGTTGGCCTCGTCGGCCAGGGCCATGGTCTGGCGGATCGCGCTGGCCGGGTCGTTGCGCTCGTAGGCCTCGCGGATCGGCGCCAGCGCGGCGACGAAGCGCGCGTACTGCGCCGGGTCCGGCAGCGCGTCGGCGAGCGTGCCGCCGAAGCGCTTGTCGATGAAGCCGGCGCAGCGGCTGGCCAGGTTGACGAACTTGCCGACCAGGTCCGCATTGACCCGCGCCACGAAGTCGCCCAGGTTCAGGTCGAGATCGTCGACGCCGCCGGACGACTTGGCCGCGAAGTAATAGCGCAGCGCTTCCGGCTCCAGGCCCACGTCCAGGTAGGTGCGGGCCATGACGAAGGTGCCGCGCGACTTGGACATCTTGGCGCTGTCGACGGTCAGGTAGCCGTTGACGTGCAGCCGGGTCGGCGCGCGGTGGCCGGTGCCGTGCAGCACCGCCGGCCAGAACAGGCCGTGGAAGTTGACGATGTCCTTGCCGATAAAATGGTGCAGCTCGGTGGCGGTGCCGGCGGCCAGGTGCGGCTCGAACGCTTCGCCCAGGCTCGCGCACAGGGTCTGGAAGCTGCTCAGGTAGCCGATCGGCGCGTCCAGCCACACGTAGAAATACTTGCCCGGCTGGCCCGGGATCTGGAAGCCGAAGTACGGCGCGTCGCGGGAGATGTCCCAGGCGCGCAGGCCGCCTTCGCTGTCCAGCCATTCCATCAGCTTGGCCTTGACCCCGGGCAGGGCGACGTCGCCGGCCAGCCACTGCCGCAGGAAGCCGTCGAAGCGGCCGACCTCGAAGAAGAAGTGCTCCGAATCGCGCAGCTCCGGCGTGGCGCCGGAGATCACCGACTTCGGCTCCTTCAGTTCGGTCGGGGAATAGGTGGCGCCGCAGACCTCGCAGTTGTCGCCGTACTGGTCGGCGCTGCCGCAGTTCGGGCAGATGCCCTTGATGTAGCGGTCGGGCAGGAACATGCCCTTGGCCGGGTCGTAGAACTGCGCCACCGAGCGCCGCGCGATGTGGCCGCCGGCGTCGAGCTTGGCGTAGAACGCCTCGGTCAGGGCGCGGTTGGCCGCCGAGTTGGTCGAATCGTAATGGTCGAAGGCCACGCCGAACGCGGCGAAATCGCGCTCGTGGCTGGCCTGGATGGCGGCGATGAAGCTCTCCGGGGTGACCCCGGCTTTCTCCGCGGCGAGCATGATCGGCGTGCCGTGGGTGTCGTCGGCGCACACGAACCAGGTGCGGTCGCCGCGCAGCCGCCGCGCGCGCACCCAGATGTCGGCCTGGATGTAGCCGACCAGATGCCCCAGATGCAGCGGTCCGTTGGCATAGGGCAGGGCGGTGGTGACGAGAGCGGTGGTCATGGCGGCCGGCGATGCTGGGGGCCGGGGATTATTGCATGGAGCAGGGATTCGGGATTGGGGAGTCGGGATTGGTCAAGCGCTTGGTCGGCGTCTGCAAATCCGCGCGCCCATTAAAAAGGCGCCCTTGCAGGCGCCTTCAATAGAGTGTTTGCAGAATGGAAATCAGGCAGCGACACCGCTTCTGCGAATCCCCAATCCCGACTGCCGAATCCCGGCTTCCGTCACTCCCTGATCCAGGTCTGCGTCCGGCCCAGGGCCTCAATGCCGATATAGCCGCGCATCTGCAGCTTCTTGCCGCCATCGGTGAGGGTGACCTTGGCCTTGTAGGTCTTGCCCTTGGCCGGGTCCAGGACCGAGCCGCCGTCCCACACCGCGGTGCCGTCGGGCTTGAGGCCCCACAGGATGGTCATGCCCTTGATCGGCTTGCCCTTGCGTTCGCCGTCGCACTTGTCGCACATCGGGTTGGGGCCGTGGTTGGACTGCAGGATCTCGACCACCTTGCCGCTCAGCGTGCCGTTGGCGGCCTGTTCGATCTGCACGATCGACTTGGGCTTGCCGGTTTCGTCGTCGATGGTCTGCCAGCGGCCGACCGGCGAGGTGTCGGCGGCGTGCGCCATGAATGCCGCCGCGCTCAGCGGCAGGGCCAGCATCAGGGTCTTGAAGGTCGTGCGCATGTTCCCCTCCCGAGGGATGTCCGGTGCGGCCGGCGCGATGCCGGCCTGATCCGACTGTATACCCAAGCGTATGGTGCTGGGAATCCGCACTGCGGCATGCGGTTCAGCGTGGTCGGCCGCCGGCGTTCAGCCGTGCTCGTACAATTCCAGCGGCAGGTCGTCGGGGTCGGCGAAGAAGGTGAAGCGGCGGCCGGTGTACTCGTCCACGCGGATCGGTTCGACTTCCACGCCGTGCGCCTGCAGGTGCGCGACGGCTGCGTCCAGGTCGCGCACGCGCAGCGCCAGGTGGCGCAGCCCGCAGGCTTCCGGACGGCTCGGTCGCGGCGGTGGCGCGGGGAACGAGAACAGTTCGATCTGGCTGCCGTCGGGCAGGGCCAGATCCAGTTTCCAGGAGTCGCGCGCGTCGCGGTAGACCTCGGCGATCACCGCCAGGCCCAGGATGCGGCAATAGAAGTCCTTGGACCGCGCGTAGTCCGACGCGATGATCGCCACGTGGTGCAGGCCGTCCAGGGTCAGGCTCATCGGCACAGCGCCTGGCCGAACTGCAGTACATGGCCGTCCGCATCGCGGATCGCGAACTCGCGCATGCCGTAGTCGAAGTCTTGCAACGGATAGACGATGCGCCCATGCGGATGCAGCCGCTGCCACCAGGCATCGACCTCGTCGGTGCGGAAGTACAGCGAGCAGGCGGCGCTGGCAATGGAGGTGTCGGCCTCTGTGTGGTGCGCGGCCAGCATCAGTGCCAACGGGCCGTGCCGCAGCGACACCCAGCCCGTCGCCACTGCGCCGCCCTCGAGGCGAAACGCCAGGGTTTCGGTATAGAACGCCAGTGCCGTGGTCAGGTCGGCACAGCGCAGCATCGGGGTCAGCGTCGTGAAGGTCATGCGCTGAGTCGGGGCGAGCGAAACGGGGCAATCCATGGAAGAAGCATAGCGCAGCGGTGCGGCCGCACCGCTGCGCGTGCCGTCTGCGACACTGCGCATTCCGTCGCTGCGAGGCCGCGCCATGCCGCACAACCCGCTCGCCGCGCTGCTGGCCGAGGACCGGTGCCTGGTGCTCGACGGCGCGCTGGCCACCGAACTGGAGCGTCGCGGCTGCGATCTGCGCGATCCGCTGTGGTCGGCGAAGATCCTGCTGGAACAACCGGACCTGATCCGCCAGGTGCACCAGGATTATTTCGCCGCCGGTGCGCAGTGCGCGATCACCGCCAGCTACCAGGCCACGCCGCCGGGCTTCGCCGCGCGCGGGATCGACCTCGCGCACTCGCAACGCTTGATCGCGCGCAGCGTCGAACTGGCGCAGCAGGCACGGCAGGCGCAACTCGCGCTGCATCCGCAGGCGGGCCCCTTGCTGGTCGCCGGCTCGGTCGGTCCGTATGGTGCATATCTGGCCGACGGGTCCGAGTACCGTGGCGACTATGTGCTGACGCCGGCGCGAATGCGCGATTTCCATCGCCCGCGCATCGCGGCCCTGGTCGCGGCCGGCGTGGAGTTGCTGGCCTGCGAAACGCAGCCGTCCTTTGCGGAAATGGCGGCCTTGCTGCAGGTGCTGGAGGAGTTTCCTCGAATTGTCGCCTGGTTCGCCTGCACCCTGCGCGATGCAGCCCACCTCAGCGACGGCACGCCGTTGCGCGAGGTGGTGGCGTTGCTCGAAGGCCACCCGCAGGTGGTCGCGCTCGGCGTCAACTGCGTCGCGCCGTCGCTGGCCACTGCGGCGTTGCGTCATCTGGCGACGCTGACGCGCTTGCCGCTGGTGGTGTATCCGAACGCGGGCGAGCGCTACGACGCCGAGCGCAAATGCTGGCAGGCCGACAGCGCCGATGCCGGCACCCTGGTCGACCACCTCGCCGCCTGGCGTGCGGCCGGCGCCCGCCTGATCGGCGGCTGCTGCCGCACCACGCCGCGGGACATCGCGCAGCTGGCGCGGCGTCTGGCATCGTCTTAGAGAGGGCGGGTCGCCTTGCACGCGACTGCCCGATGGCTTCGCCGTCGGTTTTCAGTGGGTGTCGGCGCTGGTCAGTCGCCTTGGCCGTTTGTGGGAGGGACTTCAGTCCCGACGCCCTTCACTGCAACGCGTCGGGACTGAAGTCCCTCCCACAAGGGGTTCATGCGCCCAGTGCCCTGATGGAACGGGTGTGCGATCCGCACCGAGTGGAATGGGCGCAACGGGATGGCCATTGCATCAACGGGACATCGCTGCAGTTCCCACTGCCGTCGCGCTGCACTTGCAGCAGCCGGCATGCCAGGGAACTGCACTGTGGGAGGGACTTCAGTCCCGACGCCGTTCACTACAACGCGTCGGGACTGAAGTCCCTCCCACAATGGGTTCGTGCGCGCTCATGTCCTAGTGGAACTGGCGTGCTATCTGCCTCCCTGCGGCTGCTGCTTTCCCGTAGGAGCGGCTTCAGCCGCGACCGGGCTTCACCAGGAAGGCCCCATCGCGGCTGAAGCCGCTCCTACCACGATCCCGCGACGTCTCAGGTCGCCTATTCCGCGGGAGGAGCGGCTTCCCGCTCACCCCTGCTTCTTGCTCGCCACCCAGCGCTCGATCTTTTCCTGCAGCACGTTCAGCGGCACCGAGCCGTCCTTCAGCACTTCGGCATGGAATTCGCGGATATCGAACTTGTCGCCGAGTTGCGCGCGCGCGTAGTCGCGCAGCTGCATGATCTTCATCTCGCCGATCTTGTAGGACAGCGCCTGGCCGGGGATGGCCATGTAGCGCTCGGCCTCGGCTTCGGCGTCGGTGCGGCTGGTGGCCGAGTTCTGCAGCATGTAGTCGATCACCTGCTCGCGGGTCCAGCCCTTGCTGTGCACGCCGGTGTCCACCACCAGGCGGATCGCGCGCCACAGCTCGTTCTGCAGGTAGCCGAAATAGTTGTAGGGATCCTGGTACAGGCCCAGGTCCTTGCCCAGCGATTCGGCGTACAGGCCCCAGCCTTCGATGAAGGCGGTCTCGCCGCCGAAGCGGCGGAACTTGGGCAGGTTGGTCAACTCCTGCTGCAGGCCGAGCTGGAAGTGGTGGCCGGGAATGGCCTCGTGCAGGTACAGGTCTTCCGCATCCCAGGTCTTGCGGCTGGGCAGGTCGTAGGTGTTGACGTAGAAGATGCCGGGGCGACCGTCCTCGCTGGGGCGCATGTACGAGCCGCTGGCCGCCGACTGCGCGCGATACGGCTCCACCGGGCGGATCTCGAACGCGGCCTTGGGCTTGAGCGAGAACATGCGCGGCACCGCCGCGTCGACCCGGCCTTCCAGCCCGCGGTAGTAGGTCAGCAGCTCGTCCTCGCTCTTGAAGGTGAAGCGCTTGTCGGTCTGCATGAACTTGAAGAACTTCTGCATCGAGCCGCGGAAGCGCACCTGCTTCATCACTGCCTGGATCTGGCCTTGGATGCGCGCCACTTCGTCCAGGCCGATCTGGTGGATCTGGGCGGGGGTCAGGTCGGTGGTGGTGCTCTGGCGCACGTTCCAGGCGTACCAGGCATCGCCGCCGGGCAGGGCGCCGACGCCGGCGGTGCTGCGCGTGGCCGGCAGGTATTCGGTGGCGATGAAGCCGCGCAGGGAGCGGTAGGCGGGCATGATCCGGTACTCGATCATGCGCTTGTACTCGGCGGTGATGCGCTGCCTCTCGGCCTCGGGGATGTCCGCCGGCAGGTTGCGCACCGGGCCCCAGAACAGGCTCTCCTCGGCGGTGGGCTTGATGATCGCATCCAACTGCGGCAGCACCTTCTCCATCAGCGCGCGCGGCTGCACCACGCCGGCCTTCATGCCTTCGCGCATGTTGGCGATGGCCTGGTCGAACAGCGCCGGAATGCCGAGCGCGCGCCGCGACCAGTTGTCGTAGTCCTTGACCGTGCGGAACGGCTGCGCGCCGGTGCCGGAGCCGAGCATCACCATGATGCTGCCGACGTTGTAGAACTGGTTCACCGGCTGCATCCAGCTCGGGTACTTCTCCGCCTCCAGCGCATTGCGTGCGTCGCCGACGAAGATCTCGTAGCTGAGCAGGTCCTGCCCGGTCAGGCCATCCTTGCCGATCGCCTCGGCCTTGCCCAGCCACTCCACGGTGAAGTCGTGCGACTGCTGGCGGAACGCAGCCGAGAGGAAGTTCGGCAACTGGTCGTTGTAGCGGCTGTCGCCCTGGAAGGTCGCCTGCAGCGGATTGAGCTTGAGCGAGGCTTCCCAGTAGTCGTCGTACAGCCGGTTCAGTTGCTGCGCCTTGGTCAGCACCACCGGGGCCGGCGCCGGCCGCGCCTTGCGGGCCTTGCTCGCCTTGGCGCGGGTCTGCGCGGTGGTCTGCTTGGTGGCCTTCTTCTTGGCCGCGTCCGCCGGGGCCGCCAGCGACAGGCTCAGGGCGGTGGCGATGGCCAGGGACAGCAGGCGGGAAAAGCGGGGCGGCATTGCGGGCTCCAACGACAAGCGAGCGGGGAGCTTGCCCGATCCGCACCGCCGAGGCCACCCATGGCCGCTGCCTGCGGGCGCCCAACGCCCTGTCGCGGGCGGGCGCCGTGCCGCGACGGGCCAGGCGGCACCGGCGTCTGCGGCGCTGCACGACGGCCGCGCGCAAGCGCGTGCGGGGCGCTCGCGCGTGTGCCGGCGTTCAGTCGGCGGCGGCTTCCTCGCGCAGTTGTTCGGCGCGTTCGGGGCTCAGGTAGTCGGTGATCAGCCGCCGCATCAGGTACAGCAACGGGATCAGCAGCACCGCCAGCAGCATCTTGCAGATGTAGTTCAGCGTGCTCACCGCCAGGAACAGCGGCATCGACCAGTGCTGCGGGCCGAGCACGAAGGCGATGTAGATCACCACGAAGCTGTCGATCAGCTGCGAGACCGCGGTGGAGCCGGTGGCGCGCAGCCACACGTGCTTCTCGCCGGTCACGCTGCGGATGCGGTGGAACACCGCCACGTCGATCAGCTGGCCGGCCATGAACGCGACCAGCGAGCCGGCGATGGTCCACATGCCCTGGCCGAACACCGCGGCGAACGCGGCCTGGTAGTCGGGCACGCCCTGGTGTTGCGCCGCGGTGATCCAGAAGCCGGCCGGGGCCAGCGCGATCGCGGCGAACGCGAACAGGAAGCCGTAGCCGATCAGCGCCACCGCCAGCCAGGAGATGAAGCGCACGCCACGGCGGCCGAAGAACTCGTTGATGGTGTCGGTGAGGATGAACACCAGCGGCCACAGCAGGGTGCCGGCGGTGAAGTTCATCGAGCCGGTCTGCCCGAACAGGTTCCAGTTCAGCGGCGCGATGCCCAGGGTGTCTTCCAGAGCGAAGATCTTGACCCCGATGAACTCGGCCAGCGCGGCGTTGACGCAGAAGAACGCCGCCAGGGCGATGAACAGCCGGACCGCGCGATCGTCGAGCGTGCCGCGGCGCATCGGCGTCAGCGGTCCACGGTGCGGGTGAAGGGCACGCTCTCCGGCGATACCGCGCCGCCGGAGATGATGAAGCTCATGGCCTGGTCCACGCTCCAGTCGGTGGGCGTGAGCAATTCCACCGGCACGATCTCCAGGTAACCGGAGGTCGGGTTGGGCGTGGTCGGCACATACACCGCTGCCAGCTCGCGGCCGGTGCCGTGTTCCTTGATCACACGCGTCACCAGGCCCACCGACTTCATGTCCCGGTGCGGGAAGTCGATCAGCACCACGCGCTGGGTGCTGCCGGGCTGGGTCTGCAGGATGTCCACCAGCTTGCGCACGCTGTCGTAGACCACGCTGGCCAGCGGGATGCGGCGCATCACGGCCTCGAACCAGCGCAGTAGGCGCTGGCCGATCATGCGCCGGCTGAGGATGCCCACCAGCAGGATCACCGCCAGGGTGGCGATCAGGGCGATGGTGTTCTGCACCCATTGCGCGGTGGCCCAGCCCAGCTCGCGCGGGAACGAGGCGGCGATGCGCGCCGACAGCGGCACCACCCAGGGGCTGCTGATGCCCGAGAGCAGCACGAACACGAACTTGACCACGACCCAGGTCAGCCAGATCGGCAACAGGGTCAGCAGGCCGGTGAAGAACAGCCGTTGCAGGGACGGGCGGGGGGCGGGAGCGGAGAGATCGGGCGACATCCGCGTAGTGTAGCGGCGCGTGATGGCCGTTGGTGCGGCGCCGCATGGTCTCGCGGCGCGGCCGTGCAGCTGCGATTGGGCCGGGCCCCGCCCATGCGGCCCGCCTCGCGGCGCCGCGCACGCTGACGGCGCGGCCGGGATCGCATGCGATGTGTGTCGGCCTGCGCGGAGGCGGCGCCGGCCTTGGCGAACACGCGGGCGGCAGGCGCGCTAGCGCGGCGGCTTGCGCTTGACGTACAACTGCTTGCGCGTCCGCGCCACCACCTCGCCCTGGGCGTCGACGACGTCGGTCTCGAACCAGCGCAGATGCTTGTCGCCGCCGGCGGTGGCCGCGCGCAGTTCGTCCAGCAGCGCCTGGTCCAGATCGAACTGTGCGCTGACCGTGCCGCGGCCCGGGCGCACGAACTCGATGCTGCCGGCCTTGTCCCAGACGTAGTAGTCGCGCCCCAGGTTCTGCATGGTCAGCAGCATCCAGAACGGGTCGGTCATGGCGAACAGGCTGCCGCCGAAATGGGTGCCCACGTAGTTGCGGTTCCACGGGCGCATGCGCAGTTCGACCCGCGCGTGGCGGTAGTCCGCGCTCAGTTCGGTCACATGGATGCCGGCGCACAGGAACGGCGGCCACAGGTTCAGGCCCAGGCGGAACAGCGATGGCTTCATTGCGTGGCGGTGGGTGGATCGGAGTGTGGCAGGGTGCCAGACGCATGCGTATGGTGTGCTGTCGCGTCGCTGAGCGCGTAGCCGTCGCGTCCGTCGCGCTTGACCCGGTACAGCGCCGCGTCGGCGGATTCGAAGAACGCGCGCTCCGACGTGAGCGTTGTCGCCGTGGCGCTGTGCACGCCCAGGCTGGCGGTGATGGCGACGCTGCCGTTCGGCGCGCGCAGCGACAGCCCGCGGATCTCCTCGACCAGCGCCGCGGCGATGCGGCCGGCATCGGCGGCATCGGTGGCGGGCAGGATCATGGCGAACTCGTCGCCACCAAAGCGCGCGGCGACCTCGCGCGGATGTCGCGCATGCCGCGCCACCGCGGCGGCCACCAGCTTCAGCGCGCGGTCGCCGGTGCGATGGCCCAGGGTGTCGTTGTAGCGCTTGAAATGATCCACATCGACGATGATCAGCGTCAGCGGCCGGCCGCTGCGCCGCGCCTCGTCCAGCGCCTGCGCGAACGCCTGTTCGAAGCCGTGGCGGTTCACCAGCCCGGTCAGGGCGTCGCGATGCGCCTGGCGGCGCCAGCGTGCCGCGTGCAGGTACAACTGGCCGGCGGCGAGGATGGCCAGGGCGACCAGGGCCGCCCCTGGCGCGAACCAGCGGCTGCCGAGCAGCAGCCACAGCAGGCTGCCGCCGGCGACCACCGCCATGCTCGCCAGCGGCACCAGCCAGCGCCGTCGGCGCCCACCGGCGCACTGCGCGCCCAGGCAGGCCAGCAGCACCAGCAGCGCGGACCCGGCCACCTGGGCAGTGCGCGACGACGGCAGGATCGGGTCGCCGCGCAACAGCATCGCTGCGACGTTGGCCTGGTATTCGGGCGCGCTCATCCAGCGCGCATCGGACATCGGCGTCATCACCCGCTGCCCCAGGCCGGTGGCGGTGACGCCGACGATCGCCAGGCGTCCGCGCAGCGACTGCAGCGGAATCCGGCCCTGCACGACGTCGACGTAGGACACCTGCGCGAACGGTGCCGACGGCGCGGCGAAACGCAGGCCGACGTAGTCCGCGCGATGCCAGGCATAGGGCGCGTCGGTGGTGGCCGGCGCCGGCGGCAGCACGCGGCCGGTGAGGGCCGCGGCCAGCGCCGGCCAGTGCGCACTGCCCAGCCCGGCGCGCAGGTAGACGCCGCGCGCGATGCCGTCGGCATCGACGGCGAGATCGGTGTGCGCCAGCGCCGCCGCGGCGGTGGCGATGGCGGGGGTCGGCAGCAGCTCCTGCGGCATGTCCGCACCGCTGGCGCTGCCGATCACCGGCAGCACGGTGCGGCCATTGCGCCGCAGCGCCGCGGCCAGGCGCGCATCGTCGTCGGCGTGTTGCAGGTCGGGTTCGCTGAACAGCAGGTCCAGCGCCACCCGCTCGGTGCCCGCTGCGCTGAGCCGGTCGAGCAGGCGCGCGTGCAGGTCGCGTCGCCATGGCCACTGGCCCAGTGCCTGCAGGCTGCGGTCGTCGATGGCGATCAACAGCAGGCGCGGATCGGCCGGGCGCGGCGCCTGCGCGATCGCCGCGTCGTACAGCGCGTTGTCCAGTCGCGCGGTGACATCGCCCAGGCTCAGTGCCGCGGCCAGTGCGGCCGCGGCGAGCGCCACCAGCACGTGTCGCAACAGCGCGCCGTTCACAACGCCAGCCACAGCAGCAGCGCGCCGCCGGCCGTGCCGAGCTTGCAGTAGCGGCAGGGCAGGTCCAGCGTCTGCGGCGTCGAGAACGGCGCGGCCTCGCCGTCGGCGTCCAGGGTCTGGATGCGTACGTACCAGGTGCCGCGGCGCGGCCGCGGCAGCGCGACCTGCGGCTGCGTCACGGTGCGTTCGAGCAGGCCGCGGCGGAACCCGGGATCGCGCGCCAACTGCACCCGGTAATGGCGCGCGTCCGGATCCGGCTGCCAGCGCAGGGTCAGCGTGCCGCGCTCGGCCTGCGCCGGCACCAGCCCAGGATCGACCGGCGTATCGCTGAGATGCAGCGTCAGTGCCTGCCCGAACGGGCCTTGCCGGCCTTGCGCATCGCGCGAGGCGAGGCGCCAGAAGTAGGTGCCGGGCGGCAGGGGCTGCGGCGCGCGCAGATGGGTCGCGTCGGTCTCCTGCTCCAGCAGCAGGTCTTGGAACTGCGCATCGCGCGCCACTTGCAGCACGCTGCTGCTGGCCTCCGGGTTGCGGGTCCAGGCGAAGCGCGGCCGCGCAATGCGCAGGTGCTGCTCGTGCAGCGGCTGCACGGTCAGCGGCGGCAGCGGCGTGGCCGAGACCTGCAGCGGCTGCTCGGCGTCCTCGCCTTCCACGCCGCTGGCGGTGACGCCGCGCAGCAGCAGCCGCAGGTCGCCGGCCGGCAGCGCGTCCAGCGCCAGTGCGGTGGCCTCGGTTTCCTGGGCGAAGCGCAGCACCTCGCGTTGCTGCGCGTCCACCGCCTCGAGGCGGTAGTGGCTGGCGCCGGCCAGCGGCGCCCAGGCGAGCAGGTAGGGCGGGCGCTGCAGGCGACTGTGCGCCAGGTCCAGGGTCGGCGCCGGCAGTAGCGCTTCCTGGCGCGGCGTCGACCCGGTGGCGACCCGCGCCGCCTCGCCTGGCTGCAGCAGGCGCTGGCCGCCCTGGCCGGCGACGCGTACCGCGCCCTGCAGCACCTCGGTGCTGGCGAACGCGCTGTCGCTGCCGGCGCCGACCCGGAAGCGGGTGCCGCGCACGCTGCTGGTGCTGGACGGGGTCTGGATGATGTAGCGCGAGGCGGGCCCGGTGGCGGGGATGACGTCGTTGCTGGTGCGGCCCTTCTCCAGCCGCACCCGGGTATCGACCATGCCGGTGGCGCCGTAGCGGACGAGCTGGTCGAAGCGCACCAGGCTGTTCTCGCGCAGCTGCATGCGCGAACCGTCGGCGAACTGCACGGTGGCGCTGGCGTCGGCGCCGGTCTGCAGCGCGCTGCCGATCGGCAGCGGCATGCCTTGCTGCGCCGACAGCGTTGCCTGGTCGGCGGTCTGCACGCTGATCTGCCCACGCAGAGCGACCAGCCGCGCCGGCGCCGGTTGCACGCGCAGCCAGGCGATCGGAAACCGCAGGCGCGATCCCGGCACCAGCCGCTGCGGATCGGCGACCTGGTTGTGCTGGCCCAACCGTGTCCAGTCCATGCCCGGACGCAGATACAGCCGCCCGAGATCCCACAGCGTATCGCCGGGGCGCACCCGGTAGTGCCAGTCCTGCGCCATCGCGGTGGGGGCGAGCAGCAGGCCGATCCAGCACAGCAGGCCGGCCAGCCTGCGTGCGCCTGCCCACGAGGTGCGGGTGGGCGAGGCCATGCGGCGATCGAACTGGTTCACGGCATACATCCGGCAAAAGACCAGGCCGGCGCTGCCTGCGGGGCTGCAGGCAGCGTTCGTCCCTGATCGCGGCATCCTGGGGTCAGGCCGGGTCGCGTCCGTCCGTCGCAGCGGCTGGAGACGCCGTAGTCAGCCGCTGGACCTGAGATTGTAATCTCAGAACAACAGGGCGGACATCTTGCGGCGGTACTGCCCGACCAGGTCCTCGTCCTCGATCACCCGGAACGCATCGATCAGCGCCTTCTTGGGCAGGCCGTCCTCGAACGTGCGGTCCTGGCGCAGCATTTCCAGGAACTGCTCCAGCGCGGCCGCGTCGTCGCCGCCGACAAGGTGGCGCACGCCCAGCAGGTAGCGCGCCTTCAGGTCGCCCGGATCCTGCGCCAGCGTGGCCTGCAGGGTCTCCAGCGGCGGGGCGGCCTGCAGCGCGCCGACAAAGCCCAGCCGCGCCCGTGCCCGCACCGCGCGCTCGTCGGTGGCCAGGTTGGCCGGCAGTGCGTCGATCAGGGTCTCGGCCTCGGCGGCGGCGCCGACCTTGACCAGGGCCAGGGCCAGATCCAGCTTCAGTTCGTCCTTGTCCGGCTCGGCCGCCACCGCCTCGCGCAGGCGCTGCACCTCGGCCTGCGGATCCAGCGGCGCCGCCGGCACGTCCTCGGCCGGTTCCTGCGCCGCCAGCGGCGCGATCCCGTGCTGGGTCAGGAACTCGCGCAACTGGCCCTCGGGCAGGGCGCCGGGGAAGCCGTCGACCAGTTGCCCGCCCTTGACCAGGAACACCGTCGGCACCGAGCGGATCTGGAACGCCGCGGCGATCTGCTGCTCCTGGTCCACATCGACCTTGGCCAGCACGAAGCCGCCGTTGTACTCGGCCGCCAGCTTTTCCAGGATCGGGCTCAGGGTCTTGCACGGGCCGCACCAGGGCGCCCAGAAGTCCACCAGCACCGGGGTCTGCAGCGAGCGCTGCAGCACGTCGGCTTCGAAGGTCTCGGTCTTGGCGTCGAAAACGTGGGGCGTGTCGGACATGGGCAGTGTCATCGCAGGCGAGAGGACGCTCTGTATGGAGGCGCGGCGGCGCCGATGCAAGGGCGGCGGCGTCGCGCCACGGATGCTGGCCGCGGCCGCAGCGGCGACAATGCCGGGTTTCAGGCGCCGTGGCGGCGCGAAAGGAAAGTAACGGATGGGCGAGGTGAGCGAACGGGGGGTGCGCTGGATCGGGCCGCTGCTGGCGGTAGCCGCGGTGGCGGCGATGCTGGGCTTCGGCGCGGTGCTGCCCGGCTATCTGCCGTGGTCGCATCCGCTGGCCCTGCTCGGTGCGCGCGGCATCCCGCATGCCTGGGCATTCAACCTGCTGGCATTCGTGCTGCCCGGGTGCCTGGCGCTGGCGCTGGCGCTGCGGCTGCTGCGCCGCGCCGGCCGCCATGCGCCCTGGTCGCTGCGGGTCGGTGGGCAGTTGCTGCTGTTGGCCGGCCTGGCGTTCGCCGGCATGGGCCTGCTGCCGCTGGACCCGACCGACCTGGACGCGCGCTCAACCCAGTTGCATGCCAGCGCCTGGTTGCTGTGGGTGGTGGCCCTGGTGGCGGCCGCGGCCCTGCTGGGGCTGGGCGCGCGCCGCGATCCGGCCGCGCGCGGCTGGGCCGCGCTGGCGCTGGCGATGGCGCTGCTGGTGACACTGGGCGCGTTCGCGCTGGATCGGCTGCTGTCGCCGGCGCTGGCGCAGCGGCTGGTGTTCCTGCTGTGGTGGGGCTGGCTGGCGTTGCTGGCCTGGTGGCCGGGGCCAACGAGGGTCCCGCACCGCGGCTGACCCGGTCGGGCTTGCGCAGTCGGCCGTCGAGGCGGGCTGCGGCAGGGGCGATGCCGGCGTGCGCCTCGGCCGCGCCAATCGCGTTGCAGCCGCGGTTCCGGCGCCTGTCAGGCGCCGCCGCGGCGTCCCGCGCCTTTGCCGCCTGTCGCCGGGATTGGAGCGGCTTGCCGCGCTACGGTACCCTTGGCCGCTTTGTTGCCGCCTGGCCCTTGCCCGTTTCCATGTCCGCCGTCGAGCCCACCGCCTACGACCCGCAGCAGGTCGAATCCTCCGCCCAGCAGTTCTGGGACGCCACCCGCGCCTTCGAGGTCGACGAGACCTCCGACAAGCCCAAGTTCTACTGCCTGTCGATGCTGCCGTACCCGTCCGGGGCGCTGCACATGGGCCACGTGCGCAACTACACCATCGGCGACGTGATCAGCCGCTACCAGCGCATGATCGGCAAGAACGTGCTGCAGCCGATGGGCTGGGACGCGTTCGGCCTGCCGGCCGAGAACGCAGCGATCAAGAACAAGACCGCGCCGGCGAAGTGGACCTACGCCAACATCGACCACATGCGCAGCCAGCTCAAGTCGCTGGGCTATGCCATCGACTGGTCGCGCGAGTTCGCCACCTGCCGGCCCGAGTACTACGTGCACGAGCAGCGCATGTTCACCCGGCTGATGCGCAAGGGCCTGGCCTACCGCCGCAACGCGGTGGTGAACTGGGACCCGATCGACCAGACCGTGCTGGCCAACGAGCAGGTCATCGACGGCCGCGGCTGGCGCTCCGGCGCGCTGGTGGAAAAGCGCGAGATCCCGCAGTGGTTCCTGCGCATCACCGACTACGCACAGGAACTGCTGGACGGCCTGGACCAGCTGCCGGGCTGGCCGGAGTCGGTCAAGACCATGCAGCGCAACTGGATCGGCCGCTCCGAGGGCCTGGAGATCCAGTTCGACGTGCGCGACGCCGACGGCAGCGCGCTGGATCCGCTGCGCGTGTTCACCACGCGCCCGGACACGCTGATGGGCGTGACCTTCGTGTCCATCGCCAGCGAGCATCCGCTGGCGCTGCATGCGGCCAAGTCCAATCCCGAGCTGGCCGCGCTGCTGGCCGAGCTGAAGCAGGGCGGCGTCTCCGAGGCGGAGCTGGAAACCCAGGAAAAGCGCGGCATGGCCACCGGCCTGACCGCGGTGCACCCGATCAGCGGCGAGCAGGTGCCGGTGTGGGTCGCCAACTTCGTGCTGATGGGGTACGGCACCGGCGCGGTGATGGCGGTGCCCGGCCACGACCAGCGCGATTTCGAGTTCGCCAGCAAGTACGCCCTGCCGATCCGCCAGGTGATCGCGCTGAAGGCGCCGAAGAACGACGACGAGCGCAGCTACGACCCGACCCGCTGGCAGGACTGGTACGGCGACAAGACCCGCGAGCTGGAACTGGTCAATTCCGCCGAGTTCGACGGGCTGGACTTCCAGGGCGCGTTCGAGGCGCTGGCCGAGCGCTTCGAGCGCAAGGGCCAGGGCCAGCGCCGGGTCAACTACCGCCTGCGCGACTGGGGCGTCAGCCGCCAGCGCTACTGGGGCTGCCCGATCCCGGTGATCTACTGCCAGAGCTGCGGCGCGGTGCCGGTCCCCGAGGACCAGTTGCCGGTGCTGCTGCCGGAGAACGTGGCCCTGAGCGGCACCGGCTCGCCGCTGAAGACCGACCCGGAATGGCGCAAGACCACCTGCCCGCAGTGCGGCGCGGCGGCCGAGCGCGAGACCGACACCTTCGACACCTTCATGGAGTCGAGCTGGTACTACGCGCGGTATACCTCGCCCGGCGCCAAGGACATGGTCGACAAGCGCGGCAACTACTGGCTGCCGGTGGACCAGTACATCGGCGGCATCGAACACGCGATCCTGCACCTGATGTACTTCCGCTTCTTCCACAAGCTGCTGCGCGATGCGCGCCTGGTGGACAGCGACGAGCCGGCGACCAACCTGCTGACCCAGGGCATGGTGATCGCCGAGACCTTCTACCGGCAGAACCCGGACGGCTCCAAGGACTGGATCAACCCGGCCGACGTGGACGTGCAGCGCGACGACAAGGCGCGGGTGATCGGCGCGGTGCACCGCGGCGACGGCCAGCCGGTGCTGATCGGCGGCACCGAGAAGATGTCCAAGTCCAAGAACAACGGCGTCGATCCGCAGGCGATGGTCGGCAAGTACGGCGCCGACACGGTGCGTCTGTTCTCGATGTTCGCCGCGCCGCCGGAGCAGTCGCTGGAGTGGAACGAGGCCGGCGTCGACGGCATGGCGCGGTTCCTGCGCCGGTTGTGGGCGCAGGTGCACAAGCACGTCGCCGACGGCGCCGCCCCGGCGCTGGACCCGGCCGCGCTGGACGCCGAGCACAAGGCGCTGCGGCGCAAGACCCACGAGACCATCGGCAAGGTCGCCGACGACTACGGCCGCCGCCACAGCTTCAACACCGCCATCGCCGCGGTGATGGAGCTGACCAACGCGCTGGCCAAGTTCGACGACACCGGCGCGCAGGGCCGCGCGGTGCGCCAGGAAGCGCTGGAGGCGGCGGTGCTGCTGCTCAACCCGATCACCCCGCATGCCAGCCACGCGCTGTGGCAGGCGCTGGGCCATCCGGCGACGCTGCTGGAGGACGTGCCGTTCCCGCAGCCGGACCCGGCCGCGCTGGTGCGCGACGCGGTGACCCTGGCGGTGCAGGTCAACGGCAAGCTGCGCGGCACCATCGAGGTCGGCGCCGATACCCCGCGCGAGCAGATCGAGGCGCTGGCCCAGGCCGAGCCGAATGCGGCCAAGTTCCTGGAAGGGCTGAGCATCCGCAAGATCATCATCGTCCCCGGCAAGATCGTGAACCTGGTGGCGGCGTGAGCCGGCGCGCCGCGGCGGCCGCATCGCGGCCGCGCGGTGCGGCATCAGGTCTCAACCCGCGTTCACGCGGCGTACGGCAGGCTAGCCGCCTGTTGCCGCGCCCAGCCGGCTCCTCCAGACTGTGTCCATGACCCGACTCCTGCTCGCTTTCGTCTTCGCGGCGTCCCTGACCGCCTGCGGTTTCCATCTGCGCAACAAGCTGACCCTGCCGGCGGATACGCCGTCGGTGAAGGTGGTGTCCTCGGCGCCGTACAGCGAGCTGGCCAAGCTGCTCGAGCGCGGCCTGCGCGCGGCCGGTGCGGAGATCGCGCCCAAGGACGTCAACACCGGCGTGGCCCGCCTGGAAGTGCTGTCCGAGCGCTGGGGCGACCTGCCGATCGCGCTCGATGCCGAAGGCCGCGCCCAGGAATACAGCCTGCGCTACGCAGCGATCTTCCTGTTCCGCCGCGCCGACGGCAGCGTGCTGGTGCCGCAGCAGGTGATCGAGCTGTCGCGCGACTACGTCTCCCCGCCGACCGACGCCACCGGTACCTCCACCGAGCGCGAGATACTGGCCGACGAACTGCGCCGCGAGATGTCGGCCTCGATGCTGCGCCGGATCGACAGCGTGGTGCGCGCGCAGGTGCGCGACGGCAAGGACGTCAACGCCGCGCCGCCGTCGACCGACGGCACGCCGGTGGAAGGCAAGCCGGCCGACGGCACCCCGGCCGCAGGCAAGCCGGCGACCACGCCGCAGCCTTGAGCGTGGCCCTGCTGCCTTCGCCGCCGCGCGCGGCGGCCATGCCGTTCGCTGCTGGCGCGTGGCGTTCGCCGTCTCCGCCTGCAGCAGCGTAGGCTGTCGCCATGGAACTGCGTCCCGAACAACTCGCCACCCAGCCGGCGTCGCAGCCGCTGCAGCCGGTCTACCTGATCGCCGGTCCGGAAACCCTGCGCGTGCTCGAAGCCGCCGATGCCGTGCGCGCCCGCGCGCGCGCCGCCGGCATCGGCGAGCGCGAGGTGTTCGATGCCGACGGTCGCGATTTCGACTGGGGCCAGCTGTATTCCAGTTTCAACGCGCCCAGCCTGTTCAGCGCGCAACGCCTGATCGAACTGCGCCTGCCCAGCGGCAAGCCCGGCAAGGAGGGTGGCGAGGTCATCAGCGCGTTCTGCGCCAACCCGCCGCCGGACGTGGTGCTGCTGATCACCTGCAACGAGTGGAGCAAGGCGCACCAGGGCAAGTGGGCCGACGCCGTCGCGCGCATCGGCACCATCGCCGTGGCCTGGGCGATCAAGCCGCACGAACTGGGCGACTGGATCGAGCGGCGCCTGCGCAGCAAGGGCTTGCGCGCCGACGCCGGCGCGGTGCAGCGCCTGGCCGAACGGGTGGAAGGCAACCTGCTGGCGGCGGCGCAGGAGATCGACAAGCTGGCCCTGCTGGCCGACGGCCAGGGCCTGGACGTGGCGGCGATGGAGTCGCTGGTCGCCGATGCCGCGCGCTACGACGTGTTCCGCCTGGCCGAGGCCACGCTCGGCGGGCAGGCGCCGGCGGTGCGGCGCATGCTCGCCGGCCTGCGCGCCGAGGGCGAGGCGGTGGCCGCGCTGCTGCCGATCCTGATCAAGGAACTGCTGCGCACCGCCGCGCTGGCCAAGGTGCAGGCCGCCGGCGGCAACCTGGCGGCGGAAATGAAGGGGCAGGGCATCTGGGAATCGCGGCAGGCGCCGTTCAAGCGCGCCCTGCAGCGCCACGCCGAGCCGCGCCGCTGGGAACGCTTCGCCGCCGAGGCCGGACGCATCGACCGCATCGCCAAGGGCCGCGCCGACGGCGACGCCTGGATCGCCCTGGAACGCCTGCTGCTGGCGATCGCCGAGGCGCGGGCGGTGCGGTTGTTGGTGGTATGACGGCCGGGAATGGGGAGTCGGGATTGGGGATTGGCAACAGCGGCGATCCGAGGATGCAGGATGCGCGCGCAGAGCTTCCCGCCGTTGACGAATCCCCAATCCCGACTCCCGAATCCCGTCCTCTCACCCTCGTCTACGGCGGCACCTTCGACCCCATCCACAACGGCCACCTGGCGATCGCGCGGGCGGCGCGGGATGCGTTCGGGGTGCCGGTGCGGCTGATGCCGGCGGCCGATCCGCCGCATCGGCCGGCCCCCGGGGCCGATGCGCAGCAGCGCTGCGCGATGCTGGCGCTGGCCATCGCCGATACGCCGGGGCTGGTCCTTGACCTGCACGAAGTGCGGCGCGCGCAGGCCCGGCCCGGCGTGGCGTCCTACAGCATCGACACGGTGCGCGAGCTGCGTGCCGAACTCGGCGCCGACGCGCCGCTGGCGCTGCTGATCGGCAGCGACAGCTTTGTCAGCTTCAGTGGGTGGCGCGAATGGCGGGCGCTGCTCGAGGCGGCGCACCTGATCGTCGCCGACCGCGCCGGCAGCGGCTGGGAGCGGGCGGTGCCGGCGGAACTGGCGCAGGCGGTGGCCGGACGCTGGGCCGAGACGCCGCAGGCGCTGGCCCGTGCGCCGGGCGGCCGCCTGTGGTGCCTGCGGCAGCCGCTGCGCAGCGAATCGGCCAGCCTGGTGCGGGCGCGCATCGCCGCCGGCGAGGACTGGGCGGCACTGCTGCCGCCGGCCGTGGCCGCCTACATCCGCGACCACGGTCTGTATGCGCCCGGCGCGGCCGCGGCTGGCTGAATACGCGTCCTGCCGGGGTCGCCTATAATTCGCCCCATTCCTTCGAGTTCGCCGCTTTGTCCAGTCAAGCCCACGTCATCAAGACCCAAGTCCCCAATCCGCCGCCGCCGCTGCCGGTCCTGCTCGCCCACGTCCGCGAGGCAGTCGAGGAACTCAAGGCCAAGGACGTGGCGGAAATCGACGTGCGCGGCAAGTCCAGCGTCACCGACTACCTGGTCATCGTCTCCGGCACCTCCACCCGCCACGTCAAGTCGATCGCCGACGAAGTCATCAAGTACGCCAAGCGCCTGGACGTGATGCCGCTGGGCGTGGAAGGCGAGCGCGAGGCCGAGTGGGTGCTGGTCGACCTCGGCGACGTGGTGGTGCACGTGATGCTGCCGCGGGTGCGCGAGTTCTACGCGCTGGAGCGGCTGTGGACGGTCGGCGACCAGCCGCCGGGTGACGACGACGGCGACGACACGGCACGCGATGCCTAAGCGGCAGGCCGGGCTGCCGGCGGGCGGCTTCGAGCTCGCGCCGTCCGCCCGGATCCGCGCCGGTACCGGCGCCGCGACGCAGCTGCTGGCCACGCCGGCACGCAAGCGCTTCGATGCGCTGATCGAACGCCTGGAGCGGACCCGCGAGGAGTTGCGCGACTGGCGCGAGGCGCTGCCGCGCTGGGAACAGCGATTCCACGCGCAGGTCGAGCCGTTGCTGCAGGCGCGCGACGCCGCGCAGGCGCACCTGGTGCACGACCTGGATGCCGCGCATGCCGCACACAAGCTGGGCAAGCGCGAGCGTGCCGACCTGTCCGAGGTGCTTTGCGCGTTGGCCGCGCCGTTGCTGGAGCAGCCCGGGTTCGACGCGCTGAAGCCGATCCATGCGCGCCATCGCGGCGCGCAGGGCGACGGTGATGCCCTCAGTGGGGACGCCGCGATGCAGGCGGCGCTCGCCGCCGAGTTCGGCCTGACCATCGACGAATTGCAGCACCTGCCGTCCCCGGAAGCCCTGTACGCGCAGTTGCAGCAACGCCAGCACCAGCAGCAGGCGCACGCGGACGGACGCGCGCAACGGCATGCCAAGCGCCGCCGCGCCGGCGCCGCGGCTGCGAGCGGGTTCGATGCGCAGCAGGCACGGCGCACGCTGTACCGCACCCTGGTCGCGGCGCTGCATCCGGACCGCGAACCTGATGCGCGGCAGCGCGAACGCAAGACCGCTCTGATGCAGGAACTCAACCGCGTCTACCGCCAGGACGATCTGCTGGGCCTGCTGGAACTGCAACTCGAGATCGGCCAGCTGGACCACGTCGGGATCGCGGCCATGGCGGAGGAGCGCATCGGCGACTATGCCGCGATGTTCGCCACGCAACTGCAGCAGGTCGAACGGGAGCTGGCGCAGGTGGTCGATGCGTTCGTGGCCGACTATGGGCTGGCCCTGGAGCGCCGCCCGCAGCCGCATCGCCTGGATGCGCTGATGGCGCAGATCAAGCGCCAGTTGCAAGACGAGATCGCCTATTGCGAGCAGGACCGGCGCGCGCTGCAGCAGCCCGCCACCCTCAAGCAGTGGCTGCGCCAGCAGCGTGCCGCACTCGAGGCGCAGGACGCCGCCGAGGCGTCGGCGCCGTCTGCAGTAGGCATGGCGGCGGAGCGCGGGTGATGCGCGTGCGGCGAGCGGCACCATGAAGGCGCGCCTCATCGCCACCGGCGAGCGCGCCCCGACCTGGGTGGCGCAGGGTTTCGCCGAGTACCGCAAGCGGCTCTCGCACTGGCTGCCGCTGGATCTGGTCGAGATCGAGCCTGGACTGCGCGGCAAGGGCCGCGATGCGCAACGCGCGATCGAGGACGAAGGCCGCCGGGTCCTGGCGGCGCTGCCGAAGAACGCGCTGGTGGTGGCGCTGGACGTGCCCGGCAAGCAGCACAGCTCCGAGCAACTGGCGCAGCGCATGGAGCACTGGCGCGGACAGGGGCGCGATCTGGCGTTCCTGATCGGCGGTCCCGAGGGCCATTCGCCGGAGGTGCTGGCGGTCGCCAGCGAATCCTGGTCGCTGGGGCCGCTGACCCTGCCGCATATGCTGGTACGGCTGGTGGTGGCCGAGCAGCTCTACCGCGCCGCGGCGATGTTGGCTAATCATCCTTATCATCGCGCCTGATCGCCTGATCGCTTACTGTGCGCGCCCGCAAGGCGGGAATGTGGGCCTGAATGTCGATGCTTGTGAGCCGATCACTGCAGCAAAAAGCCCGGGCTTGCGCCCGGGCTTTTCGTTAGGGCCTTGCGACGTTCGCGATCAGTTGAACGTGTACTTCGCGCCCACCGTGAAGTAGCGACCGATCGCGCCGCTGACGTGCAGCGGGTTGTAGTTGACCGCACCGTAGGTGGTCGGATCCAGCGGCGCGATCCGGTCGAACACGTTCTCCACCGACGCGCTCAGCTCGAACGCCTCGGTGATGTTCCAGCGGCCCGACAGATCGAAGGTGGTGAACGAGGCGATCTTCTTGACCGGCGTGCCGTCGGCGTAGAACGCCTGGTACTCGCCACCACGGCTGTCCTTGTTCTCGATGCTGTCGATGTAGTTCAGCACGCCGCTCACGCTCCAGCTGCCCTGCTTCCAGGTGGTACCGAAATTGATGCGGTCCTGCGGCGTGCCGATGCAGTTGGTCACGTCGCAGTTGCCATGCGTGCCCACGTAGTCGACGGTGCTGCCGCCTTCGGTACGCTCGAACTTGAGCAGGTGGCTCCACTGCGCGTCCAGTTCCAACTGGCCCGGGCCGATCGCGAAGGTCTGGCGGATGTCGGTGTCGATACCGCGCACGCGCGAGGAGTTCGCGTTCACGTAGCCAGTGTTGACCGCCAGGATGGTGCCGCTGTTGGCGACGCCGCCGATGTTGTTGCTGTCGCGCAGCACGTTGCCGGCAAGGATCGCATCGCGGGTGCTGCTCGGGGCGATCTCGTTGGTGCGCTTGATCTCCCAGCCGTCCACGGTCAGCGAGGTTGTCGAGGTCGGCTGCAGCACGAAGCCCACCGAGTAGCTCTTGGATTCCTCGGGCTTCAGCGCCGGGTTCGGGCGGGTGATGATCGCCACCGAACGCGTGCCGCACTCGCTGGCACTGATCGCACAGCGCACCGGATCGGCCGCATTGGAGAATGCGGCCAGGCCGCCGTTGCCGTTCTCGGCCGGGTTCGGCGCACGGAAGCCTTCGGCATAGCTGGCGCGCAGCGCGATCCACTCGGCCGGCGTCCACTTCACCCCCAGCTTCGGCGTGGCCTTGCCGTCGCCGCCGTCGTACTTGTCGTAGCGCAGCGCCGCCGACAGTTCCAGTTGCTCCAGCACCGGCGCCGACAGCTCGACATAGCCGGCATACACGTTCTGGGTACCGTCGTAGGCCGAGTAGCCCAGGCCGATGATGTCGCCGATATCGGTGTAGGTCTGCGGGGTCAGGCTGTTGCTGGTCTTGCGCCATTCCGCACCCAGCGCCAGGCCCAGCGGCCCGCCCTTGAGGTCGGCCAGGCTGCGCGAGACGGTGAAGTCGAACATGTCCAATGCGGACTTGGCGCGCGCGCTGATGGTCGGCGAGATGTAGTCGTACAACGCCTGCGAGTTGAGGTTGGCGTTGTCGCCGATGCGCCAGGTGCCGGCCGGGCAGGCCGGGTTGCCGAGCACGCAGCGCACGGCGCTGTAGCGCAGGAAGCCGGTGCGCTTGCTGCTCAGGTCGGTGCCCGAGTGCAGGTAGCCGGTGTCGTAGGTCCAGTCGCCCCAGTTGCCCTTCACGCCGACCAGGAAGCGGTTGAATTCGTTGGTGTTGTCGGTGACGCGCGGGCCCACGTCCCAGGCGCTGTAGCGCACGCGCGCGGCGTAGGGCAACGGGTTGTCCGGATGGCCGGCATAGAGCACCGTGGCGCCAGCACCGCTGTTGGCGTTGACCGGGCCGCCCGGGTAGCCCCAGCCGCCGGACACGTTGGACGGGGTATTGGAAAAGACCGTGTTCTTCTTCGAGTAGCCGATCTCGGTGTAGATCTCGCCGCCCTCGCCGAAGGCGAAGCTGGCGCGGCCGAACACATTGACGTACTTCTCTTTGGGCGACAGGTCGCGGAACTGCTGCACCGGATCCCACAGGCAGCCCTGCGCCTGCGAGGTGGTTTCGGTCTGTCCTGGGATGGTCGTCAGGCCGGCGCAGCCGGGCAGCGCGACCAGTTGTCCGGTGGTGTCGAACACGGAGCCGTTCGGGCCGTTCAGGCTGCCGATGTTGGTGCCGCCGCTGCGGTAGGCGCCACCGAGAAACTGTGCGTCCTGCGCGGCGTAGCCCCAGCGACGGATGTCGCCGGTACCGATCCACTTGCGGTCCTTGCGGTCGCCGATCTTGATCGCATCGGTCTTGCCCACGTCGAGGCTGAAGAACGCGTTCCAGCCATCGCTGGAGAGGTCGCCGGTGCCGGCAGTGAGGGTCGCTTTGCGCGCATCGCCATCACCGTCGCCGGAGATGCCGTAGGAGCCGCGCAGGATCGCGCCCTGGAAGTCGCTGCGCAGGATGATGTTGACCACGCCGGCGATGGCGTCGGAGCCGTAGATCGCCGAGGCGCCGTCCTTCAGCACTTCGACCCGCTCGACCGCATCCAGCGGGATGGTGCTGAGGTCGGTGAAGACCTTCTGGCCGTCGTCGGCCAGGCCATAGGTGGCCATGCGGCGGCCGTTCAACAACACCAGGGTGGAACCGGCGCCCAGGCCGCGCAGCGAGATGCCGGAGCCACCGCCTGCGAAACCTTGGCCGAAGCTCTTCGGCACCGCGCCGGCGCCATTGGCGGTCAGGGTCTGCAAATACTCGCCCAGCGAGGTCTTGCCGCTGCGGTCGATTTCCTGGCGGCTCACCACCTGCACCGGCGCCGGGGTCTCGGTGTTGGTGCGGGGAATGTTGGAGCCGGTGACGGTGATGCGGTCGAGATTGGTGGCCGCTTCCTGGGCGAGGGCGGCAGGGCCCGCGAGGGTGGCGAGAACGCCGGCGACGGAGGCGCACAACAGGGTACGGCGGGTTGCACGCCGTTGGGTCGAGGTGTTCACAGTTTCTCTCCTAACTGGAAACGCAGGTTGTGACTTTGTGGCGAAAGCGCCGACCTTTTGACGGTCAGCTGGTTTCCATCTAGGTGTATCTATCGTGAATAAACGGTGAATTTTTGCCTAACGCGCACGGCCGGGCGGTGCCCGGCCGGCGCATCACAGCCCTCAGCGGTCCATCGAAAAATCGACCGGTACCAGCCCGTACGCCTGCACCGGCGTGCCGTTCTGCAGCGCAGGCTTGAACGCCCAGCGCTTGAGCACCTGGTCGCGTGCGGCCTGGTCCAGCACCCGGTGGCCGCTGCTCTTCTCGACAGTGACCTGCAGCGGCTGCCCGTCGGTGCCGACCAGCACCCGCAGCAGCACGCTGCCCTGCAGGCGATCGCGCAGCGCGTCGCGCGGATACGGCGGCGCCGGCGCGCGCAGGTACTGCAACTGCATGCCGTCCACCGGCGCGCTCATGCTCGCCGGGGGCAGGCTGGGCGCGGCGATGCTGGGCGTGGGGTCGATGTTGGGCGCACTATCCAGCGCCACCGGGCTGCTGTCGAACGCTGGCGCCGGCGTCGAGGTCGGCACCGGCACCACGGTTGGAGTGCGCGGCTGCGTCGGCGTCTGCTTCTCGATGGTGGGAAGGACCGGCGGCGGCGGGGTGACCTGGACCACCACGGGTTGCTGCCAGCGCGGCTGCACCTGCGCCGGTTCCGGCGGCGCGGTCACGTGCGAGAGCGGGAGCAGCAGCAACAGGGCGGCCAGCAGGTGCAGGGCGATCGCGGTGCTGTAGGCCAGGACCCGGGACAGGTCGATGCGGAAGGACGGGGCGGGGAGTTGCGTGCGAACCATGGATCCACCTCTGCGATAGGAGTGTCGTGGACTGCGGTACGGCAAAAACGCACGGGCGCGGCGGATGGGGTCAGCGCGCCCGTCCGCGTTTCGACAGTGCGCCGGTCGCGGTGGCTTTGGCAAGAGGGCAGGGGCCAGCGCTGGGCGCGATCGCGACCAGGGCAGGGTGCCGCTGCAGCCGGACACGACGACGGCGCCCGCAGGCGCCGTCGCGAGGTGAGGGTCGGGACAGGGCTTACTTGCCCAGTTCGAACACCACGTCCAGGTTGACAGAGACGCTGCTCTCGCCCGGCGCGACCGGGGTGCTGTCCATCTCCGCCTTCATCGCCATCGTGCGCATCATCGGCATCGGCGGCCGCACGCCGCCGCTGCTGCCTTCGGAAATGCTGACGATGCGCCGCACCTGCAGGCCCAGTGCCTTGGCGTAGGTCTGCGCGCGTGCCTGCGCCTTCTTCAGCGCATCGACCCGCGCCTGGTCGTACAACGGTTCGGGGTTGTCGATCTCGAAGGTGGGACCGTTGATCTGGTTGGCGCCCTGCGCGGCCAGCGCGTCGAGCACCTTGCCGAGCTTGGCGATGTCGCGCACCTTGAGGTTCACCGAGTTGCTGGCCTGGTAGCCGATGATCTGCGGGGCCTGGTTCTCGGCGTACTTGTACTGCGGGTTGAGGCTGACCCCGCTGGTCTGCACGTCCTTGTCGGCGATGCCGGCGGCGCGGATCGCGGCCAGCACCTTGGTCATCTGCTCGGCGTTCTGGCGCATCGCCGCGGCGCTGTCGGTGGCCTGGGTGACCACGCCGGCGGAGATGGCGGCGACGTCGGGCGCGCGCTTGGCCTCGGCCTGCGCGGCGATGTTGAGCAGGGTGCCGTCGGCGGGCACGGCGTAGCCGGGCGCGGCGGATTGGGCGTGGGCGGTCATCGTGCCTCCTAGGGCGAGGGACAGGGCCAGCAGCAGCGGGCGGACGGACAATGCGCGCATCGATGTTCTCCTTGTGAAGATTGGGCGAGGGTGTTGCCGCGACGATGAACGCGTCGTGATCTTCGCCGGGGTCGAAGCGATCGTCCCGCAATTAGCGATCGTTCAGTCAGTCCGGTCGGGTTATCCTTCGGCCATGCTGTATCTCGCGTCCCGTTCCCCTCGCAGAAACGAACTGCTGACCCGCCTCGGCGTGCCGTTCCGGATCCTCGATCTCGAGGTGCCGGAAGTGCGCGCGGCCGACGAGTCGGCGCAGGCCTATGTGCGCCGGGTGGCGCTGGACAAGGCCCGCGCCGGGTTGGCGCAACTGGCCGATGCCGCCGATGCGGTGGTGCTCGGCGCCGACACCGAAGTGGTACTGGACGACCGCGTGTTCGGCAAGCCGGCCGATGCCGAGGATGCGGCGGCGATGCTGGCGGCCCTGTCCGGGCGCACCCACCAGGCGATGACGGCGGTGGCGCTGGTCGCCGCCGGCCGCGAAGAGCTGGTGCTGGTGCCGACGGCGGTGACCTTCGCCGACTTGTCCGCACGCGACATCGCCGACTACGTGGCCAGCGGCGAGCCGATGGGGCGGGCCGGCGCGTATGCGATCCAGGGCGGCGCCGAACGTTTCGTCAGCCGTCTCGACGGCAGTTATTCCGGGGTGATGGGCCTGCCCCTGCACCAGACCCACCACCTGCTGCGCACCTTCGGAGTGCTGTGATGTCGCAAGAGATCCTGGTCAACGTCACACCACGCGAGACCCGGGTGGCCGTCATCGAGAACGGCATGCTGCAGGAGCTGCACATCGAGCGCGGCTGGCGCCGCGGCGTGGTCGGCAACATCTACAAGGGCCGCGTGCAGCGGGTGATGCCGGGCATGCAGGCCGCCTTCGTCGAGGTCGGGTTGGAGCGCGCGGCGTTCCTGCACGCCAACGACGTGGTGCGGCCGGCACCGGTCGGCAACGGCGACACCGAGGAAGCCACGCCGCTGCCGGTCTCGGCGGCGGTGCCGATCGTGGAACTGCTGCGCGACGGCCAGGACATCGTGGTGCAGGTGGTCAAGGACCCGATCGGCAGCAAGGGCGCGCGGCTGACCACGCAGATCAGCATTCCCTCGCGCTATCTGGTGCTGCTGCCGCAGTCGCGGGTGATCGGCGTGTCGGCGCGGATCGAGGACGAGGCCGAACGGCAGCGCCTGAAGACCCTGGTCGCCGACCTGGCCGCCAGCCACGGCGGTTTCGGCTACATCATCCGCACCAATGCCGAGGGCCAGCCGGCCGAGGCCCTGGCCGAGGACATCGCCTACCTGTCGCGGGTCTGGAACGTGGTCGAGCGGCGCGGCCGCGACGGCGCCCCGGCCAGCATCATCTACGAGGACCTGAGCCTGCCGCTGCGTGCGGTGCGCGACCTGATCCGCAAGGACGTGGAGAAGGTCAAGGTCGATTCGCACGAGACCTTCGAACGGCTGCAGGCCTTCGTCGCCAAGTACATGCCGGTGCTGGCCGAGCGCCTGGAGCTGTACACCGGCGACCGCCCGATCTTCGACCTGTACGGGGTCGAGGACGAGATCGCCCGCGCGCTGGACAAGCAGGTGCCGCTGAAGTCCGGCGGCTACCTGGTCATCGACCAGACCGAGGCGATGACTACCATCGACGTCAATACCGGCTCGTTCCTGGGCCAGCGCAACCTCGAGGAGACGGTGTTCCGCACCAACCTGGAGGCGGCGCAGGCGGTGGCGCGGCAGCTGCGGCTGCGCAACCTCGGCGGCATCATCATCATCGACTTCATCGACATGGACGATGCCGAGCACCGCCGCCAGGTGCTGCGCACGCTGGAGAAGGCGCTCTCGCGCGACCACGCCAAGACCACGGTGTACGAGTTCTCGCCGCTGGGCCTGGTGGAGATGACCCGCAAGCGCACCGTGGAGAGCCTGGAGCGGCAGCTGTCCGAACCGTGCCCGGAATGCAGCGGGCGCGGCTCGATCAAGACCGCCGAGACCGTGACCTACGAGATCTTCCGCGAGATCACCCGCGCGGTGCGCCAGTTCGACGCGGCGCGCCTGCTGGTGATCGCCTCGACCAAGGTGGTGGCGCGCATCACCGACGAGGAATCGGCGGCGGTGGCCGAGCTGGAGGAATTCCTCGGCAAGACCATCCGCTTCCAGGCCGACGAACAATACCTGCAGGAGCAGTTCGACGTGGTGTTGTTGTGAGGCTGGGATTCGGGATTGGGGATTGGGGATTGGTTGAGCGGCTGGATCGCGACCGGTTACCGTCCGCGCGCATCGCGTTGGCTGTTGCGAATCTCCAATCCCGACTCCCCACTCCCCGCACCTGATGCACACCCCCCTGCGCCGCCGCCTGCGCCTGGCTCGCCGTTTCGCGTTCTACGCGGTGGCGATCGGGCTGGTGTGCGTTGCACTGGCGGTAGGCGCGCTGAGCCAGGCGCTGCCGTTCGTGGAGCGGCATCCGCAGCAGGTGGCGGCGTGGCTGAGCGAGCGTGCCGGGCGGCCGATCCGCTTCGACCGGCTGGAGACCGCCTGGACCCGGCGCGGCCCGCTGTTGCGCCTGGACGGGCTGCGCATCGGCGCAGGCGACGGCGTGCGCATCGGCCAGGCCGAGGTGCTGGTGTCGATGTACGCGGGGCTGTTGCCCGGGCGCTCGTTCACCGAACTGCGCCTGCGCGGCCTGGCGCTGACCCTGCTGCGCGCCGACGACGGCAACTGGAGCGTGCAGGGCCTGCCGACCTCGGGGCAGGGCGGCGATCCGCTGAATGCGCTGGAGGGACTGGGCGAGCTGCAGGTCATCGATGGCCGCCTGCGCGTGCACGCCCCGTCGCTGGGCCTGGAAGCGCAGGTGCCGAAGATCGACCTGCGGATGCGCGTGAACGGCCAGCGCCTGCAGGTGGGAGTGCAGGGCTGGAGCGATCTGCAACAGGCGCCGCTCACCGCGGTGCTGGAGCTGGACCGGCGCAGTGGCGATGGCCAGGCCTACCTGGCGGTGCGTCCGGCGGAGCTGGCGGGCTGGGCCGGCCTGCTGCATGCGGCCGGCATCGAACTGCAGGGCGGCGTCGGCGACGTCCAGGCCTGGCTGGACCTGCAGCAGCGCCGGGTCGCCGGGGTGACCGTGGACGCCACGCTGCGCGAGCTGCGCCTGCGCGGTGCGCCGCTGGCCGACGGGCGCACCCGGCCGCAGCTCGCCTTCACCACCTTCCGCGCCAAGGCGCGCTGGCGCCAGATCGACGGCGGCTGGCGGCTGGATGCGCCGCAACTGCAGTTCGGCCAGGCCGGACAGGCACTGCAACGCCTGGACGGGCTGACCGTGGCCGGCGGACGCCGTTTCGCCCTGTACGGCGATCGGCTCGACCTGGCGCCGCTGATCGCGGTGGCCGGGCTCAGCGACCGGCTTTCGCCCAGCCTGCGCAGTTGGTTGGCGGTGGCACGGCCGCGCCTGCAACTGACCCAGGTGGCGGTGAGCGGGGTTCCCGGCGGTCCGCTGTACGGCCAGGGTCGTCTGGCCGACCTGGCGTTCGCGCCGGCGGGCGGTGCGCCCGGCGTGAGCGGGTTGCGCGGCCGCTTCGACGGCGATGCCCAGGCCGGCGAACTGGCGCTGGACGCCGGCAGCCCGGTCCGCGTCGACTGGCCCAGCGGCTTCGGCGTGGTCCACCAGGTCCAGTTGGCCGGGCGTATCGTCGCCTTCCGCGATGGCGACGGCCTGCGCGTGGCGACCCCCGGGCTGCGCGTGCAGGGCAGCGACTACGGCGCCGACGTGCGCGGCGGGCTGCGCTTCCAGAATGATGGCTCGCGGCCGTGGATCGACCTGGCTGCCGACCTGCAGGAGGCGCCGGTGGTGGCGGCGAAGAAGTTCTGGGTCCACTCCAAGATGAGCAAGGCCGCCACCGACTGGCTCGACGCCGCACTGCAGGGCGGGCGCCTGCGCGACGGCCATGCGCTGGTTTCCGGCGACCTGGACGACTGGCCGTTCGCCGACCACAACGGCCGCTTCGAGGCGACCGCGCGGCTGGAGGACGCCAAGGTGCGCTTCCAGCACGACTGGCCGGCGGTGGAGAACGTGGACGCCAGCGTCGCCTTCATCGGCAACGGCTTCGAGGTGCACGGCCGCGGCAGCATGGGCGGGGTGCCGGTGGAGCAGCTGTCGGCGGCGCTGCCCGACTACAAGGAAGGCCAGCTCAGCGTGCTGGCCAGTACCCGCGCCGAGACCGGCAAGTTGCTGGCGATGCTGCGGCAGAGTCCGCTGCACGCCCATTACGGCGACACCCTGGATGCGCTCAGCGCGTCGGGGCCGGCCGATGTCACCTTCGACCTGCTGCAGCCGCTGCGCGCCGACATCGGCACCCACCACCTGCGCGGCACGGTCGACCTGCTCGGCGCGCGCATCGCCGACAAGCGCTGGGACCTGGCCTTCGACGACATGCGCGGCAGCGCCAATTACAGCGATACCGGGTTCGCCGCGCAGAAGCTGAGCGTGGCCTACCAGGGCCACCAGGGCGAACTGGCGCTGCGCGCCGGCGACGGCGTGCAGGATCCGCAACAGGCCTTCGAGGCCGCGCTGAGCGCGTCGCTGGACGCGAACGAACTGCTCGACCGGGTGCCGGAAATGGCCTGGCTCAAGCCGTACGTGCAGGGTCGCTCGCGCTGGAACATCGGCGTCGGCCTGCCCAAGACGCCCGACGGCGGCGCGCAGCCGCCGACCCGGCTGCAGCTGCGCTCGGACCTGGTCGGCACCCAACTGCTGATGCCGGCGCCGATGGACAAGGGGCCGGCCACGCCGCTGGCGACCTCGGTCAACGTGCCGCTGCCGGTCGGCAGCGGTCGCATCGAGGTGGCCTTCGGCAAGCTGATGGCGCTGGCGGCGCGTAGCCAGGGCGGCAAGACCGGCGTGCGCGTGGTGATGGGCAGCGACCACGTCGCCGACGAACCGCCGGCCAGCGGCCTGGTGGTCAGTGGGCGCACCGCGGCATTGAACGCCATCGACTGGATCGGCGTGGTCAGCCGCCCCGATCCGAACGCCGCCGCGGCCAACGGCGGCGAAGATCCGATGCCGCTGCGTCGCATCGAGATCCTGGCCGACCATCTGCTGCTGCTGGGCGGGGTGTTCGACAACACCCGCCTGCGCCTGCTGCCGCAGGCCGACAGCATCGACGTGCACCTGGACGGCCCGGCCCTGGCCGGTGACCTCAGCGTGCCGACCAAGGATGGCGGCGTGCTCGGCGGACGCCTGGCGCGGGTGCACTGGCGCTCGGCCACGGCCACATTGCCGGTGGCGAACGGCACGCCGACGGCGGTGGTCGCCACGCCCGCCGACAGCGGGGCCGCCGGCAGCGCCGGCCCGGTCCCGGCCGGCCCGTTCGCCGACAGCCTGGACCCGGCCACGATCCCGGCGCTGGCGCTGGACGTGGACGACCTGCGCTTCGGCGCGATGACCCTCGGCGCGGCTTCGCTGCGCACGCGCAAGCTCGCCGACGGCATGCAGGTGGACCAGCTGCACCTGCGCTCGGACAAGCAGAAGATCGACATCAGCGGCGACTGGCGCGGCAAGGGCGCCACTGCCCGGACCCAGCTCAACGCCAGCGTCGACAGCCGCGACCTCGGCGAACTGATGCAGAACCTGGACTTCGGCGGGCAGGTGCGCGGCGGCGAAGGCCAGCTCACGCTCAGCGCGGCCTGGCCGGGCACGCCGGCCGGCCTGCAGCTGGCCACGGTGCAGGGCCAGCTCGATGTGGCCGCGCGCAATGGGCAGTTGCTGGAGTTGAACCCGGGCGCCGGGCGCGTGCTCGGCCTGCTCAGCGTGGCGCAGTTGCCGCGGCGGCTGATGTTCGATTTCCGCGACTTCTTCTCCAAGGGCTTCGCCTTCAACCGCATCGACGGCCAGATCCGTTTCGGCAACGGCCTGGCGCGCAGCGACAACATGGTCATCGATGGCCCCGCCGCGGAGATCAAGGTGCGCGGCGAGGCCGACCTGCGCGCCCAGCAGTTCGACCAGACCATCGACGTCAATCCCAAGTCAGGCAACCTGCTGACCGTGGTCGGCGCGGTGGCCGGCGGGCCGGTCGGCGCGGCGGTCGGCGCCGCCGCCAACGCGGTGCTGGGCAAGCCGCTGGGCAACATCGGCGCGCGCACCTACCGGGTCACCGGGCCGTGGAAGGATCCCAAGGTGGACGTGATCGAGCGCGAGTCGGCGCGGCCGCCGGCGCCGTCGGGTACACCCTAGATGCGCGCCGTCGGTAGGAGCGGCTTCAGCCGCGACGGGCATCATCGGTAACGCCCGTCGCGGCTGAAGCCGCTCCTACGGAAGGGGACGTGGTGATGACAGAGACCCACGGCGCGCTGTCCATTCGCGTTCGGTGCCGCCCGCCGCTTGCACTGCGCGCCTTCGTCCCCCATGTTGAGCCCATGAACGATCACGCCCTGAGTCTCGCCGAAACCCGCCTGTTGCTTCCCGCCGGCCTGGATGCCACCAGCCTGGAGCGCGCCTTCGGCACGCTGCTCGGCCCCGGCATCGACTTCGGCGACCTGTATTTCCAGCATTCGCGGCGCGAGAGCTGGAGCGTGGAGGACGGCATCGTCAAGGATGGCGCCCACTCCATCGAGCAGGGCGTGGGGGTGCGCGCGATCTCCGGCGAGAAGACCGGCTTCGCCTATTCCGACGACATCCACCGTGATGCGCTGCTGGCTGCGGCGCAGTCGGCGCGGGCCATCTCCCGCGACGGCGGCGCGCAGCCGGCGCACGCGCTGCAGCGCGGTGGCGGCCGCGCGCTGTATCCGGCGCTGGACCCGGTGGACGCGATGGACAACGCGCACAAGGTGGAACTGCTGCGGCGGCTGGACCAGTACCTGCGCGCCGCCGATCCGCGCGTGCAGCAGGTGATGGTGAGCCTGTCCGGCGGCGTGGACACGGTGCTGGTGGCGCGCAGCGACGGCGTGCTCGCCGCCGACGTGCGCCCGCTGGTGCGGTTGAACGTGCAGGTGATCGTCGAGCAGCAGGGCCGCCGCGAATCCGGCTATGCCGGCGGCGGCGGCCGCTACGACTACACCACGCTGTTCGCCGACGGCCGCCCGGAAGCCTTCGCCCGCGAGGCCTTGCGCCAGGCGCTGGTGAACCTGGAGGCGGTGCCGGCGCCGGCCGGGGTGATGCAGGTCGTGCTCGGGCCGGGCTGGCCCGGCGTGCTGCTGCACGAGGCGGTCGGCCACGGCCTGGAAGGCGACTTCAACCGCAAGGGCACCAGCGTCTATGCCGGCCGCATCGGCCAGCGCGTCGCTTCGCCCGGCGTCACCATCGTCGACGACGGCACCCTGGACGGCCGCCGCGGCTCGCTCAACGTCGACGACGAGGGCACCGCGACCAACTGCACCACCCTGATCGAGGACGGCGTGCTGGTCGGCTACATGCAGGACACGCTCAACGCGCGGCTGATGGGCGTGGCGCCGACCGGCAACGGCCGCCGCGAATCGTTCGCGCACCTGCCGATGCCGCGCATGACCAATACCTACATGCGCGCCGGCCAGCACGATCCCGAGGAGATGATCCGTTCGGTGAAGAAGGGCCTGTACGCGGTCAACTTCGGCGGCGGCCAGGTCGACATCACCAGCGGCAAATACGTGTTCTCGGCCACCGAGGCCTACCTGATCGAGGACGGCAAGGTCACCGCGCCGGTGAAGGGCGCCACCCTGATCGGCAACGGCCCGGAGACCATGCAGAAGGTGCGCATGATCGGCCACGACCTGGCGCTGGACGAAGGCGTCGGCGTCTGCGGCAAGGACGGGCAGAGCGTGCCGGTGGGCGTCGGCCAGCCGTCGCTGCTGATCGACGGGCTGACCGTGGGCGGGACGGCCTAGGAGCCGGGAGTGGGGATTCGGGAATCGGGAATCGGTAAAGCTGCACTCGGTTGCTGTGGCGATACCGATGCGTGTGGTCGGCGTCGCCGCTCAGCGCGCCGAAGTGGTCGCGGGTGGGTCACCTTGCGTGGCCCGCGTCGCGTCGCCTCAGTCGCGCGTGTCGTCTTCGAACGCCGCGTCGTCGTCCGCGTCATCGGGTCCCAAGTCCCGGGTCCCGGGTCCCGCCGCCTCCAGGATCATCTCGCGCAGCTCCCGGAACAACTCGCGGTAGGCGTGCGGCGGTTTGTTCTTCAATCGCTCGTCCTTGGCGTTGCGGACCAGCTGGCGCAGCCGCTGGCGGTCGGCGTCGGGATGCTCGGCCAGCAGCTCGGCCAGCGCGGTGTCGCCTTCGGCGAGCAGCCGCTCGCGCCAGTCCTCGACCCGGTGCATGGCCGCCACTTCGCGGCGCGCGCTGTCGCTGTTGACGTCCATCGCCTCGCGGATCGCCTCCAGCACCGCCTCGTCCTCGCGTCGCATCTGCTTGGCCAGGAACGCCAGCTGCCGCTTGTGCGCGATGTGCGAAGTGATGCGCTTGGTCTCGGCGATGTGCGGCAGCAGCGACTCGGGCACCGGCAGCTTGGCCAGTTGCGCCGGGGTCAGCGCCACCAGCTTCTCGCCCAGGCTCAGCACTTCCAGCGCCTCGCGGCGTTGCTGGCTGCGGCTTTCGCCGCGGAATTCACCGGTGTCTTCGTCGCGTCCGCGCATGCTCGTACTACTCGATCGGGCTGGAAATCAAATCAACACATCCGGCCAGGACGGCCGGACAGGGGCGAAGGGATTCGCACAACAAGGATAAAGCATTGAACGCGATCACCCCCGATTTGCACCGCGACGACAGCCAGCAGCGCCTGGAGCGCCTGTCCGACATCGCCGAGCGGCTGCTGGCGCGCGCCCGCGCGCTCGGCGCCAGCCAGGCCGAGGTCAGCTGCAGCGAAGACCGCGGGCTGGACGTCAACGTGCGCCTGGGCGCGGTGGAGACGGTGGAGTCCACCCGCGACCGCGGCATCGGCGTCACCGTCTATTTCGGCCAGCGCAAGGGCAGCGCCAGCACCGCCGACCTGCACGAGTCCAGCCTGGAGGCCACCGTGGCCCAGGCCTGCGCGATCGCCCGCTACACCGAGGACGACGTGGCCGCCGGCCTGGCCGAGGCGGCGCTGATGGCCCGCGAGCAGCCGGATTTCGACCGCTGGCATCCGTGGCCGCTGCAGGCCGAGGAGGCGATCGACCTGGCGCTGGCCTGCGAGGCCGCCGGCCGCGACGCCGATGCGCGGATCAGCAATTCCGACGGCGCCTCGGCCGGCAGCAGCGAGAGCCTGTCGGTCTATGCCAATTCGCACGGCTTCGTCGGCTGCGAGCGCAGCACCCACCATTCGATCGCCTGCACGCTGATCGCCGGGCAGGGCGACGGCATGCAGCGCGACGGCTGGTACAGCAGCGCGCTGGCGCGCGAGGACCTGGAGCGCGCGTCGGCGATCGGCCGCCGCGCCGCCGAGCGCACCGTGGCGCGGCTGCAGCCACGCTCGCTGCCGACCGGCGAAGTGCCGGTGCTGTTCGCGCCGGAGATGGCGCGCTCGCTGATCGGGCATCTGCTCGGCGCCGTGTCCGGCGGCGCGCTGTATCGCCGCGCCAGCTTCCTGCTCGACAGCGCCGGCACCCGCCTGTTCCCGGAGTGGTTCGCGATCGACGAATTGCCGCACCTGCGCCGCGGCCTGCGCTCGGCCGCCTTCGACGGTGAGGGCGTGGCCACCCGCGAGGCGCCGCTGGTGCGCGACGGCGTGCTGCAGCGCTACGTGCTGGGCAGCTACTCGGCGCGCAAGCTGGGCCTGCAGACCACCGCCAATGCCGGCGGGGTGCACAATCTGCAGGTGGCGGCCAATGCCACCGATCTGCAGACCATCGTCAAGGGCCTGCCGCGTGGCCTGCTGGTCACCGACCTGATGGGCAACGGCGTCAACCCGGTCACCGGCGACTACTCGCGCGGTGCCGGCGGCTTCTGGATCGAGAACGGCGAAATCGCCTATCCGGTGGACGAAATCACCATCGCCGGCAACCTGCGGCAGATGTTCCAGGACATCGAGGCGGTCGGCGCCGACATCGACGTGCGCTCGCACGTGCACATCGGTGCGGTGCTGGTCGGCAGGATGACGGTGGCCGGCAACGACTGAGCGCCGCAACGCGCACCGATCCAGGTGCGCGCGTCGGCGGCCACGCACGCGTGTAGCGCGCGGCATCGCCGGTCACGCGTTTGAGTGGGGCGAGCGCTGGCGGTTTCTGCGGACCTGTGAACGTCGCGATGGGCGGCGCCCGATCGTCCAGGCGATGCCATGCACGTCGATGCGCGCGCGATCCGCCGCCGTATGGGGCGATGGGCGGGTAGGCCGCGCACCGTGGTGCTTTCCCGGCGCACCCGGCCTCGCTTGACAGCGCCGCGCCGGCCGCCGAGAGTGACGCGCCAAACGTCTTGTCCCCCTCACCACCAAAGGAACGGAATACCGATGAGCGAATTCGACAACGTCACTGCCCCGCCGCCGCCGCCGGCCTCGGCAGGCCCCCAGGAAGATCGCACTGTCGCGCTGATCACCCATCTGTCCGGGATCATCGCCGGCTTCATCGTGCCGCTGATCATCTGGCTGGTGAACAAGGACAACCCGGCCAAGTCCTTCCTCAACGACCAGGCCAAGGAAGCGCTGAATTTCCAGATCACCGTCGCCATCGCATACGTGATCTGCGTGGTGCTCAGCGTGATCGTCATCGGCGGACTGCTGATGCCGGTGGTGTGGGTGGTGAACCTGGTGTTCTGCATCCTGGCCGGCATCAAGGCCAACGACGGCGTCGCCTACCGCTACCCGTTCGCGCTGCGCCTGATCAAGTAAGCGCGCCCCCGACGCGTCCCCGAAGGCCCGGCCGCTCACCGGGCCTTTTTTGTGCCCGCGCCGCGCTGCGGCGGGAGGCCGCAGGGCGGCCAGGCGCAACGCCGCCACCGGCCGGTCAACCGCGGCCCGTGCTGCGCGTTTGCAAGGCTGTCGCCATCACCGGAGCGCTGCATGATCCGCCGCGAGAGCTTGAGCGCCGCCAACCGCTTCGGCCTGGGTGCCCGTCCCGGGGACCTGGTTGCCATGGGCGAGCCGCGCGCCTGGCTGGCCGCGCAACTGCAGTCGCCGCCGCTGGCGCCGGCGCTGCAGGGCCTGCCCGACAGCCTGGCCTACCTGCGCCGCGAGGCCGACTACCAGCGCGAACGCCGCCAGGCGCGGCAGCAGGCGGCCGGCGATCCGCAGCAGGCCGCCCAGCAGGCGCAGCAGGCCGCGCGCGGGCTCTATCGGCAGGCACAGGCGCAGGAACTGGCGGCGCGCTACCGGGTCGCGGTGTCCAGCCCGGCCGGATTCGCCGAGCGCCTGGTGCAGTTCTGGTCCAATCATTTCGCGGTCTCGGTCGACAAGCGTGCGGCCGCGCTGTACGCGGCGCCGATGGAGCGCGAGGCGATCCGCCCGCACTGCATGGGCCGCTTCGCCGACCTGCTGCTGGCGGTGGAGCGGCACCCGGCGATGCTGCGCTACCTGGACAACGCCAATTCGGTCGGCCCCGACTCGTTGCTGGCGCAACGTGCGCAGCGCCGGGCCCTGCGCCTGGATCCCGAACGTCCCGTGCGCCGCCTGGGGCTCAACGAGAACCTGGCGCGCGAGATCCTGGAACTGCACACGCTGGGCGTGGACGGCGGCTATACCCAGGCCGACGTCACCGAACTGGCGCGTGCGATCACCGGCTGGGGCGTGCCGGCGCCACGCGATTTCGAGCAGGGCGCGCCCGCCAGTGCCTTCGTGTTCGGCGCGCCGGCGCATGCCGCCGGCAGCCGCCTGGTGCTGGGCCGGCGCTATGCCGAGGACGGCGTGGCGCAGGGCGAGGCGATCCTGACGGCGCTGGCGCGCCACCCGGCCACGGCGCAGCACGTCTCGTTCAAGCTAGCCCGGCATTTCGTCCGCGACGATCCGCCGCCGGCCTTGGTGCAGCGCATGGCGGACGCGTGGCGGCGCAGCGATGGCGACCTGCGCCACGTCTACCGCGCGCTGATCGACAGCCCCGAGGCCTGGGACGCGCAGGCACGCAAGTTCAAGCCGCCACAGGATTTCGTGGTGTCGGCACTACGAGCCGGTGGTGCCTGGCCCGAGGCGCTGCCGCAGCAGAAGACCGTGCTGACCCTGCTGGCGCGGATGGGGCAGCCGCCGTTCACGCCGCGCTCGCCGGCCGGTTACGCCGACGTGGCGGCGGAATGGAGCGGTGCCGACGCGCTGTGGAAGCGCGTGCAGGCCGCCGAGGCGCTGGCCGGGATGGCCCCGGGCGAGCCGTTGGCATTGGCCGCGACCGCGTTCGGCGACGGTCCGGACGCGGACACGCTGACCGCCGTGCGGCGCGCCGAATCGCCGCGCGAAGGCGTGGCGGTGCTGCTGGCCAGCCCGGCCTTCCAATGGCGCGCCTGAGCGGCGCGCGGTCCGATCCGCGATGGGAGAAGCTCCGATGCAACTGACACGCCGTCGTTTCCTTGCCGCCAGCGGTGCGGCTACCGTGTTGAGCCTGTGGTCGGGCAGCGGCCTGGCCGCGCCGGGCGCCGACACGCGCCTGCTGGTGGTGCTGCTGCGCGGCGCGCTGGACGGGCTGCATGCGCTGGTGCCGAGCGCCGACCCCGACTACGCACGCCTGCGCGGCGCGCTGGCGCCACAGCAGACCCTGGCCCTGGACGGCAGCTTCGCGCTGCATCCGGCGCTGGCGTTCGCGCAGGAGCTGTACGCGCGCAAACAGTGGCTGCCGGTGGTGGCGGTGGCGCCACCGTACCGCGAGCGCTCGCACTTCGAGGCGCAGGATTGTCTGGAGAACGGCACCGCGCGACCCAGCGGTGCCTCCAGCGGCTGGCTCAATCGCTGCGCGCTGGCCCTGCACGGTGCCGAGGCGGTGTCGGTGAGCGCGGTGACGCCGCTGATCATGCGCGGCCCGGGCGCGGTGAACAGCTGGTCGCCGCCGCTGCCGAGCGCGGTCAATCCGATCCTGCTGCAGCGCCTGCAGCCGCTGTATGCCGCCGATCCGCACCTGGCCGGCGATTTCGCGCGCGCGCTGCGCGAGCAGGGCATGCAGGTGGACAGCGTCAAGGGTGGGCAATTGCCGCAGGCGATGAGCGCGGCGGCCAGCTTCATGGCCAAACCCGACGGGCCGCGGATCGGGTTCGTCGAGGATGCCGGCTGGGATACCCACGGCAACCAGGCCGCGGTGCTGCAGCGCAAGCTGGGCGAACTGGATGCGGGGCTGCGCGCGTTCCACGATGGCGCGCAGGCCTGCTGGTCGCGCAGCGTGGTCGCGGTGGTGACCGAATTCGGCCGCACCGCGGCGGTGAACGGCACCGGCGGGACCGACCATGGCACCGGCGGCGTGGCGTTCCTGGCCGGCGGCGCGGTGCGCGGCGGGCGCATCGCGGGAGACTGGCCCGGCTTGTCGCCGCGGGCCTTGAACGAGGGCCGCGACCTGCGCGCCACCAGCGACCTGCGCAGCCTGTTCCGGCACGTGCTCGGCGCGCATCTGGGCGTGTCCGAGCGCGCACTGGACACCCAGGTGTTTCCCGGCAGCGCGGGGCTGCCCAGGTTGGAGGGTCTGGTGGCCTAGGACACCAAGCGGGCACAGAGCGTGCGGCCTGGGCCGCACGCGAACCGGGCGCCGACGGGAGGTCGGCGCCCGGGGACATCACCGGCGTGCCGGACTCAGTTCTGCGACGGATTGTTCTCGGCGAAGTACTCGTGGCTGTCGGCGTTCTTCACCGCGCGCGCCGGATCGCTCTTGGCCAGGCTCTTGGCCGCGCTCTGGCCGTACGCGGTGTCCTGCGTGCCGGCGACCACGCTGAAGTGGCTCATTTCGTGGATCAGGGTGCCGGCCTTGGAGTCGGTGCCGGTCAGCGGTGCGCTCCAGAACGCATTGCACACGTAGATCTGGTACGGCTGGTTCGGATACACGTAGGCGTAGGAGCTGTCGCTGCAGCCGCAGTTGATGGTGATCTGGCCGTTGTTCTGGTCGATCGCCGAATCGATGTTGACGAAGTTGGAGGTGGCGGTGCTGTAGCGGCTGGCGTTGTAGGCGCCGAACCAGGTGGTGTAGCGCGCGCCGGTGCTGCCGCCGTTGAGGTAGGTCTTGGCGTTCTGCGAGTAGGTGCGCGCCGCGTTCACCGCACTGCCGATGGTGCTGATCTGGCTGGTGCTGCACGAGGCGTAGTTGACGCCGTTGACCACCGCCTGCGGGCCGACCATCAGGTCGTTGCGCACCGCATGGCCGCGGCCGCCGTCCAGCCATACCGTCAGCGGCGCGCTGGACAGGGTCTGCGGCTCACCGTCGGCGCGCAGCATGCGCGCGCCATCGGCGAGCGCGGCGCCCTGCAGCGGCGCGTCGAGGCGGATGCTGTAGTTGCCGCTGCGGGTCAGGTCGTAGGCGCGGCTCAGGTCGATCTGCGCCTGCTCCGCTTCGCCCGGCTGCAACACCACCATGTCCTCGGCGCGCGGCGCGGCGCGCTTGACCAGGCGCCCGACGTAATCCACCGGCTTGCCGTCGCGCTGCACCTGGAACAGCGCGTTGTCGAGATCGCCCAGCGGCAGTTCCCACTTGGGCACGCGCGCGACCTGCGTGCCGGTGTTGCGCACGGTCACCGCCATCTGGCCGCGCTGCTGGCCGTCGGCATCGGCGACCGGGGTCAGTTCGACCTGCAGCGGCGCGGGCGTACGCGTGAGTTGCGATTGCGCAGTGGCCGCCGAGATGATGCCGACCAGGCTGAAGCCGATCGCTGCCGAGATCCGGGATGCGTGTTTCATGCAGTCTCTCTCCGTCGAAAGTGGGCGCCCCATGACAGGGGCCGAAGCAAACTAGCCCGGTGCTGCGCGCGTGCGCGTCGCAGGTGCGTTTGTCTTCGATTTCGTCCAGCGAAGCGCGCGCCAGGTCTCAGTATCGGCATCGCGGACAGACATCGCCGCGTGTGCGTGTCGCGCTGCAGCGGCCTTGCCGCAGCGGCACGCGCTGGATCGAGTGCAACGTTGCGATCGGTCATGTGGCGATTACGCTCGCACCGTGCGTGTGCGTGTGCGTGTGCGTGCAGTGCATGGAGATCGTGCTGGTGGCGGCGTTTGCCGAAGGCGATGAGGATGTCCGGGATCTCCATTCGCCGCAGCCGGCGTCATCGCGATCTGCAGCGGTATGCGCGGCTTCGGAGTTTTTGCGACAACGCGGGTTGCCGTGGCGTGAGATGCGCCTGGTTGCCTGGTGTGGGAGTCAACTGTCATGCATCCGCGACGATCGGCGTAGCGGACGATCGGACCGCGAAAGCAGTCGGGACTGAAGTCCCTCCCACATTGCCCCAGACACCTCACCTACAGCGCCTGTAGGAGCGGCTTCAGCCGCGACACATGTCATCGGTAATGCCTGTCGCGGCTGAAGCCGCTCCTACGACAGCGCCTCTGGTCATCAAGGGCTACGCGCGGCCAGCACCAGCATCCATCCCTGGTTTCGCGGATGCGGTGCAGCGCCTGCGCGGCTAATGACGCGTGCGGCCCAGCCGCAACCATCGCACGCGTCGAGCGCGGCGATCAGTGCGCGCGATCGACCGCGAGCCGCGCCAGCGCCGCCAGCGCATCGGCGTCGGTGCCATAGCCGTGCAGGCTGTCCTGCATCGCCTGCGCCAGCTCGGCCAGCTTGGCCTTGGCGCCGTCCATGCCCAGCAGCGCAGGGTAGGTGGACTTGGCCTGCGCGACGTCCTTGCCGGCGGTCTTGCCGAGCTGTTCGGAACTGGCTTCCACGTCGAGGATGTCGTCGCGCACCTGGAAGGCCAGGCCCAGCGCGGTGGCGAAGCTGTCCAGTTGCGCGAGCGCGGCGGCGTCGGCGCCGCCGCCAAGCGCGCCCAGGCGCACGCTGGCGCGGATCAGCGCGCCGGTCTTCAGCGCATGCATGCGTTGCAGGTCGGGCAACGCCTGCACGCGGCCGGTGGCGTCGATGTCCAATGCCTGGCCGCCGCACATGCCGGCCGCACCGGCGGCCTCGGCCAGGGTCTGCAGCCACTGCACGCGCAGCGTCGCCGCCGCGTCCTCGGCATTGGCCAGCAACGCGAACGCCAGGCTCTGCAGCGCGTCGCCGGCGAGGATCGCGGTGGCTTCGTCGAAGGCGATGTGCACGGTCGGCTGGCCGCGGCGCAGGGCATCGTCGTCCATCGCCGGCAGGTCGTCGTGGACCAGCGAATACGCGTGGATCAATTCCACCGCCAGCGCCGGTGCATCCAGGCGCGCGGCGTCGGCGCCGAACAGCGCGCCACTGGCGTAGACCAGCAGCGGGCGCATGCGCTTGCCGCCGCCGAGGGTGGCGTGGCGCATCGCTGCGTGCAGGCGCTGCGGCGCCAGCGTGGCTGCCGGCAACTGCGCCTGCAGGCCGGCTTCCACCCGTTCGCGCCAGCGCGCGAACGCCGCGTCAGCCGCCATGGGGCGGCACGGGATCGAAGGGTTCGGCGCTCTCGGGCTGCTCGGGATCGCTGAGCAGGCGCACGCGCAACTCCGCCTGCTCCAGCGCCTGCTGGCATTGCCGGTACAGGCCCACGCCGCGCTCGTAGGCGCTGAGCGACTGTTCCAGGCTAAGGTCGCCGGCTTCCATCTTCTCCACCAGCACTTCCAGCTCCTCGAGCGACTGCTCGAAGCGCGCGACCGGGGAGGCATCGTCTTGGGACTTCTTGGGCATGGCGAAAGTGTGCGCGGCGGCGGCGGCAGGGTCAATGCGAGGCGGGTGCAGCCACCGGCAGCGGATCCAGCGCCAGGTGCGCGGCGTGCGCCTGCAGCCAGGCGTGCAACGGCGCGGCCAGCAGGTCCGGGCCGGCGGCCAGCAGTTGCGTGGCGTCGAACAGCAGCGGCAGGCGCAGGCGCTGCCACGGCGGCAACGCCTGCGTCTGCAGCAGGTGCTTCAGTGCCTGCGACTGCGTCCGCCCCGGCAGGCGCAGGCGTTCGCCGCCGCGGCGCGCGCGCACCAGCAGCGGCGTATCGAAGGCCAGCGTGGTGTCGGCGCGCAGGTGCAGGCGGCGACCATCGGGCAACGGTAGCGGCGCGCGGCCGTCCCACTGCGCCTGCCAGTCGGCAGGCCAGGGCGCGAGGTCGCGCTCGGCGTAGAGCGTGTCGCGCCAGCTGCGCACGCAGGCGCCGTGCCAGGCGAACTGCGCCGCGGCATCGGCGCGCGGCTGCAGCAGGTCACGTTCGATCGCGGCCAGCCCGGCCGCCGGCAACGGCGGCAGGCCGGCCTGCGCGACCCAGCGTCGCAGCACGCGCGCGCGCCGCGCCGCGGGCAGGGCGCGCAGCGGCGCGAGCGGCAGCGGGGCGCCGGGGGCGTGCTGCAGCGCATCGAGCGCCATGCGGTCGTCCACCTCCAGCAGTGCACTGGCGTCGGCGCATAGCTGCGCGCTGCGGGCGAGGGCGGCGTCGGCATGCGGCCAGCGCTGGCGCAGCAGCGGCAGCACCTGCAGGCGCAGGAAATTGCGGTCGAAGCCAGGATCGGCATTGCTGGGGTCGTCGATCCACTGCAGGCCGTGCTGCTGCGCATAGGCGTGCAGCACGCTGCGCGGCTGCGCCAGCAGCGGCCGCCACAGGTGGCTGCCGGCGAAGTCGGACAGCGCCTGCATCGCCGCCAGGCCATCGGGCCCGGAGGCGCGCAACGCGCGCAGCAGGAAGGTCTCGGCCTGATCGTCGCGGTGCTGCGCCAGCGCCAGCCATTCGCCGGGCTGCATGGCCTGTGCGAAGGCGTGGCGGCGCGCCTGCCGCGCGGCTGCTTCCAGGCCATCGCCGCTGTCGCGCGGCACCTGCACCCGCACCACCTGCAGCGGCACCGCCAGCGCCGCGCACAGCTGCGCGCTCTGCGCGGCCCAGGCGTCGGCGTCGGCATGCAGGCCATGGTGCACGTGCAGCGCGCGCAGGCCCGCGTGGCGGTACGACGGCTGCTGCGCGAGCAGGTGCAGCAGCACGCTCGAATCCAGCCCGCCGCTGAGGCCGATCAGCAGCGGCGCCGGCGCCGGATCGGGCAGCACGGCGGCGAGTGCGGACAACGGGGGCGTAGAGGCATGCGGCGGCATCGCGTCACTGTAGACGCAAGCGCACTTCAGTGCGAAGTGCGGCATGGCGAGGTCTTTGAGCACGAGCAGCGTTGTGGGAGAAGTTCAGTCCTGACGCCTTTCAGTTCAATGCGTCGGGACTGAAGTCCCTCCCACAAGAGCAGATCCGTGCACTCGGGACCATCACGGTTGCCTGCTCAGCCCGGCGGCCGCTCGATGTTGGCCGCCAGCACCTGACACCCGGTCTGCGGCCAGCGCGCGACGGCGTCTGAAACAGCACGAACGTTGGTTGGCGCGCTGTGGGAGGGGCTTCAGTTCCGACGCCTTCCAGTTCAATGCGTCGGGACTGAAGTCCTTCCCACAAGAGAAGTTCCGTGCACCCGGGACTATCTTGGTTGCTTGCTCAGTTCGGTGGCCGCTCGATGTCGGACGCCAATACCTGACACTCGGTCTGCGGCCAGCGCGCGACGGCGTCCGAAACAGCGCAACCATTGGCTGGCGCCCTGTGGGAGGGACTTCAGTCTCGACGCGGGGATGTCTCACCTCGCGGACGAGACGATTCACCGGACATCGCGGAGATGCAGCAGGAGACGCGTTGCAAGAGAACCAGCCTTGGCGAGCTTCTCCGCAACACCGCGGCCATGCCGCACACGGTCATCGGCTCAGCGCGTCGGCGCCGGCACTTCGCGGTTATGGCGGTCGATGGAGTACCAGCGGCCACCCTGCATCGGCGTGTGGCCGTCGGTGTCGGGCGTGCCCGCGCTGCAGCCGTCGCAGACCGCGGCGACGCCGTGCTCGAACGGCCAGGCGAAGTCGTGAACCGGCGCGATCACCTCGCGCAGCTGCCGGTCGTAGAAGCCGATGCGGCCGTGAAAGATGCCGCGGGTCAGCCCTTCAGCGAAACCATCCGGACCGTTGTCCCAGGTGATCACCGGCAGGCTGCGTCCGTCGGCGCGCACGTAGTAGAAGCGTGCGCCGACGCTCAGCAGCGCCAGCCCGTCGCGATCGAAGGACAGGCGCCGCAGCGCCTGTGGCGTCAGTACCAGGCGTTCGTCGGCGCCGAGCCGGCAGCCCGGCACCACCGGCCGATCGGTATTCGGGTCGCCGAGTCGACAGGCCTCGGTGGCCGGTTGCGCCGCAGCCGCCGGCACCGTGCCGAGCGCGGTAAACGCAGCGAACCCTGCGAGCACCGCAACGGCCACGCACAGGCGGCCGCGGTGCGGCCGACGCCGCCTCATTGCGCGGTGGCGGCGCTGGTCATGAATGCCGCCGGCTTGGGCAGCTCCACCGGCACGCCGTCGCCGTTGCAGGTGCCCGCCTGGCACAGGCGCGCGCGCAGCGTCGGCGTGGCCTGCACGATCACGTGGTAGATCACGTTTTCTTCCAGGCTGCCGCGGAACGCGTTGCTGCCGGGGCCGCGCGCCCAGATACCGACGTCGTCGCCGCCATGGGTCTCGGCCTTGGTCGGCACCAGCGCTTCCTGCATGAAATCCGGGCTTTCGGTGTCGACGTGGGTCAGGTCCGGGCGGCCGTTGGCCGGCTCGAAGTTGCTCGGCGCATGCGGGAAGGTCTTGACCCCGGCCGGCTGCTGGTTGCTGGCGCCGGTGTAACCGGGACCGTTGGCGTAGCTGAGCGTGGCGTAGGGCTGGCCGTTGCCGTCCAGCGCCAGGTCGCCGGTGTTGGCGTCCTCGCCGCTGGTGCCGCGCACCTTGCCCAGGATCGGGTTGCCGCGCTGCGGGTAGCCGACGAAGTTCAGCGTGTGCGAGTGGTCGGCGGTGACGATGATCAGCGTGTCCTCGGCCGAGGTCGCATCCGCCGCGGCCTGCACCGCCTGCGACAGGGCGATGGTCTCGTCCAGCGCGCGATAGGCGTTGCCGGCGTGGTGCGCGTGGTCGATGCGTCCGCCTTCGACCATCAGCACATAGCCGTTCTTGTCCTGCGACAGGGTGCGGATCGCGGCCTTGGTCATCTCGGCCAGGCTCGGGTCGCCATTGGCGCTGCGGTCGCGGTCGTGGTCGAACTGCATGTGGTCCGGCTCGAACAGGCCCAGCAGCGCCGGCGCGTTCTGCGCCGCTTCCAGTTGCCCGCGGGTCCACACGTAGGCGCCCTGCGGATGGCGCTGGCGCCATTCGCCGACCAGATCACGGCCGTCCAGGCGCAGGCCGACCTTGTCGTCGTACTCGGGGTCGCGCTGCTCGACGGTGGTGAACTGGCCGCGGCCACCGGCCAGCATCACCTGCGGGCCGCGCCCGAAGCGGGCGCTCACCATCTGCTGGGCGATGTCGCGGCAACCCTCGGCCACCGCCTTCTCCGGCAGGTCGGCATCGCTTTCCCAGTTGCGCTCGGGCACGTGCGCGTAGGTCGCGGCCGGGGTCGCGTGGGTGAGACGGGTGGTGGTGACGATGCCGGTGCCCATGCCGGCGCTGTCGGCCAGTTCCAGCCAGCTCAGCAACTGCTTGCCGAGGCTGTCGGCGCAGGCGTCTCGCTTGCCGGCGGCCACGCCGATCGCGCCCATGTGGGTCTTCACCCCGGTGGTGATCGAGGTCATGGTGCCGGCCGAATCCGGCGTCTGCGAATCGGTGTTGTAGGTTTTGCTCAGCGCGGTGGCGGGGAACGCCTCCCACGACAACTGGTTCTCCTCGCCCGAGGCGCCCTTGCGCTGGCCGTCGAGGATGCGCGCGGCAGCAACCGTGGTGAGGCTCATGCCGTCGCCGAGGAACAGGATCACGTTCTTGGCCTTGCCGCGCATCGCACCGTTGTTGGCGGCCTTGGCGGCGCCGCTGCGGTACCACCAGGCCGGAGTCTCGCCGGCCGGATGGGCCACGGCGGGGACGACGATCGGCGCGACGTTGGCGCTGGCGGCCGGCGCGTGCGGCGTGCTGGCGCAGGCGCCCAGCAGCAGGGTGGAGGCGGCGGCGAGGGCGGAAACGGGAAGGCGCATACGCAGAACTGGTCCTGAACAACGAAGTCCCCCGCATTATGCCGGCTGCGACAAGGCATGCCGATGACATCGCGCCTTTCCAGCCATGGCGTCGTCGCTGCTGCCGGGGTGCGCTATCGTGCGAAACCCCCGATCTCTCTGGACAGCGTCGATGAAACTGGTGACGGCCTGGTTACGCATTCCGTTCTGGCAGCGCGTGGTCGCCGGCTTTCTGCTGGGCGCCCTCGCGGGCTGGGCGCTGGGCCCGACCGCCGAAACCTGGTTCAAGCCGCTGGGCGACCTATACGTCACCCTGATCAAGATGATCGCGGTGCCGCTGGTGTTCTTCGCCGTCATCAACGCGATCTCGGCGCTGCACGGGCAGCAGTCGGTGGCCAAGCTGGGCGGGCGCACCTTCCTGTGGTTCATGGTCACCGCGGCGCTGGCGGTCGGCGTCGGCCTGGCCGTGGGCACGGTGCTGCAGCCGGGCGCCGGCCACCTGGGCCTGCGCGTGGACAGCGCCTGGACCCCGCGCGACGTGCCCAGCCCGGTGCAGGTGCTGCTGGACGTGGTGCCGTCCAACCCATTCTATGCGCTGACCGGCATCGGCACCAAGACCAATGCCGCCGGCGAGACCGTGCTGGCGGCCGGGCGCGGTTCGATCCTGCCGGTGATCTTCTTCGCCGCGCTGCTGGGCTTTGCCATGGTCAAGCTCGGCGAGCGCGTGGCCGAGGCGCGCAAGCTCACCAAGCAGATGAGCGAGATCATGATCCAGGTTACCCGCTTCGTGCTGGAGATGACCCCGCTCGGCACCTTCGGCCTGATCGCCGCGCTGGTCGGCGGCTATGGGTTCGGCAAGCTGCTGCCGTTCGGCAATTTCGTGCTGGCGCTGTACCTGGCCTGCGCGATCCACATCGTGGTGGTGTACAGCGGCCTGCTGCTGGTGCACGGGCTCAATCCGTGGAAGTTCTTACGCGGTGCCGCGCCGGGCATGCAGGTGGCCTTCGTCAGTTCCTCCAGCTTCGCCGCGATGCCGGTGGCGCTGCGCTCGATCACCCACAACCTCGGCGTCAACAAGGACTACGCCGCGTTCGCGGTGCCGCTGGGCGCCAGCATCAAGATGGACGGCTGCGGCGCGATCTTCCCGGCGCTGTGCGCGGTGTTCATCGCCCAGTACACCGGCGTGCCGCTGACCGCCAACCAGTATTTCGTGGTGCTGATCGCCTCGGTGCTGGGCAGCTTCGGCACCGCCGGCGTGCCCGGCACCGCGGTGGTGATGGCCACGGTGGTGCTGAGCGCGGCCAACCTGCCGCTGGAGGTGATCGGCTACCTGTACGCCATCGACCGCGTGCTGGACATGATGCGCACCATGACCAACGTGACCGGGCAGATGCTGGTGCCGGTGCTGGTGGCCAAGGAGACCGGCCTGCTCGATCGCAGCATCTACGAGGCCGCCCCGAGCAATGTCGGCCTGGAAGATCCGCCGGTCGACGGTTCCGGCCAGGTGCGTTGATGCGTCCGTGAGTACGCCTGCCGAGAGCCTGCGCGCGCAGCTGCGACAGTTGCCCGGGCTGACGCTGCACGAGGGTGTGCTGGTGCACTACGCACTGCCGGACGACCCGTTCGAGCAGCGCTATCTCGACGTGCGCCGCCGCGAAGGCCGGCTCTACAGCGACGCCCAGGTGCGCACGTTGCCGCAGCCGCCCGGCGCGCTGGGCGCCAGCCACGAATGGCGGGTGCGTGCCGAATCGTGCCGGCGCCTGCTCCGCCATCTGCGCGCGCGCGGCGGCGACGGGCCGCTGCTGGAATTGGGCTGCGGTAACGGCTGGCTGTCGCATCGCCTGGCCAGCGGCCTGCAGCGCGAAGTCTGCGGTGTCGACGTCAATCGCACCGAACTGGCGCAGGCGGCGCGGGTCTTCGCCGACGCGCCGCGGTTGAGCTTCGTCGCCGGCGACGTCCTGCGTGTGCCGCTGCCGGCGCAGCGGTTCGATGTGGTGGTGGTGCCGGCCTGCATCCAATACTTCGCCGATCCGCGTGCGCTGATCGCCCGCCTGCTGCAGCTGCTGCAGCACGACGGCGAACTGCACATCCTCGACAGCCCGTTCTACGCCGACGCTGAGAAAGCCAGGGCCAGCGCCGCGCGCAGCCTGCGCTACTTCAGCGACCTGGGCTGCGCCGAACTGGCGCAGCAGTACCACCAGCACACCGAGGCGGTACTGGACGGCATCGTGCTGCGCCGGTTGTTCGACCCACGGCGGTTGTCGGTGCGCTGCCTGCGGGCGTTGCGCTGGCGCCAGCCGCATTTCCCGTGGCTGTGCATCCGCAAGCGCGACAATTTCGCGCTGGCCGCGGCCTAGCCGGCGCCGCCGGCGCGTCTGCGGCGACAGGTCATTGCGACGCCGTTGCGATTGGCGGCGGCGGCGCATGGCAGACTGCCGCCTCCTTCCCCTGCATGGACTCCCGATGAGCGGCACGCAACGCGAACTGACCTTCCGCTTCCTGGCCGAACCGATCGACGTCAATTACGGCGGCAAGGTCCACGGCGGCGTGGTGATGAAGTGGATCGACCAGGTCGGCTATGCCGCGGCGGTGGGCTGGAGCGGTCACTACAGCGTGACCGTGGCGGTGGGCGGCATCCGCTTCGTCTCGCCGATCCGCATCAGCGACATGGTCACGGTCAGCGCCAAGCTGGTCCACACCGGCACCAGCAGCATGCACTTCGCCATCGAGGTGCGCGCCCGCGATCCGATGGGCGGCGAGCCGCGCCTGTGCACGCATTGCATCATCGTGTTCGTGGCCCTGGACGGCGTCGAAGGCCGGCCGACTGCGGTGCCGGCCTGGCATCCGGACACGCCGGAAGACCATCGGCTGGCCGAGTACGCACAGAAGGTGATGGAGCTGAGCAAGGGCATCGAAGACACCATCGCCCACTACCACGGCTGAGCGCGCGCGCCCGCGCGCTGGCTCAGGCGCGCCAGTCCGCGGGCGCGGTGCGGCAGTCGCCGTCGAACAGACGGCCGCCGTGCACGGCCAGTTCCTGCTGCGCCAGTGCCAGCACCGGCGCACAGTCGGCGTTGGCGAACAGCGCGGCGAAGGCCTGGTCGAAGCGTTGGTCCAAGTCCGGGTCCATCCGTGCCAGCAGGCGCGGCACCCACTTGCCGCTGCCGTACCAATGGCCGCGTCCGCGCAGCGCCAGTTCCGCCAGGCGCGGATGCAGCAGGGCGCCGATGGCGAGGATCTCGGCGGCGCTGCGCTCGCCGCACAGGTCGTCGACCAGATCAGTGATCTCGTAGCGCAGCGCGTCCCGTTGCGCCTGCGTCAGCGGCGGCGGCCCGGCCCGCAGCCGTGCGGCGACTTGGTCTTGCAGGCTGCGTGCGGATTCGGTCGCGGTGCCGATGACGCGGCCCTCGGCGATCATGTGCAGCAGGCTGGGGCGGCCGCGGGCGGCGTCTTCGTCGACGAACCAGGCCAGCGTGCCCGGGTCGTGCACGAAGGCTTCGACGGGCATGCCCTCGGCGAGGAACGATTCGCGGCGTGCCGCCGGCAGGCGCTCATAGACCACGACCAGGTCGAGATCGGACAGATGCGTGCCTTCGCCGCGCAGGATCGAGCCGGCGGCGAAGCCGAAGGCCGCGTCGCCGTAGCGGGTGGACAGCAGCGATTGCGCGATCGCCAGCGCCTGGGCGGGCGTGGGCAGGGTGTGCTCGGCCGGCATCAGCGCAGCGCCTGCAACTGCGGCCAGGACGCGACCCGGCGGACGGACTGATCGGCACGGCAGGACTGCAAGGCAGGCGAGGAGCGTGATGTCATCGAAGTCCCGTGACGCGATCGAGGCCCGCCAGCCTAGCGTGCCGGCGGGCAACGCGGACAGCGGCGATGACGCCCCGGACAGGCAGCGCGGAACCGCAGTGGCAATCCGGCGGCACCGCCCACAACAAAAAAGGCCGCTGTCGCCAGCGGCCCTTCTTCAAGAGTCTGCAGAATCTAGAGTGGCTTACATCGCCACGCGGCGCGCCTGCACGAACTTCTCGCCCCAGTAGCCGGAGGTCAGCGTGTCCACGCGCACGTCCTTGCCGCGGCTGGGGGCGTGCAGGAAGCGGCCCTCGCCGACGTACAGGCCGACATGGTCGACGCGGCCCTTGCGACCGAAGAACACCAGGTCGCCCGGCGCCAGCGCGTCGCGGTCCTTGATCAGCTGGGCGTTGGCCTCGCGGGCCATCTCGCGCGACACGCGCGGCAGCTCGATGCCCAGCGCGGTGCGGAACACGTAGCCGACCAGGCCGCTGCAGTCGAAGCCTTCGGTGTCCTCGCCGCCCCAGCGGTACGGGGTGCCCAGCAGCGCCATGGCGCGCTTGAGCACGGATTGGACCTTGTCGCCGCCCGGCACCACGCCTTCGCGCGGGACCGGCTGGGACACGTCGTAGTTGGCCAGCAGGCGGCTGATGTCGCCGGCGAACATCGCCGAGCGGTCCATCAGCGGAATGGTGTCGTTGGCGGCCAGGTGCGGCAGCAGGGCGGCCAGGGTGGCGGTGGCGGCGGCGTCGGCCTTGCTGCGCGACGGTGCGGGCGCCTGGGCGGCGGCCGGCTTGGCCGAGGTGGCGGTATTGGAGGTCTGCGCGGTCGCCTGGGCGGTGGTCGCGGTGGCGCTCACCTGGGCGGGAGCGGGGGCGACGGTCGCGATCGCTTCCGGGACGACGGTGTCGGCGGGAGCGGTCTGGGCCAGGGCCGGGAGGGCCGAGAAACAGAGCGAGGCGGTGCAGAAGAGGCGGAAAGCGGTCCGGCGGGGAACGGCGGGCTTGCCTGGAGAGGTCTGGGCTTCGGTCGTCACGCTTGGATCACAAAATAAAACGATGGGGGATCATGCCTTGTAGACAGAAATAGGAAGTTCAAATAAGGTTAAATTTTCGTAATTATGAATGTGGGTGAAATCACAGTTCAGCGCAAAACCCGCTTTGCGCCGGTGTAATGGTCCCGCCAGTAGGCTCCGTCCAGCGAATCCAGGCGCACCGTTCCGCCCGTGCTGGGAGCGTGCACGAAGCGGCCTTCACCGACATAAATTCCTACGTGCGTCACATTTCCCGCGCTGCCGAAGAACACCAGATCACCGGTGCTCAGGCGCTGCGGGTCGATCCGCGGCCCCTGCACCGCGGCCAGTTCGCGCGAGGTGCGCGGCAGCCGCAGGTCGAGCATGTCGCGGTAGACGTAGGCGACCAGGCCGCTGCAGTCGAACCCGGACTCGGGGGTGTTGCCGCCGTAGCGGTAGGGCGTGCCGACCAGGCCCAGCGCCCGCATCAGCACTGCGTTGGCCGCGCCCGGGTCGGCCGGCGCCACCTGCGGCCACTCGCGCACCGCCACCGGTGCCGGCCGGGTGTGGCGGACCTCGTGGCGTCCGCAGGCCGCCAGCGCGGCGGTGCACAGCAGCGGAAGCCACCACGGGAACGCGCGGCGGCCGCGCGGCGAAACTGGCGTGTTGTGCATGGAGCCGGGATAATGCGCGACCTCAGAAGGCCGCCATCATGGCGGCGCTCCCGGCGGCCGACAAGCCGCCCATCCCGTCTGCCCCCGGCAGCCACAGCGCAGAGTGCACATGAAGATCGAAAAAGACCGCGTCGTCCGTTTCCACTACACCGTTTCGGAAGTCGGTCAAGAACCGATCGAAAGCTCCAAGGACCGCGATCCGCTGGTGATCCTGGTCGGCCACGGCAACATCATCCCGGGCCTGGAGAACGCGATGATGGACAAGGCCGCCGGCGACAGCTTCGGCGTCGACGTGGCCGCCAAGGACGCCTATGGCGAGTACCGCGAGGGCCTGAGCCAGCGCGTGCCGAAGAAGCATTTCGGCGCGGCCAAGCTGCAGCCGGGCAGCCAGGTGGTGCTGCAGACCAACTTCGGCCCGCGCGCGGTCACCGTGCAGAAGGTCGGCATGAGCGTGGTCGACGTCGACCTCAATCACCCGATGGCCGGCAAGGACCTGCACTTCGACGTGGAGATCGTCGACGTGCGCGAGGCCAGCGCCGAAGAGATCGAGCACGGCCACGTGCACGGCGACGGCGGCCACCACCACTGAGTGCGTTTGCGGCGGTGCCGGTTGCGCCGGTGCCGCCAGCCCTGGCGCCGCGCGCAGCGGCGCCATCGCGCCGCCGCGGACGCCGGCGGCCTTCCTGATCGCGGCGAGGGACATCGCCGGCCTTCCGCCCGGTGCCGCCTTGGCCACTTCCGCCCCCGTGTTGCAGCCCGTCGCGCCCGCCGAGCGCATCGCCACGCTGGACGTGCTGCGCGGCTTCGCCCTGCTGGGCATCCTGCTGATGAACATCGAGGGCTTCGTCGGCCCGCTGGACGCGGCGATGACCGGCCTGGATCCGGCGCTGCGCGGCGCCGACCGCATCGCCGACGCCCTGGTCTACATCCTGGTGCAGGGCAAGTTCTACACCTTGTTTTCGCTGCTGTTCGGCATGGGCTTCGCGGTGATGGCGCAGCGCGCCGAGACCGCGCGGCGGCCGTTCGGCGGTTTCTTCCTGCGCCGCAGCGCGGGGCTGCTGCTGATCGGCCTGCTGCACGCGCTGTTGTTGTGGTCCGGCGACATCCTGGTCAGCTACGCGCTGTTGGCGTTCATGCTGCTGGCGTTTCGCGAGGCGCCCACGCGCTGGCTGCCCGGCATGGCGCTGGTGGTGTACCTGTTCGCGCCGGCGCTGTGGCTGTTGATCGGCGCGGCCTCCTGGGCGGCGCAGGCCGATCCGCACGGCGCGGCGCAGTGGCAGCGCGAGATGGCCGAGCAGGCACAGCACGGCGCGGCGGCGCTGGCGCAGCAGCGTGAGGTGTTCGGCCACGGCAGCTATGTCCAGGCCACCGCGCAGCGCGCGCGCGACCTGGTCGAATCGCTGGGCGTGCTGGTGTTCAACGCGCCGACCATCTTCGGCATGTTCCTGCTCGGCGCCTGGTGCGTGCGCAGCGGCCTGGCCGCGCAACCGCAGCGCTTCCCGCGGCTGCTCGCCGTGCTGCGCTGGGGCGTGCTGCCGCTGGGCCTGGCGCTGATGCTGCTGAGCTTCCGGCTGGAGCCGTGGATGGATCCGGCGCGGCTGGATCTGCGCCTGACCTGTGCCTATGCCCTGGCCAGCATCGCCAGTGGTCTGATGGCGCTGGGCTATGCGGCCTGGCTGGTGCGCGCCGCGCCCGCGTTGCAGTGGCTGGCGCCGGCCGGGCGCATGGCGCTGAGCAACTACCTGCTGCAGTCGCTGGTGTGCACCACGTTGTTCTACGGCTACGGCTTCGGCTATTTCGAGCAACTGCCGCGCGCCTGGCAGATCCCGTTCGCGTTCGCGCTGTTCGCGCTGCAGGTGGCGCTGTCGCACTGGTGGCTGCAGCGGTTCCGCTTCGGCCCGGTGGAGTGGCTGTGGCGCTCGGCCAGCTACCTGCGCTGGCAGCCGATGCGCCGCCGCGACGCGGCTTGAGTTCAGGCGCTGCGGCGGCGTCCTCACATCTGCCGCGCGGTCGCCCATGGCATGCTCCGCGGCGACCGAGACATGCGACAGGACAGCCGATGGACGATGTGAACCGCGCGCACCGCGCCGCGCCCGATGCGACCCCGCCGCGCGCCGAGCGTGCGCCGTGAACGGGTCGATCCGCGATTACGACCTGCTGGTGCTGGGCGGAGGGTCCGGCGGCCTGGCCACCGCCTTCCGCGCCGCCAGCCATGGCGCACGAGTGGCGATCCTGGAGCCGAGCGCGCTCGGCGGTACCTGCGTCAACGTCGGCTGCGTGCCGAAGAAGGCGATGTGGCTGGCGGCGGATCTGGTCGAACGCATCGACCTGGCGCGCGCGGTCGGCTTCGCCATTCCCGAGGCCACGCTGTCCTGGGCGGAACTGGTGGCGCATCGCCAGGGCTACATCGGCAACATCCACGCCAGCTACCGGCGCCGGCTGGATGCCGACGGCGTGGTGCTGATCCCGCGGCGCGGCCGGCTGGTCGATGCGCACACCGTCGAATGCGACGACGGCGTGCGCGTCAGCGCCAAGCACGTGGTGATCGCCACGGGCGCACACGCGCTGCGGCCGAACATCGAAGGCGCCGAGCTGGGCCTGGTCTCGGACGACTTTTTCAACCTGTGCGAGGCGCCGCCGCGGGTGGCGATCGTCGGCGGCGGCTATATCGCGGTGGAACTGGCCGGGCTGCTGCAGGCGCTGGGCAGCCGGGTGGAACTGTACGTGCAGGGCGAGCGCCTGCTGGAGCGGTTCGATGCGGAACTGGCGCGGCAGCTTGCCGACAACCTGCGCCACCAGGGCGTGCGCCTGCATTTCGGCTACCGCGCCAGCGCCTTGCGCCGCAGCGGCGAGGGCCTGTGCGTGGTCGATGCGCAGGGGCAGCCCGGCGAGCGCGTCGACAAGGTGTTCTTCGCGATCGGGCGCCGGCCCAACACGCGCGACCTCGGCCTGGAAGCGCTGGGCGTGCGCCTGGGCGACAAGCACGAGATCGTGGTGGACGCGTACCAGAACACCGACGTGCCGGGGCTGTATGCGATCGGCGACGTGGCCGGCAAGGTCGGCCTGACCCCGGTGGCGATCGCCGCCGGGCGCAAGCTGATGGACCGCGTGTTCGGCGACCGGCCGCAGGCGCGGCTGGACTACGAGAACGTGCCCAGCGTGGTGTTCTCGCATCCGCCGCTGGGCCAGGTGGGATTGGGCGAGGAGCAGGCACGCGAGCGCTATGGCGCCGACGCGGTGACCGTGTACCGCAGCAACTTCCGGCCGATGCTGCAGGCGCTGGCCGATTCGCCGCAGCGCAGCCTGTTCAAGCTGGTGTGCGTGGGCGCCGAGGAGCGCGTGGTCGGCTTCCACCTGCTCGGCGACGGGGCCGACGAGATCCTGCAGGGCTTTGCGGTGGCATTGAAGCTGGGCGTGACCAAGCAGCAACTGGAAGACACCGTGGCGATCCATCCGACTTCCGCCGAGGAAGTGGTGCTGATGCGCTGAGGTCGCCGCGATCCGGCGGCTGGTTCGCTGTGGCGCCGTAGAATGGCGGCATGCACGTGTTCTCTTCTCCCTGCCGCGGCGCTGCGCGATGAGCGCGCCCGGCACCTCCGCCGCCGTCGCCCCCACCGCCACCCAGGCCAGCCTCGGTGGCGTGCTGCTCGCCGCCGGCGGCGCGATCGCATTTTCCGGCAAGGCCATCATCGTCAAGCTTGGCTACCGCTACGGCGTCGACGCGGTGACCCTGCTGGCCTTGCGCATGCTGGTGGCATTGCCGTGCTTCGCGGCGATGGCGCTGTGGGCGGCGCGCCGCGCGCCGCCGCTGCAGGCGGGCGACCGTTGGCGGATCGTCGCCCTGGGCGTGCTCGGCTACTACCTGGCCAGCTTCCTGGACTTCCTCGGCCTGGCCTACATCACCGCGACCCTGGAGCGGCTGATCCTCTATCTCACCCCGACCCTGGTGCTGCTGATCGGCGTGCTGCTGTGGCGGCGACGGCCGCAGCGACGCCAGCTGTGGGCGCTGGCGTTGAGTTACCTGGGCGTGTTGCTGGCGTTCGGCCACGACCTGCAGATCGGCGGCGCGCGTACCGCCTGGGGCAGCTTGCTGGTCTTCGGCAGCGCGCTGGCCTATGCGGCCTATCTGGTCGGCAGCGGCCAGTTGGTGGCGCGCGTCGGTGCGGTGCGGTTGACCGCCTACGCCAGCCTGGTCGCCTGCGCGCTGTGCATCGCCCAGTTCCTGCTGCTGCGGCCGCTGCACGCGCTGGTCCTGCCTGCACCGGTCTACGCGCTGTCGCTGCTCAACGGCACGCTGTGCACGGCGGTGCCGGTGCTGGCGACGATGCTGGCGGTGCAGCGCATCGGCTCGGCGCTGGCGTCGCAGATCGGCATGCTCGGCCCGGTCTCCACCATCGTGCTGAGCGTGCTGGTGCTGGGCGAGGCAATGGGGCCGTGGCAGATCGCCGGCACCGTGCTGGTACTGGGCGGGGTGCTGCTGGTGTCGCGGCCGGTGCGGGCACGGCCGGCATGAGTCCACGGCGGCCGCCCACAGCGAGCGCGTCTGCGCCGGTCGCGACGGCGGCGGCCGAGGCGCATGCGCGGATCCTGGCGACGATCCGGGCGATCCCGCCGGGCCAGGTGCGCGGCTATGGCGAGGTGGCGATGCTGGCCGGGTTGCCGGGACGCGCGCGCCTGGTGGCGCGCCTGCTCGGCGGCAACACCGACGCCGCGCTGCCCTGGCATCGGGTGCTGCGCAGCGACGGCCGCATCGCCTTTCCGGAAGGCTCGCGCGGCTATCGCGAGCAATGCCAGCGCCTGCGCGCCGAAGGCGTGGCGGTGCAGGGCGGACGGGTGAAGCGTGCGCCAGCGTCGGCGCGCGATCTCGATGCCGAGGTGTGGGGGCCTCGGTAGCGAGGCGCGCCAGAACTGCGGGGCTCGTGTCTCGAAGAGCAGAAGACGCCGGCTGTGAATGGCTTAGCCCCTCTCCCCCCGGGAGAGGGGTTGGGGTGAGGGTAGGGGCGCGAAGCGCGTGTGGTGTTTCCGCTGCACGAGGCTGCGCGCCGTACCCTCATCCGCCCCTTCGGGGCCCCTTCTCCCGGAGGGAGAAGGGACGTACAAGCCCCTCACCCTTCGAGAGAAGGGTTGGGGTGCGGGTCGGAACGCGAAGCGCATGCGGTGTTTCAACTGCACGAGGCTGCGCCCGTACCCTCATCCGCCCCTTCGGGGCAGCTTCTCCCGGAGGGAGAAGGGACGTACAAGCCCCTCTCCCTGCGGGAGAGGGGTTGGGGTGAGGGTACGGACGCGAAGCGCATGCTGCATGTTGACTGCGCGAGGCTTCGCCCGCGCCCTCGTCTGTCTCTTCGGCGCACCGCGCTCGCAATACCTCTTGGAAGAGCGTCGTTGGTCATGGCATGCCTTTGCATTGGTTGGGGTGCATGTTCTGGCGAGCGGCTATGATGGAGACAGTTGCCACGGACCCGACCATGTTCCCCAGACTTCCGCCCGTCACCCAAGCGCTGCTGATCGGCAACGTCGTGGTGTTCCTGCTGCAGATGCTGCTCGGCATGGACACGTTCTCGCCCTTCATGTTGTGGCCGATCGGTGCGTTCGATGCGTTCTCGCCTGGGCAGAACTTCCAGCTCTGGCAGTTGCTGACCTACGGCTTCCTGCATGGCAGTTTCTCGCACCTGCTGTTCAACATGCTGGCGCTGTACATGTTCGGCGGGCCGCTGGAGCAGACCTGGGGCAACAAGCGCTTCCTGACCTACTACCTGGTCTGCGTGGTCGGCGCCGGCCTGTGCCAGTTGCTGGTCGGCTGGTGGATGCTCAGCAACGGCAACGAGCCGTATCCGACCCTGGGCGCTTCCGGCGGCATCTTCGGCCTGTTGCTGGCCTTCGGCATGCTGTTCCCGAACCAGCGGGTGGTGCTGCTGTTCCCGCCGATTCCGATGAAGGCGCGGACCTTCGTGATCGTGTTCGGTGCGCTGGAACTGCTGATGGGCTTCACCGGCTGGCAGCCGGGCGTGGCGCATTTCGCGCATCTGGGCGGCATGCTGTTCGGCTGGCTGATGATCCGCTACTGGCGCGGCCAGCCGCCGTTCGGCAAGCGCAAGCCGCCGCGTCCGCGCATCGTGCGCTGAGCGAAAACGCCTGCCGTTGCTGCGCTCCGCAAGCGCAGCGCCAGCGACACGTTTTCCCGACCCCTGAACGCAAGACGGCGCGGTTGCCCGCGCCGTCTTGCTGTGTGTGCCTGGCCGGCGGCTAGCGCCGGCACCGGCTCACGGCCACAGGTGGATCTGTTCGGCCTCGCTGCGCACCATCGGCTGGCCGGGCTTGCAGGTGAAGGTCGCGGCGAAGGCGGGCAGGTTGGCCAGTGCGCCGTTGGTGCGCCAGCGGCCGGGCGCGTGCACGTCGGCAGTGACCCGCTGCACGGCGTCGGTCGGCGACAACTGCTGCGCCCACAGGCCGGCCCAGGCCTTGTAGAACGCCTGCTTGCCGGCCTCGCTGGCGGTCGGCTGCGCGGCGCTGTAGGCCTGCCAGGCCAGTTCGACGCTGCCGATGTCGGTCAGGTCCTCGTCCTGGGTCAGCGGGCCGTTGACCTTGGCGCCCTTCACGCCCGGGAAGTCGTAGGCGCCGTACTGCGCGGCGGTACGGGCGGCCAGCGCATTCCAGGCGCTCTTGTCCTCCGGCGTCCACCAGTTGCGCAACTGACCCTGCGCGTCGACCTGGCTGCCCTTGCTGTCGATGGCGCCGATCAGTTCGTGCGCGACCATCGCGCCGTAGGCGCCGTACAGCGTCGCGGCGTCGCCGCCGGCCGCGTACACCGGCGGCTGCAGCACCGCGGCGGTGACGATCAGGCGGTTCTGGGCGATGTCGTAGGTCAGCGCCGGCTGCTGCGGCAGCACGTCCCAGCGGCGGTCGGCATTGCCCTTGCCGATGCGCTTCATCTCCTCGCGGTGGCGCCAGGTGGAAGCGATCAGCATGTTGCCGCCGAAGCTGCCGCGGCCCATCGGCTGCAGGGTGTAGTCGAGGTCGCGGCGCGGCGCGCCGACCTCGATCTTCAGTGCGGCCAGCTTGGCCTGCGCCTCGGTGCGCGCCGGCTCGCTCAGCCAGGTGCTGCGCTTGACCGCGGCGATCTGCGCGTCGCGCACCTGGTCGGCGATGGTCTCGGCCTGGCGGCGGGTATCGGCCGACAGGTAGCGGGCCACGTACTCGCGGCCCAGCATCGGGCCGGCGGCGACGTTGATCGCGTCCAGCACCTGCGCCCAGCGCGGCGGCGGCGCGACCTGGCCCTGCAGCACGCGGCCGCGGAACTCGAAGCTGGCGTCGCGGAAGCTCTTGGACAGGTACGGCGCCATCGCATCGCCCACGCGCCAGCGCAGGTAGGCCTTCCACTGCTCGGGCTTGATGCTGACGATCATGCCGTCGAGCTGCTTGAACATGTCCGGGTCGGCCATCGACACCAGGTCGTCGTTGACGCCCTGCGCCTTGAGGAAAGCGTCGAGCTGCAGGTTGCGGTACTGCTTGTTCAACTCCTTGGTCGAGATCGGCGCGTAGTTGTTGAACGGGTTGTTGATGCCGGACAGCGACTTGGCGCTGCGCGCCAGCGCGGTCTCGATCTGCAGCACCGACTGGGCGTCGGCCTCGAGGCGGTCGGCCGGGGTGCCGGTCAGGGTCAGGATCTGCTTGACGTAGGTGCGGTAGCGGCCCATCAGCGCCATGGTGTCGGCGTCGGTGCGGGTGTAGAAGGCCGGGTCGGGCAGGCCCATGCCGCCCTGCATGAAGTAGCCGATGTGGCGGTCCAGCGCCTTCAGGTCGACGTCGGCGCCGAAGTTGAACGCGACCGGGATGCCGATCTGGTGCAGCGCGGCGATCGAGGCCGGCACGTCCTTGGCCTTCTTGATCGCATCGATGCGGCCGAGCAGCGGCGCGATCGGGTTGGAGCCGTCCTTCTCGACGGCGGCCTCGTCCAGGCCGCTGGCCCAGAAATCGCCGAGCGCCTTCTGCACCGCGTTCTGCGGCGACTGCATGGAGGCGTCGAGCAGGTCGCGCTGCTGCTGCTGGGTGCGCTCGGCCAGCTGGCCCAGCGCGGTGACCGCGCCGGTCTGCGGCACCGGGTTCTGCTTCAGCCAGTCGGCATTGGCGTCGTCGTAGAAGTCGCTGCAGGCGGCGCTGATCGGCGGGGCCTTGGGCGCGGCGGCGCGCTTCTTCTTGGGGGCGGCATCGGCGGCGGAGGCGAGGGCGATCAGGCCGAGGGCGACGGCGAGGGCAAGCGGACGGGCATTGGGCATCGGGAACGCATCCGGTCAGGATTAAAGTCGGCGGAGTTTAACAAGGCGCGGTGTGCAACTGTGGCGATGACGTGCATCCACCGCCCAACCGGATTCAGCGAGGGGCGCCGGCCACCACGAGTGCGGGCGGACTGGATGGGCGATAGGCATCGCCACCGCCGTCGCAGGCCGACGCCCACGCAAAGAAAAGGCCCGGACAAGCCGGGCCTTTTCGCGAGACGGCAGTGACGCCGTCGCTTACCAGATCACCACGCGCTTGTCGCCGCTGCGCACCATCGGCGCGCCCGGCTTGCACTGGAACGCGGTGGCGAAGGCCTCCAGGTTCGACGGCGCGCCGATCGCGCGGAACTGCGCCGGGGCGTGCGGGTCGGTGGTCAGGCGCACCATCGCGTTCTGCGGGGTGTACTTGGTGCGCCACACGGTGGCCCAGTTGATGAAGAAGTTCTGGTCGCGGCTCATGCCGCCGACCTTCGGGTCGTCCTTGCCCTCGGTGGCCTTCTTCATGGCGTCGTAGGCGGTGGTGATGCCGCCCAGGTCGGCGATGTTCTCGCCCAGGGTCAGCTTGCCGTTGACGTGCTTGCCGTCGACCTCGTAGCCGTCGAACTGCTGCACCAGCTTGCCGGTGAGCGCGGAGAACTTCTTGGCGTCGGCCGGGGTCCACCAGTTCTCGAAGTTGCCGGTCGGCCCGAAGCGCGCGCCCTGGTCGTCGTAACCGTGGGTCATCTCGTGGCCGATCACCGCGCCGATGCCGCCATAGTTGAACGCGTCGTCGGCCTTGGGGTCGAAGAACGGCGGCTGCAGGATCGCCGCCGGGAACACGATCTCGTTCTGCAGCGGGTTGTAGTAGGCGTTGACCGTCTGCGGGGTCATGCCCCACTCGGTCTTGTCCACCGGCTTGCCGATCTTGCTGAGGTTGTACTTGTAGTTGAACGAGGTGGCGGCGCGCACGTTGTCCAGGTAGCTGTCGCGCTGGGTGCTCAGGCTGGCGTAGTCGCGCCACTTGTCCGGGTAGCCGATCTTCGGGGTGAAGGTCTTCCACTTGTCCAGGGCCTTGGCCTTGGTCTCGTCGCTCATCCAGGTCAGCTTCTCCAGGCGCGCCTTCAGCGCCTGGCTCAGGTTCTCGACCAGTTGCTGCATCTTGGCCTTGTCGTCGGCCGAGAAGGCGACCTTGACGTACATCTGGCCCATCGCCTCGCCGGCGCCTTCGTTGATGCTGCCGAGCACGCGCTTCCAGCGCGGCTTCATCTCGGCCTGGCCATTGAGTTCCTTGCCGTAGAAGGCGAAGTTTTCCTGCGCGAAGGCGTCGCTCAGGTACGGCGAGGCGCTGTCCACGGTGTGGAAGCGCAGGTAGGCGCGCCACACCGACGGGTCGGTGTCGCCCAGCGCCTTGCTCACTTCCTGGTGGAAGGCCGGGATCGCCAGCGAGAACTTCTCCGGCACGGCCACGCCCTGCGACTCGAAGAACTTGGTCCAGGGGAAGTTCGGGGTCAGCTTGTCGGCGTCGGCCGGGGTGACCGGGTTGTAGGACAGCTCGGCGTCGCGCGAGAGCTGCTCGCTGGACTTGGACACCTTGGCCAGACGGGTTTCCAGCGCCACCACGTCCTGCGCCTGCTTGGCCGCGTCGGCCGCCGGCACGCCGGCCAGCTCCAGCACCTTGGCCACGTGCGCCTGGTAGGCCTTGAGCTTGTCCTGCTTGTCGGCGTCGAAGTAGTAGCTGCGGTCGGGCAGGCCGAGGCCGCCCTGCATGGCGTAGGCCATGTTCATCGCCGAATTCTTGAAGTCCGCCTCGGCGCCGAAGCCGAACAGGCCGTTCTCGCCCTTGGCCGCGCTCTGGCGCAGGTACTCGGCCACTGCCGGGCCGTCCTTGAGACCGTCGATCGCGGCCAGGTCGGCCTTCAGCGGCGCAATGCCCTGCGCGTTGATCTTGGCTTCGTCCATGCCCGAGGACCAGAAGTCGCCGACGATCTTCTCCACGCCCTGCGGGTTGGCCGCGGCGGCGGCCTGTTCGGCCAGCTGGTGCTGCGCCGCGACCGAGCGCTCGTCCAGGATCGAGAACGCGCCCCAGCTGCTGCGGTCCTTGGGGATCTCGTTGGCGGCCAGCCACTTGCCGTTGACGTAGCCATTGAAGTCGTCGCAGGCGTTCTTGCTGGCGTCCAGGTCGTCGACGTTGAAGGCGTTGTAGGCCGGCAGCTTGCTGGTGTCGAGCTTGAGGTCGGTCGACGCCGCGGCCGGGGCGGCGGCCGGCGCGGACTTGGCGGCGTCGGCGGCGGGCGCGGCGCTCTCGGGCTTGTTGCAGCCGGTCAGCGCGGCGCTCACGGCCAGGGTCAACAGCAGCATCTTGGGATTGCGAAGGGTCACAGGCAGGCTCCAGGCCGACGTGGATAAAGGAATGGCCCACACGGGCCGTGGCGAGACTCTACGCCGCCACTGCAGGTTTCAGGGGTGTCGAAGGTCATGGGTGGCCTTGGCCATTGCGCCGCAGGACGGCGTTGCCGCCTGCCGTCGGCAGGCCCGCCGGCGCTGGCTTACCATGCGGCCATGACCCGCGAACCGCCATGCGATGCCCTGATCGTCGGCGCCGGCCACAACGGCCTGGTCTGCGCCGCCTACCTGGCGCGGGCCGGCTGGAAGGTGACGGTGCTGGAGCGGCGCGGCGTGGTCGGCGGCGCCGCGGTGACCGAGGAGTTCCACCCCGGCTTCCACAACTCGGTGGCATCCTACACGGTGTCGCTGCTGCAGCCCAAGGTGATCGCCGATCTCGACCTGGCCGGGCACGGCCTGCGCGTCGTGCCGCGCCGGCGCAACAACTTCCTGCCGTTGCCGGACGGGCGCTACCTGTTGACCGGCACCGGCCACACCCAGGCCGAACTGGCCAAGTTCTCCGCGCGCGACGCCGCGCGCCTGCCGGCCTACGAGGCGCGGCTGGAGGGCATCGCCGACGTGCTGCGCGCGCTGGCGCTGCAGCCGCCGCCCAACGTCACCGACGGCGGCTGGCTGCAGGCACTGCCCGAGCTGCTGCGCGCCGGCCGCCTCGGGCGCCGCCTGCATGCGCTGGATGCGGAGCTGCGCCAGGACCTGCTGGACCTGTTCACCATCTCCGCCGCCGAGTACCTGCAGCGCTGGTTCGAGAGCGACGCGGCGCAGGCGTTGTTCGGCTTCGACGGCATCGTCGGCAACTACGCCAGCCCGTACACGCCGGGATCGGCCTACGTGCTGCTGCACCACGTGTTCGGCGAGAGCAATGGAGTGAAGGGCGCCTGGGGTCATGCGCTGGGCGGCATGGGCGCGATCACCCAGGCCATGGCCCGTGCCGCGACCGCGGCCGGCGCGCACATCCGCACCGATGCCGGCGTGCGCGAGATCCTGGTCGAAGGCGGACGCGCGGTCGGCGTGGTCACCGAGCAGGGCGAGCGCCTGCGGGCGCGGCACGTGGTCGCCAACGTCAATCCCAAGCTGCTGTACGAGCGCCTGCTCGATCCGGCGCACGTGCCGGCCGCCACCCGCGAGCGCATGGCGCACTGGCGTTGCGGTTCCGGCACGTTCCGCATGAACGTGGCGCTGTCGCGGCTGCCCAGTTTCAGCGCGCTGCCGGGGCCGGGCGACCATCTCACCGCCGGCATCGTGCTGGCGCCGAGCCTGGAGTACATGGACCGCGCCTACCACGACGCGCGCCGGCACGGCTGGTCGCGCGAACCGATCGTCGAACTGCTGATTCCCAGCACCCTGGACGATGGCCTGGCGCCGCCCGGCCAGCACGTGGCCAGCTTGTTCTGCCAGCATGTGGCGCCGCAGTTGCCGGACGGGCGCAGCTGGGACGCGCACCGCGACGAGGTCGCCGACCTGATGATCGCCACCGTCGAGCGCTACGCGCCGGGCTTCGCCGCCTCGGTGCTGGGCCGGCAGGTGCTGAGCCCGCTGGACCTGGAACGCATCTTCGGCCTCGTCGGCGGCGACATCTTCCACGGCGCGCTGAGCCTCAACCAGTTGTTCAGTGCGCGTCCGATGCTCGGCCAGGCGGCGTACCGTGGCGCGATTCCCGGCCTGTTCCTGTGCGGCTCCGGGACCCATCCGGGCGGCGGCGTGACCGGCGCACCCGGCCACAACGCGGCGATGGCGCTGCTGCGCGGCTGAGCGGCGAACCGCAACGGCAGGACAAAAAAAACCCTGGCATGGCGACCAGGGCGAGGGAAAGGCGCGGCGCGTGCAGCGCGCCGCGCGTGCCACGGCGGCGCGCCGTGGCGTTGTCTGCGCCAGCGTCAGGGCGCGCCGGCCTGCGCGGATGCGCCCGGTCGTGCCGCGGAACCGCCCAGGTGCGCGTCGAAGAACCCCAGCATCCGGGTGTAGAGGTTGAGATTGTTTTCCTCCTTGTAGAAGCCGTGGCCTTCGCCGGACTGCACGATCACGCCTTCGGGCGGATGCCCGGCCGCCTGCAACGCCTTGGCCAGTGCCTCGGTGTGCTCCGGCGGGCAGCGGTCGTCGCGGGCGCCGGCGGCGAGGTAGATCGGCAGCGTCAGCGCCTGCACGTGGTTGATCGGCGACATCCGCTCCTGCTCGGCACTGGTGCTGCCGAAGGCGCGCAGCAGATAGCGCCTGCCGCTCTCGCTCTTGCTGGTGTCGCTGAGCCGCAACTGGATCTTGGCGTCGTACATGCCGACGTAGCCGAACGCGCAGCGGAACAGCCCCGGCGCGCGCACCGGCGCCATCATCGCGGCGTAGCCGCCGAAGCTGCCGCCGTAGATGCAGATCCGCTCAGGATCGGCCAGACCTTGCTGGATGGCGTACTGGGTGCCGTCGACGATGTCGTTGAGGATGCCGCCGTCCCACTGCCCGTAGGCGCGGTCCATGAACGCCTTGCCGAAACCGCCGGAGCCGCGGTAGTTGAGTTGCAGCGTGGCGTAGCCGCGGCTGGCGAACAGTTGCGCCTCCGAATGGAACCCCCAGTTGTCGCGCGGCCCCATCGGTCCGCCGTGCACGTTGACGATCAGCGGCAGGTGCTTCGCCTGCGCTCCGGCCGGCACGGTGAGGTAGCCGTGGATGCGCAGCCCGTCGCGCGCGGTGAACTGGATCGGCGTGATCGTGGCCATCTTCGCCGCATCGATCCAGGGCCGGCTCTTCATCAGGAAGCGCGCCTTGCCGGTGGCGCGCTGGTACAGGTACAGCTCGCCGGGATTCTGGTCGCTGCGCACGCTGACCACGATGGTGTCGCCATTGCGGGTGGCGCTGGCGAAGTCGACGTACTGGCCGGGAAAGGCCGCGGCCAGGCTGGCGTACAGCGCTGCGTCCGGATGCGCCTCGTCGATCAGCTTGACCTGCGGCGCGCCGGCCTCGGTGACCACCGCCAGCGCGGTGTCCGAGCCGTCGGTGGCGGTGATGGTGCGCGCGACCTCGCTGGTGGGGTCCTGGAACAGGGCCACGAAGCCGCCGCTGCGCGGATCCAGGTAGCCGAACGCGCCGGGCGCCTTGCCGTCGTCGCGGGTGGCATAGACGCGGCCGTTGGCGGTGGACCAGGCGATGTCCAGGCGCGCGCCATCGGCCTTGCTGGCGTTGATGAGCTCCCACTTGCCGTCCTTCAGCGCGTACACCTCGCTGTGGCTGTCGTAGCCGGTGTCCTCGTCCTTGTCGCTCTGGCAGGTGGCGAACGCGGGCTGCTTGGCCGCGTCCAGGGCGATGGAGCAGTTCGTCTTCGGCGCGCGGCCCAGCGACTTGCGACGCCCGCTGAGGGTGTCGATCATCACCACCTCGGTGCCGGCGCCTTCCGAGGAGCGCGGGTAGCGCACCTGCATGATCACGTTCTGCTCGTCGTCGCGCAGCGTGTCGAGCAGCCCGAACGATTCGCGGCCGACGCTCTTGCCGCGCTGGGTGACGCCCTGGGTGCCGTATTCGATCAGGGTGCGCGGCTGGCCGCCATCGGCGTCGACCGCGAACCACTCGCCGGTGCCCATCGGCCGCTCGAACGAACCGACCTTCTTGACCGCGGTGAACAGCAGACGCTTGCGGCCGGTCCAGTAGAACGCGCCGACGCTCTTGCCGTCCGGCAGCACGTTGACCTTGATCGGCTTGAGGTCGCGCGTGCCGAGCACGGTCAGCACGTCCTGCTCGCCGCGGTCCACGGTCAGCGCCAGGTATTCGCCGTCCGGCGAAATCTTGACCGCGCTGTAGGTGGGACGTTTGACGAAATCCGCAATGGGCGGGGGAGCGGCCGCGGCGATGCCGACGTGCAGGCACAGCCCCAGCGCGCAGAAAGCAACGAGTCGTTTCACGAGAATCCTTTTTGCGTGATTGAACACAGCGAGAGCCCGATGCCGGGCTCTCGCTGACCTCCAGTGCGCGTGCTGCGGCTCAGCGGAAGCGGTACTGGAACTCCGCCGCCACCTCGCGGCCGTACGGGCTGTAGGCGCGCCAGAAGTACGGATACGTGTTGTAGCCGCTGTCCTTCGGGTGGGTCTTGTCGAACACGTTGTTGACGTAGAAGTTGACCGTCAGCTTGTCGGTCAGCTTCTTGCCCACGTTCGCGTTCCAGATGAAGTACGGCGCGATGCGGCCGGTCTCCTGCCAGTTCGGCAGGCTGCCGTAGCGGATCATGAACACCGCCGCCTGCCAGTCGTTCTTCTGCCAGGTCGCGGTGGTGCGGATGCGGCTGCGGAAGTCGAAGTTGCCCAGGTCGTCGCGGTAATCGAGGATCGGATCGCCCTTGAACTCGGCCGACTTCTGCTCGAGGGTGTGCGAGTAGCCCACCTGGAAGCGGAAGTCGCCCAGCCGGTCGGTGTCCAGGCGGTAGTCCAGCGACGCATCGATGCCCTTGGTGCCGAGGAAGGCGCGGTTGATCGGACCGCGGCGGATCTCGGTGATCTGGCCGTCGTTCGGCGTGCCCGGCGCGCTGAGGCGGGTGACCCGCGACAGCATGTCGTTGCAGAACGCCGAGCCCGGCGCACCCAGGGTGAACGGGTTGCGGTTGCGGGTCAGCCCGGTCACGCAGCCGGCTTCGCCGTCGAGGATGTAGGTGGAGGTGATGTCGGCCACCACGTTCTTCAGGCGGATGTCGTAGTAGTCGGCGGTGACCGACAGGCCGTCGAGCACGTCCCACACGAAGCCGGCGGTCCACGACGTGCCGGTTTCCTCGGACAGGTTGGTGGTGCCCTGGCGCACGCCGTATGCGGTGTAGTTCACCGTGGTGTCCGAGGTCGGGCACTGCGCCGCGGCGCGTCCGCTTTCCAGGCAGCGACGGGTGTCGAAGATGCTGGAGAACGAACCGCTGCGATCGGCGAACACGTAGTGCAGGTCCGGCGCGCGGAAGCTGGTGGAGTAGGAGCCGCGGAACAGCAGATTGTCCAGCGGACGCCATTCCAGGCCGGCGTTCCAGGTCTTGGCGTCGTCCACCGCGGTGACGTCGTCGTACTTGTCCAGGCGTCCGGCCAGGTGCGCCTTCAGCGAGCTGAGGATCGGAATCGACAGCTCCACGCCCAGCGCGTAGCGGTCGCGCTTGCCGCCGCCGCCGGTGCCGGTGAGGTTGTACGGACGGTCGGTGCCGGTGTAGTCGGGCAGGATGCGCGGGTCGGCGTTGAGCTTGTACTCCTGCTGCGAGGCTTCGACGACGCCGGCGAAGCCCAGCGCGCCGGCCGGCAGCTCGAACAGGTCGCCGGAGAGCACGAAGCTGCCCTGGTTGACGTGCGAGTTGGCATCGGTCTTGACCGTGGTGCTCAACGCCGCGAACTGGTCCGGGGTCAGTGCGCTGTAGTAGCGCTGCTGGTTCAGGCGATACACCGGATAGGTGACGCCGCCGACCACGCGGGTGCCCAGTTGCTGGCCGAGGAAGTAGTCGTTGACCGCCGAGGCCATCAGGCGCGGACGATCGACCTTCACCTTGTACTCGGCGCGCGACAGGGTCAGGTCCCAGTCGAAGCGGTCGCCCAGCTTGCCGCGCAGGCCGGCGGCGAAGTCGTAGGACTTCTCCTTGTTGCGCGCCATCAGGTGCTCGACGCCGCCGGCTTCCTGCGGGGCGAACACGCGCTGCGCGTCGACCAGCGCGTTGAAGCCCGGATCGAACCACAGCGCGCCATTGGTGCGGCCGGACCAGAACTGGGTGCCCGAGGTGTACTTGGACTCGGACGACCAGGCTTGCAGGCTGGCCCAGCCCTGCATGCCGCCTTCGAAGTCGAAGGTGCCGTAGGCGTAGCCGGACAGGTCGTTGTTCTCGTTGCGGATGGTCTGGTAGGCCGGATCCTTGAAGGTGCCGCAGGCCTGGCCGAGGTTGGTGATGGCGCCGGCGGCGCTGGCGGTGCGGTAGTTCCAGCGCACCCACTCGTCGCCCAACTGTTCGCAGGCGCCGGCCGGCGGCGCGAAGTAGGAGTTGGTGGTCGAGCCGGTCCGGCGGCGCACGCGCATGGTGCCGGTCGGCTGGATGCCGACGAAGGCCGGCGGGAACGGGTTGTCCAGCGCCGAATCCATGAAGTCGCGCTGGTAGCCGTACAGCGGCTCGCCGGCGGTGTACTCGAAGGCGTAGGTCAGGCTCCAGCGGTCGCCGGTCTTGCCGCCGATCCACTGGAAGTCGCCGACGTCGCCGCCGCCGCGGGTCAGGGTGCTGCCGCGCAGCTTGACCAGGTCGCCCTCGTAGTTGGTCTTGAGGATGACGTTGACCACGCCGGCGACCGCATCGGAGCCGTAGATGGCCGAGGCGCCGCCGGCGAGGATCTCGATGCGATCGACCGCCGCGGCCGGGATGTTGCCGAAGTTGGCGAAGTTGCTCTGGCCGTTGTACGGCAGCGGGTAGTCCGCGGCGCGGCGGCCGTTGATCAGCAGCAGGGTACGGCCGGGGCCGAGACCGCGCAGGTTGATCACGCTGGCGTTGGGGGTGAAGCCGCCCTGGAACAGCTCGTTCTGGGTGGAGCCCGAGGCCTGGGTGAGCGTGCTCAGCGCGTCGAAGACGGTGTTGAAGCCTTCGCGCTCGATCTGGGTGGCGGAGATGATGGTGACGGGCGAGGGGCCCTCGACTTCGGTGCGCTGGATGCGCGAACCGGTCACCGTCACCTTCTCCAGGGTATGCGCCTTGGCGCCGGTGGCCTCGGTCAGTTGTTCCGTTTCCGATTCCTCGCTCGGGGTCTGGCTTTGCGCCAGCGCCGGTGCGACGGGCAGGGCCAGAATGGCGGACACAGCAACGACCAGAAGACTCCGCTTGGGAGTCGGTGCTTTGACTGACATTGACAAATTTCCCCTAGATGCATGTGCAGTACCCGGGTCCCTTCCTGGACAGGTACGTGTAGAGAGTGTGAGGTCCGTTTCACGTTTCTTGACCGTAGCATGAACGAATCGGAAAAGTAACGAAAAATTTGCGTTACATGACATGTTTTTGAAGCGGGCTTGCTGTAGAAGAGGCCGCCGCGGCGGTTGCGCTTGCACGACACGTGACGCAAGCCCTTGTCGCCGCGTGGTTTGCACCAGGGCGAGCCCGTTTCGTTCCGCGCTCGCCTTGCGGCCGGGTGTGCGGCGAGCCGCCGGCGGCAGCCACCGCGCATGCGCGCGAATGCTGCGCTGCGGTCATAATCGGAGTCCGCCGCGCCTGCCTGCCTGCCGCCGCGGCCAGCCTTCCAGGGGAGATCGGGCGCATCCATGAGCGAACAGGTTCAGCTCTACAACCAGGCCATCGCGGCGCTCAACCGCAGCGACTGGCCGCACGCGCTGCGGATCGCGCAGCATCTGCTGCAGGCCTTGCCGCAGCATCCGGGCGTGCATTTCGTCGCGGGCGTGGCGGCGCTGGAATTGCAGCAGATGCAGGTCGCCGCGGCGCATCTGCACCAGGCCGCGACCCTCAATCCCGAACGCGCCGACTACGCGGCGCAACTGGCGCGCGTGTTGGCGATGGGGCGGTTCCTGCAGGATGCGCACCGCTTCGCCGATCAGGCGATGGCGCTGCAGCCCACCGACGCGCATACGCTGGACACGCTGGGCGTGGTCTACAGCCAGGTCAACGAACATGCCGCCTCGCTGCAGGCGTTCACGCGTGCGGTGCAGGCGGCGCCGCAGCAGGCCAGCTTCCGCTACAACCTGGGCACCTCGCTGCTGTTCTCCGGACGGCTGCAGGAGGCCGAGGCCGAATACCGCGCCTGCCTGGCGCTGGAGCCGCGCTACTGGAAGGTGTACCTGTCGCTGTCGCAACTGCGCAAGTGGACGCCGGAGGAGAACAACCTGGCGCTGCTGGGCGCCGCGCTGGCGTCGGCCGGCGACGATCCGGACGCGGTGCTGCACCTGAACCTGGCGCTGGCCAAGGAGTACGAAGACCTCGGCGACTACCGCGCGGCGTTCCGCGGTTATGTGCAGGGCAAGTCGGTGCACAAGCGTGCGCGCGGCTACACCTCCGAGCGCGATGCGCGCCTGTTCGAGGCCCTGCATCGCAGCTTCCGCGCCGATGATGCGCCGGTGGCGGGCTTCGAGAGCGAGGAGCCGATCTTCGTGATCGGCATGCCGCGCAGCGGCACCACGCTGGTGGACCGGATCCTGTCCAGCCATCCGCAGGTGCACTCGGCGGGGGAACTGCAGAACTTCTCGGTGGTGCTCAAGCGCCTGACCGGCACGCCGTCGCCGGAGATCCTCGACGAAGCCACGCTGAGCCAGGTGCAGGGGCTGGACTGGCGCGCGCTCGGCCGCGGCTATGTCGAGTCCACGCGGCCCGGCACCGCGCTGAAGCCGCGCTTCGTGGACAAGCTGCCGCACAACTTCCTCTACGCCGGCCACATCGCGCGCGCCCTGCCGAAGGCGAAGATCGTGTGCCTGCGGCGCGATCCGATGGACACCTGCCTGAGCAATTTCCGCCAGCTGTTCGCGCTGTCCTCGCCGTACTACGACTACTCGTTCGACCTGATGGATGTCGGCCGCTACTTCCTGATGTTCGACCGGCTGATGGCGCACTGGAACGCGGTGCTGCCGCAACGCATCCTGCAGGTCGGCTACGAGGACCTGGTGAACGCGCAGGAGCCGACCACGCGCCGCCTGCTGGAGTTCTGCGGCCTGCCATGGGACGACGCCTGCCTGCGCTTCGAGCAGAACCAGGCGCCGGTGGCGACCGCCAGCGTGGTGCAGGTGCGCACGTCGATGACGCGTTCCTACATGGGCCGCTGGCAACGCTACGGCGAGGATCTGCAGGACCTGAAGGCGCTGTTGTCGGCGTTCTATCCGTAACCACTGGACCCGCCCGCGCGGCCGGTCTCTACCACTCCGTGATCGGTCGCTGTGGTATCCGGCGCGCACGCTGGCGCGTGGTGCAGGCGTAGCGCGGAGCGGTGAGCGCTGCGCGCTTCTTGCGTGGCGCTCCTGCGTGCGACGACCTTGCCGCAACGCGCGCGGCTGGCCTCGCCTAGTCCAGATCGGTCTGGATCCAGGTCGGCGAATGATGGATGTCCCGCGTCTGCAGACGGCCAGGACCCAGGTTCTCGAACCGGTGCGGCACGCCGGCGGGACCGAAGACCACGTCTCCGGCCGTCGCCTCGAGCGTGCTGTCGCCGACGAAGAACCGCGCGCGTCCAACCAGCACCACGAAGGTTTCGTCGTACGGATGGACGTGGCGCGGCGGGCCGTCTCCGATCGCATCGGTGCCGTAGGTCAGGACGGTGACTGCGCCACCCAGGGCTGCGCCGGCGACGACGCCGTGCCACGGCGGCGGCGTGTCCGCATCGAACAGCCGTGCCTGGGTTGCCGGCCGCCCATCCGCGGCGAAGGTGGCGGGATCGAAGTCGCGACGCGGCATGTCGGGTATCTCCACGGGATGCATTGCGGCATCGGATGCGGCGACGAGGAGGGGGCGTCTCGGCGACGACGGATGCGCTGGGCGCGATTACAGCATGGGCTGACGGCGCCAACGGCCACGGCGCCGGAACGCTGTCGTGCGCAGATCACGCGTGCCCGATGCAGCTCGCCGACGCGCAGCGCGGGAGGACGCCTGCAATGGATGGAATGACCGGGCAGACCGCGAATGCGAGGCAAAAAAAAGCCCACCCTTGCGGGTGGGCTCTGTGAGGACATGCGCGTCGGCTTACTTGCCGAACGAGTAACGCATTTCCAGGTAGTACGCACGGCCGTACACGTCGAAGTTGTAATCGTTGTACGCCCACTGCGCGCTGCCCGGGTAGGACTTGTCCAGCGGCGGCATCTTGTTGAACACGTTGGTCATCATCAGCGACAGCTCCATGCCCTCGAACGCCTTGTAGGTCACGCTGGCGTTGTGGGTGATGTGCGACGGCAGCTTGCCGGCGCGCGGGGAGGCATAGCCGGCCGGTGCGACGGTCGCCGCGTAGTTCGGGGTCTTGTCGAACCAGCTCGCGTACCAGGTGGTCGAGAACTTGCCGATGTCCCAGGTCAGCGACGCGTCGGCCTTGCGCTTCGGGTCGGTGCTCCAGTACGGATCGTTCAGCAGGTCCACCGGCGTATCGCCCGTGTAGCGCACGTACTTGTGGCGCAGGTTCTCGCTGTAGCTGGCGATGGTGCTCAGGTCGCCCCAGCGACCGAAGTCGTAGCCATAGCGGAACGAGGCGGTGACCGCTTCCAGCTTCTGGTTGGAGACGTTGATCTTCGGCGTGTAGATGTTGGTGATCTGGCCGGCGGCGTTGCGGGTGACCTGGGAGAACGTGGCCTGGCACAGCGCCGAGGCGGCATCGTCGATACCGGCGCGGCAGCGGTAGTCCTGCAGGCTCAGGCCGTCGGCGCTCTGCTGGGTCACCTCATCGCTGATGTCCCAGTTGAGGTAGTCGACGGTCAGCGCCATGCGGTCCACCGGCGACCACACGAAGCCCGCGCTCCACACATCGGCGTTGATCGGCTTCAGGTCCAGGTTGCCCGACTGCGTCCCGCGGAACTGACGGCTGGAGAAGGCCGCCGGGCAGTTGTCGGTGTTGCCCGGCAGATAGCCGCGGCGCGCGCACTGGTAGTAGTCGACGACGCTGTTGTAGTAGCCGCTCTGGCCCTGGTACAGGTCGGACAGGGTCGGCGCGCGGAACGCGGTGCCGTACTTGCCGCGCAGCAGCAGGGTTTCGAACGGACGGTACTCCAGCGAGATGCTGTAGGTCGGCTTGTCGATGGTGCGGCCACTTGCCTTGAACGCGTCGTAACGGCCGGCCAGGGTGATGGTCAGCGGGTCGAACACCGGCATGCGCAGTTCCGAGGTCAGCGCGTAGCGGTCGCGCTGACCGCCGCCGGCCACCGAGGTCAGGCCCCAGACTTCGCCGTTGAGGATCACCGGATCCGGCGCGTAGTCCCACTTCTGCTTGCCGTACTCGCCGACCACGGCCAGGCCCGCGTCGCCGCCGGGCAGGCTGAACAGCTTGCCGTTGGTGGCCTGCACGCGAATCATGCCGTCGGAGGTCTTGCTCTTGTTGGTGGCCTGGCCGGTGAAGCTGGCGAAGTCCGCCTGGCTGATCGGCGAGTAGAACGCCGCGTAGTTCGGCGAGTACACCGGGTAGGCGCCGTACAGCGGATCCAGGCCGAGCTGCGGACCCAGCACACGGTTCACGAAGAACTGGTCGATCGCGTTCTTGTAGCGGACCAGCTGGCGCTCTTCCAGCTTGTACTGGGTGTAGGTGACGCCGGCATCGTAGTCCCAGCTCGACTGGCCGAGCTGGCCCTGGGCGCCGAAGGTCACGCGTACCGAGTCGCTCTTGTTGCGGCTCATCGTGTCCTTGATGCCGTTGATGCCCATTTCTTCCGGCGCGAACGCGCGCTGCAGGTTCAGCAGGTCGCCCACGTTCGGATCGTAGTAATAACCGAAGTCGGCAGCGGTGCCCCACCAGATGTAGTTGGAGCCGGCGTTGTACTTGACCTCGTCGTGGCTGTAGAGCACGTCGCCGTACAGCTGCACGTTGTCGTTCAGGTCATGGGTGCCGTGCAGGTAGGCCTGCAGCGACTTGGTGCCGCTGTCCAGGGTGCGGTAGCCCGGGGTGTACTTGGAGCCGCAGTAGTACTCGTCGCCGAAGCCCCGACGCCGCTGCAGCCCTTCCGTGCCGCCGAACAGGCCGGACACGTTGTTGCAGTTGTTCGGGTCGAGGAACTTGTAGCTGGTGAACGGGCTGTAGACCAGGAAGTCGCGGCTCGGCAGCTGGGCGTTGTAGCCCTGCGTGTTGAACTGCTTGGTCTGGCTGCGCTGGTAGGCCCAGATCGGATCCTTCTCTTCGTACTGCACGCCGCCCAGGATGCTGGTGCGGCCATCGGCCGAGGTCCAGCCGTCGGCGAAGGTGGTGCGGAAATTGCTGCCGCCGCCCTCGGAGAAGCCGCCGCCGCGGATGCTGAACACCGCGCCGTCCATCTTCTTCTTCAGGATGACGTTGATCACGCCGGCGATCGCATCGGAGCCGTACAGCGACGACTGGCCGCCCGGCAGGATTTCGATGCGGTCGACCAGGTCGATCGGAATGCCGCTGATGTTGTTGAACGTGTCGCTGCCGTTGTACAGCGCCGGGTAGTTCGACATCGGACGGCCGTCGATCAGGTACTTCACGTAGCCCGGCGGCAGGCCGAACAGGCTCACCGTCTTCGCGCCCTGGGTGAAGGTGCCCGAGCTCTGCCCGCCCTGCACGCCGCCGGTGGCGAACGAGCTCTTCTGCAGCACGTCGGCGACGGTGCTGAAGCCGCGCGCCTTGATTTCTTCGGCGTTGATCGTGGTGACCGGGGTGGCGGTCTCGATCTCGGTCTGCGGGATCAGCGATCCGGTGACGGTGATCTTGTCGAGATTCGTCGCTTTATCGGTCTTGTCGTCGGTCGTGGCGTCCTGCGCGAAGGCGGCGAACGCGGCCGGGACAAGCATGGCGGAGGCCAGCGCGGCACTCAGGTGGCTGTGCTTGAAACTACGAGTATGACGGACAGTCATCTTTCTCTTCCCCGAAAATCAATCGATAAGGCGAGGGGCCTCGTGCCGCGACGTGTGCCTTGAAAGTGGGATCGCGTCCTGCGATCAACCCAAACGTAACACGGACTTAACGCGGTTTGTACATGGGTGTCACTTTTTTCGTCTACCAACAAAAACTGCGGCGATCAGGCAGGAAATGTCGGCGAACGCCGGGCCGTGGCAGCGGCGTAGACAAGTTCCGCGTTGCTTTGCACCATTGCGGGGCATTCGTTGTATAGGTTGCTGAACGAATGTGGGGCGTGGCGGGGCGTGCCGCTGAAGGCCTGCGACGACGGGGCGATCCCGGCACCGCCGGCAGCGCGGCGCGGTCGCCGACGCACCATTTCGGTGAGCGCGACTCGCCATCGTGGGGCGTGCAAGTACGGGTGATCGCCGCATCGGCATAGCGCGCCGCAATCCCGGCGTCTGCGCGGGCCGGTGTCCAAGCGCGCGATGGCGGAGGCGAAAGGTCTGTCGCAGGCCGCACCGCGCGGCATTTGCGCAAAATCCGCCAGCGCTCGCGTCGCCCGCGGCGCAGGACCGTGCGTCGGTGCACTTGTATAGTCATGTGTCTGTGCGGCCCGCGCCGCTGCCGCTGCCCGCGGCGCCGTGTGCGGTCCATGGTTTCCTTTCCGTCGCGCGCATGCCTGGCCTGCGTCGCCGACGCTTTCTTGTTGAGTTTTCCGATGACCGATCGCCCGCGTCTCCCCGCCCACGCCGTCCAGCCCAAGCTCGCCCCGCACCCGCGCATCCGCAATGTCGTCGCCGTCGGCTCCGGCAAGGGCGGGGTGGGCAAGTCCACTACTGCCGTGAACCTGGCCCTGGCCCTGCAGCGCCAGGGCGCGCGCGTCGGCGTGCTGGATGCCGACGTCTACGGCCCCAGCGTGCCGGCCATGCTCGGCCTGAGCGGACGCCCGGACAGTCCGGACGACAAGAGCATCGAGCCGATGCGCGCCTTCGGCATCGAGGCGATGTCGATCGGGCTGCTGGTGGACCAGGACACGCCGATGATCTGGCGCGGCCCGATGGCGACCTCGGCGCTGACCCAACTGTTCGCCGACACCCTGTGGGACGACCTGGACTACCTGCTGATCGACCTGCCGCCCGGCACCGGCGACATCCAGCTGACCCTGGCGCAGAAGATCCCGGTGGCCGGCGCGGTGATCGTCACCACCCCGCAGGACATCGCCACGCTGGATGCGAAGAAGGCGCTGAAGATGTTCGAGAAGGTCGAGGTGCCGGTGCTGGGCATCGTCGAGAACATGGCGGTGCACACCTGCAGCCAGTGCGGCCATGTCGAGCACCTGTTCGGCGAGGGCGGCGGCCAGCGCATGGCGCAGCAGTACGGCGTACCGCTGCTGGGGTCGCTGCCGCTGGCGATCGCGATCCGCGAGCAGGGCGACGCCGGCACTCCGGTGGTGGCCGCGGCACCGGACTCGGCCGCGGCGCAGGCCTACCTTGCCACCGCGCAGCGCCTGACCGAGGAACTGCGCAAGCGCCCGCGCGCCGCCATCCCGATCTCCGCGGCGTTGCGCTGAGCGGCGCGCGGCGCCTGCCGCGAACGCCCCGCGACCGGCTAGAATCGCCGGTCATTGCGGCCGGCCCCATCGGTCGGCCGCGCTCCCGGCGCGCAGGCTGCGGCCGCCGCCACCGGCATCAGGAACCCCCATGAGCATCAAGAGCGACCGCTGGATCCGCCGCATGTCCGAACAGCACGGCATGATCGCGCCCTACGAGCCGGGCCAGGTCAAACAGGTCGACGGCCAGCGCATCGTCAGCTACGGCACCTCCAGCTACGGCTACGACGTGCGCTGCTCGCGCGAGTTCAAGGTGTTCACCAACATCAACTCGACCATCGTCGACCCCAAGCACTTCGACCCCAAGAGCTTCGTCGACATCGAGGCCGACGAGTGCATCATCCCGCCCAACAGCTTCGCGCTGGCGCGCACGGTGGAATTCTTCCGCATCCCGCGCGACACCCTGGTGGTGTGCCTGGGCAAGAGCACTTACGCGCGCTGCGGCATCATCGTCAACGTCACTCCGCTGGAGCCGGAGTGGGAAGGCCACGTGACCCTGGAGTTCAGCAACACCACGCCGCTGCCGGCGCGCATCTACGCCAACGAAGGCGTGGCGCAGATGCTGTTCTTCCAGTCCGATGCCGACGACGTCTGCGAGACCAGCTACAAGGACCGCGGCGGCAAGTACCAGGGCCAGACCGGCGTGACCCTGCCCAAGACCTGATCTCCCACTCCCTTCTTTCCGACAGCACAAGGAGCGCGCAATGAACGACCCCAATCCCTACCAGGCCCCCGACGCGGCATTGCCGCCCGCGCTGCCGGGCATCGCCGACGGTGAGGTCCTGGCCGGACGCGGCGAGCGCCTCGGCGCGGCGCTGATCGACGGCGTGATCTCGATCGCGACGTTCCTGCCGGTGGCGGCGCTGACCGGCTATTTCGGCAAGGTCATGGACGCCGCGCGCAGCGGCGTGCAGGTGCCGTTCCTGACCACCCTCGGCTACGGCGTGCTGGGCATGGTGATCTTCCTGCTGGTGCAGGGCTACCCGCTGGCCAAGAGCGGCCAGACCTGGGGCAAGAAGCTGCTGTGGATCCGCATCGCCGACCTGGACGGTGGGCAGCCGCCGTTCTGGCGCCTGATCGCGCTGCGCTATCTGCCGACCCAGGCGATCTCGCTGGTGCCGATCGTGGGCGGCATCTACGCCCTGGTGGACGCGCTGTTCATCTTCCGCCAGGACAAGCGCTGCCTGCACGACCTGATCGCCGGCACCCGCGTGGTCAACGTCCGCCGCTGAGCCAGCGGCCGCGACACGGCGGCCCTAGGGGGCGCTCCAGCAAGCCGCTCGCGCGACACATGTGGCTGGAGTGGGGATCGCTCTCACGAATCCCCACTCCCAAATCCCCAATCCCGGCCCCACCTACTTGCCGCGGCCGAACAGCATGCCGACGCCGACCGCGACCAGGATCGCCGGCCACCAGGTGGCGATCAGCCGGCCCAGGCTCAGGTTGGTCCAGCCCAGGTTGTTGGCCAGGAACACCAGGCCGATCACGATCAGCACTATGGCGGCGATCACATTGGATTTCATGGGGGCGCGGCTTCCGCAAAAAGGGCGCCTATCGTAGCCGCTGGCGCCACGCCGCAACACGCGCCTGCAGTTCTTCGGCGGGCAGGCGCTGCGCCGTGCCGCTGCCCCACACCGGGCCGGGCCACGCCGCATCGTCCGGGTGCCGCCCCAGCACATGCACGTGCAGCTGTTGCACCACGTTGCCCAGCGCGCCGATGTTGAGCTTCTGCACGCCCGGCTCCTGCCGCAGCAGTTGCGAGAGCTGGTTGATCTCGGCCAGCAGCAGGCGCTGCTGGCCACCGTCCAGGTCGATCCATTCGCTGGCCTCGGCCACTCGCGGCACCAGCAGCAGCCACGGGAAGCGGGCATCGTCCATCAGCCGCACCTGCGACAGCGGCCCGTCGGCGACGAACGCGCTGTCGGCCTGCAGTCGCGGGTCGAGGACGAACTCGGCCATGGCGCGGCTCAGCCCAGGTGCTCGGCGAGGAACGCCAGGCTGCGTTCGCGGGCGAGCTCGGCGCTGTCGGCGTCGTAGTGGTTCGGGTCCACATGGCGGTCGAAGCCGTGCCCGGCCGGGTACACGAAGGTCTGCATCTGCGGCAGCTTTTCGCGGTGCTGCTGGATCGACTCCGCCGGGATGCTGCCGTCCTGTGCGCCGAAGTGGAACAGCACCGGCGCCTTCGGCGTTTCGTCCAGGAATTGGGTGTTGCGGCCGCCGTAATAGCTCACCGAGGGCAGGCCCAGGCGCAGCGCCGACAGCAGCGCGACGCTGCCGCCCCAGCAGTAGCCAAGCGTGCCGACCTTGCCGGCCGGCGCCAGCGCCTGCGCGGCCGCCTGCACGATGTCCAGGGCGCGGTCGAAGCCGAGCGCGCCGACCAGCTCCAGGCCCTTGTGCACGCCGTCCTGGTCGTAGGCCAGTTGCGCGTCCTTCTCGACCGGATCGAACAGCGCCGGCGCCAGCACCTCGTAGCCGTGCGCGGCGTAGCGGTCGGCGACCTCGCGGATGTAGTCGGTCACTCCGAAGATCTCCTGGATGACGACCAGGCCGCCGCGCGGCGTGCCCTCGGGCAGGGCGTGCCAGGCGGAAACCTGGCCGTGAGCGTTGTCGAGGGTGGTCCAGTGGCCCATGCGGGGAGTCCTGTGGAGTGGGGGAGCGGCGATTATCCATCGCCCAGGCTAAGCCGGGGTGAGCGGGCGCACAGCCGGTCGCCGCCGCGCCGGCGGCCACGGCCCGGTATACTTCGCGCGCTGTTTTTCTCCCAGGCCCCCGGACCCCGGCCCCAATGTCTCTCGCGACCCCCAAAGTCGGCTTCGTCAGCCTTGGCTGCCCGAAGGCCCTTGTCGATTCCGAACGCATCCTCACCCAGCTGCGCGTGGAGGGCTATGCGATCGTGCCCAGCTACGACGCGGCCGACGTGGTGGTGGTCAACACCTGCGGTTTCATCGATTCGGCGGTGGCCGAGTCGATGGAGGCGATCGGCGAGGCCATGGCCGAGAACGGCAAGGTCATCGTCACCGGCTGCCTGGGCAAGCGCTCGGAGCAGATCCGCGCGGCCTATCCGGACGTGCTGGCGGTGTCCGGTCCGCAGGACTACCAGAGCGTGATGGAAGCGGTGCATGCGGCGCTGCCGCCGCGTCACGATCCGTTCGTGGACCTGTTGCCGCGCGGTCGTGGCAGCAACGAGGACGACATCGGCGTCAAGCTGACCCCGCGCCACTACGCCTACCTGAAGATTTCCGAAGGCTGCAATCACCGCTGCAGCTTCTGCATCATTCCGTCGATGCGCGGCGACCTGGTGTCGCGGCCGGTCGACGAGGTGCTGCGCGAGGCCGAACGCCTGGTCAAGGGCGGGGTGCGCGAGTTGCTGGTGGTGTCGCAGGACACCTCGGCCTATGGCGTTGACCTGAAGTACGCCGAGCGCGAGTGGCGCGGCCGCAGCTACCAGACGCGGATGAAGGCGCTGTGCGAGGGCCTGTCGGAACTGGGCGCGTGGGCGCGTCTGCATTACGTGTATCCGTACCCGCACGTGGACGACGTGATTCCGCTGATGGCCGAGGGCAAGCTGCTGCCGTACCTGGACATCCCGTTCCAGCACGCCAGCCCGCGCATCCTCAAGCTGATGAAGCGGCCGGGCGCGGTGGAGCGCACCCTGGAGCGCGTGCAGCGCTGGCGCGCGCTGTGCCCGGAGATCACCCTGCGTTCGACCTTCATCGTCGGCTTCCCCGGCGAGACAGACGCCGAGTTCGAGCAGTTGCTGGATTTTCTCGACGAAGCGCAGCTCGACCGCGTCGGTGCGTTCGCCTATTCGCCGGTGGAAGGCGCCAGCGCCAACGCGTTGCCGGATCCGGTGCCGGAGGAACTCAAGCAGGAGCGGCTGGCGCGCTTCATGGAGCGGCAGGCGGCGATTTCCGCAGCGCGCCTGGAAGCCAAGATCGGCAGCGTGCAGGAGTGCCTGGTCGACCTGCTGGAGGACGGCATCGCGGTGGCGCGCTCCAAGGCCGATGCGCCGGAGATCGACGGTCTGGTGCATATCCAGAACGGCGGCGAACTCGGGTTGAAGCCGGGCGATCTGGTGCAGGTGGAGATCACCGACAGCGACGAGCACGACCTGTTCGGCGATGCGCTGCCGGCGCAGGCGTTGTCGGCAAAGCCGCTGGATCTGCGGGTGCTCTGACGCTGCAGTCGGCGGCATGCGTGGCGCCACGGCGCCGCGCGCTCACGGCGCGGCGTAGTCCACCGCCACCACCACGAAGCTGTGGCGGCCGCCGGGCAGCTGCGCTTCCACTTCGTCGTCGACGCGCTTCTTCAGCAGCGCCCGCGCCAGCGGCGAATCGATGCTGATCCAGCCGCGCGCCGCGTCGGTCTCGTCCGGGCCGACGATGCGGTAGCGGCGCAGTTCGCCGCTGTCGGCATCCTCCAGTTCGATGTGCGCGCCGAAGAACACCGCCTGCGGGTCGGACGGCGCCTCGGCGACCACGCGCAGCGCTTCCAGGCGCTTGCTCAGGTAGCGCACGCGGCGGTCGATCTCGCCCAGTTGCTTCTTGCGGTAGGTGTACTCGGCGTTCTCCGAGCGGTCGCCCTCGGCCGCCGCCGCGGCCAGCGCCTTGACCACCTCGGGGCGGCGCACCCGCCACAGTTCCTCCAGCTCGGCCTTGAGCCGGGCATGGCCTTCCGGGGTGATCAGGGCGGTGCTTTTTTCGGCAGGGGGACGCCAGCGGCTCATCGGTGCGACTGCGGTGGAGCGGGGTGGCGATGCTAGCGCGTGCCTGCGGCTTGCGCACCCGCGGGCGATGGCCGAAGCTGGCGCGGCCCCGCACATGGACGTTCTTCGATGTTGATCCTGCCGCTGCACAAGCCGCTGTCGCGGGAGAATTTCCCGCTGGTCACGCTGCTGCTGATCCTGCTCAACGTCGCGGTCTACGTCGGCTGGCAACGCCACGACGCGGCGCAGCTACGGCAGGCGCTGCGCGTCTACCTGGACTCCGGACTCGGCGCGCTGGAAGCGCCGGCCTATGCGCGCTATCTGGAGCACAGCGGTCAGCGCGACGCGCTGGCACGGCTGCAGCAGGTGCCGGCGGCGGAGCGGCCGGCCTTCGTCGCCGCCGCCACCGTGCACGACGTGCGCTTCGTGCAGGCCATGCGCGACGGCACGGCGTTCGCGGATGCGGATGCGCAACAGGCCTGGGCGCCGTTGCGCGCGCGCTACGACACGCTGCTGCAGCGCGTGTTCACCCTGCGCCATGTGGAGCGCAGTTCCGAATGGGCGCCGGCTCGCATGCTCACGTCGGCCTTCCTGCATGCCGACGTCCTGCACCTGGTCGGCAACATGGTGTTCCTGCTGGCGCTGGGCACCTTGCTGGAAGGCGCGATCGGCGGCTGGCGATTCCTGGCGGTGTACCTGCTCGGTGCGTTCGGCTCCAGCGCGGTGAGCCTTTGGTGGCGCTGGGGCGAGGCAGGGGCGGGCCTCGGCGCCTCCGGCGCCATCGCGGCGCTGATGGGCGCGTTCTGCGTGGTCTGGGGACGGCGGCCGGTGCGCTTCTTCTATTGGGTGGCGGTGCTGTTCGACTACGTGCGTGCACCGGCGATCGCGCTGTTGCCGCTGTGGCTGGGCTGGGAGCTGTACAACCTGCTGTTCAACTACGATGCCGGCATCGGCTTCGACGCGCATGCCGGCGGCCTGGTGGTCGGCGCGCTGCTCGGTGCTGTGCTGGTGGCAACCGGACAGACGCGCGAGGCCTTTCTGCGCGACGATGGCGGCGCAGCGGTCGACGACCGCTGGGCGCGTGCGCAGGCGCACCTGGGCCGGCTGGAGCACGTCCAGGCCGGTGCATTGCTGGACGCGCTGGCCGTGGAAGCGCCGCGGCGCTTCGATGTGGCGCTGGCACGCTACCGCCTGGCCGCCAATGCCGGCCAGGCCGCGACAGCGCGGGCACGGGCGCTGGAGCTGTTGCGCCTGTCGGCCGCATCACCCCAGGAGGCGCGGCAGCAGGCGGGAGTGCTGCACGCGGCCGGCGATCTGGATGCGCCGACGCGTGCGGCGTTGTTCGCGCGCTGGATGGCGCTGGGGATGCTGGCCGAGGCCGAGACGCTGCTGGCGCAGGATGCGGTCTCGCCGCGCGAGCAGCAGGCGCAGGCCTGGTTCCGGCTCGCGCTGGGCCATGGCGAACGCCAGGCCACGGCGGAGTGGCGGCGCCTGCTGGAGGGGCTGATCGTGCGCTATCCGGATCTGCCGCAGGCGGACAAGGCGCGGTTCCTGTTGGCCAACGCCTGAGCGCGCTGCCTGGTGCGTGCGGGGCGCTTGCCGCGTCCCGCTCCGCGCACCGCAGGACGCGCTAGACCGGCGCGATCGTCACCGCACGCAACGCCGCCTGCAGCTTGCCGCGTTGCGCCTCGTCGTCGCAGCTGCTCAGCGCGTGTTCCAGCAGGCCGCGCGCCTGCGCGTCCTCGCCGAAGCGTTCTGCAAGCAGCAAGGCGGCCTGCAGCGACCAGGCGCTGTGTTCCGGTGCCCTCGGCCAGGCACGCAGCGCGGCCTGCAGGCCGTCGGCGGCGAGCCGGAACTGGCCCGCCAGCTGCGCGCGTTCGGCCAGCAGCGTGGCCTGTTCCGGCAGCAGCGGCGCGAAGTCGGGATCGGCATCCAGCGCCTCGCGCTGCAAGGCCAGTGCACGCCGTTCCTGCTTCTCTTGCAGCAGCCGGTGGATGTACTGGCGGGTATGTTCGCGGCGTTCGTCGTGGCGCGCACTGCCGCGCAGCAGGCGCTGGTACAGCTCGTGCACGCCCAGGCTCACCGCGCGGGTGCGCACTTCGCTGCGCAGCACCTGCAGCGCGTCGTCGGTGTGGCCGTCGCGCACCAGTTGTTCGGCCTCGTCGAGCACGCGCTGGTCCGGGTCGTGGCGGGCGAAGGCGTTGGCCGCAGCGGTGGCCGGTTCGTAGCCCAGCACGGCGTGGTACTGGTAGACCAGATAGCCCATCAGGTGGAAGGCGGCGAACAGGCCCCAGATCGTCACCACGGTGACCGCCAGGTCGGCGACCAGTGGCGGCAGGGCGCGCTGCAGCCAGGCGGCGGCGCCCAGCGCGCTGGCCTGGATCACGAACAGCAGGCCGAACGCGGCCAGGTACGGCCAGCCGATGCGCAGCGCCAGGCCGATCGACACCGCCGGGTTCAGCGCGCGGCGCAGGCTGCCGTCCATCGCCAGGGAAATCAGGATGCCCGGCTGCAGCAGCACCACCGCCAGCAGCATCAGCAGGCCGCCGACCGGCCCGGTCAGCAGCAGCGCGGCGAACACCGCCACGCCGAGCAGGATCATCATCGCCAGCAGCCGCAGCACCACACCGTCGCCGATGTCGAAGCCGCGTTCCGGCGCGTCCAGGTAGCCGTCGGCGGTGTGCCGCAGGATCTCGAAGGCGTACTTGTAGATCGCCAGGGTGGTGACGATGCCCAGGATCCAGCCGATGCCGGGCAGCATGCCCAGCAGGCTGCACAGGGTCAGCGCGATCAGCGCGTACAGCGCGCCGCCGCGCAGCGGATACAGCGCGATGGCGCGGGTGCGCGCCCAGAACGGTTCGGGTGTGCTGCGGTGTGCGCGGCCTGCGCCCACGCGACGACGATCTTCCATGACGCCCCCTGTCTACGAAGTGTGACGATTGTGCGGGTCGGCTGCGGCGCACGCAATCGGGAGCCTGGCTGGGGGCGGCAGCCCGATGCGGACGGCGGCACCGAGGCAGTGTGGTCGGCTGCGCAAAGCGCACCCCGTGCCGGCGCGCACGTGTTCGTGCTGGCTACACTGCCCGGTCGAACGGCGGCAGAGGTGTGGCGGGTGCCGCGCCTGCGGCCTGCCGTGCCCCTTGTCCCTTGGAGTTTCGCTTGGACCCTTCCTTCGTTTCCGGCAACCCACGCGTGCGCGTCACCAACATCGAAGTGCTGTCGGACAACTGGTACGTGCTGCGCAAGGTCAGCTTCGATTTCCAGCGTCACGACGGCAGCTGGCAGGCGCTCACGCGCGAGGCCTACGACCGCGGCAACGGCGCGACGATCCTGCTGTACAGCCGCGCCAAGGGCACGGTGATGCTGACTCGCCAGTTCCGCTTGCCGACCCTGCTCAACGGCAATCCCGACGGCATGCTGATCGAGGCCTGCGCCGGCCTGCTCGATCGCCATGATCCGGAGACCTGCATCCGCAAGGAAACCGAAGAGGAAACCGGCTACCGGATCGAGAACGTGCGCAAGGTGTTCGAGGCGTTCATGAGTCCCGGTTCGGTGACGGAGCGGCTGTACTTCTTCGTGGGCGAATACGTGGACCGCGACAAGGTCGGTGCCGGCGGTGGCGTGGCCGCCGAGGGCGAAGAAATCGACGTGCTGGAGCTGGCGCTGGATGCCGCGCTGGCGATGATCGACACCGGCGAGATCGCCGACGCCAAGACCATCATGCTGCTGCAGTACGCCAAGTTGCACGGCTTGCTCGCGTAGCGCTGGCGTTGCGGGATGGCGCAGATACCGTAGATACCGTCTTACCCCCTAGCAGGCAAGGCCTCTTTTCGGGTCGAACGCAGTGCCCGATTTGAGAACGCCGTA